>CAMNDY010000064.1 GCA_946535985.1 uncultured Treponema sp. | reverse complement strand
GAAGGAATTATGGCCGCTGCCTATATCTGTGGTGTAAATCACCTTTATGCAGTTGGTGGTTCTCAGGCAATTGGTGCAATGACTTACGGAACGGATTCAATTCCAAGAGTTGATGTTATTGTAGGACCTGGAAACAAGTTTGTACAGGAAGCAAAAAAAGCAGTATTCGGTCAGGTTGGAATTGACTTTATTGCAGGCCCGACAGAAGTAATGATTATTGCAGATACAAGTGCAAATCCGGCTTGGGTTGCCGCTGATCTTTTAGCTCAGGCAGAACACGATGTAGTTGCCCAGCCAATTCTTGTTACAGCTGACGAAGATTTTGCCCACAAAGTAAGTGCCGAAATTGAAGCCCAGCTTGAAACTCTTACAACAAAAGCAACTGCCCGTGCAAGTATTGATAATTGTGGAAAAATCATCCTTGTTGAAAAACTTGAAGATGCAATAGAAGTTGCAAACCGCAAAGCCCCGGAACACCTTGAACTTGCAATGGAAGACGGAAAGCTTCGCGATAAAATAGAAAAGAATGTATTTAATTACGGTTCCCTTTTCATCGGTCACTATGCAGCAGAGGTTTACGGAGATTATGCAGCAGGTCTTAACCACACTCTTCCAACATCAACAAGTGCACGCTACACAGGTGGCTTGAGTGTAAGAATGTTCCTTAAGACTGTTACAACTTTACGCGTAAAAGCCGGAAAGGTTGGAACTGTAAAAAGCGGTGCCGCCGCAGGATATCTTGGAGATTCAGAAGGACTTGCCGGACACGCAAGAGCAGCTCGACTTAGAATAGGTAAATAAAGTATGGTATTGGATGTTGTAAAACTTGGAGAAGAAAGTCTCAGACAAAAATCTGTGCCTGTTGATGAAGTAAATGATGAAATCAAACAGCTTGCCGAAGATATGTTTGAGACAATGATTGCATACGAGGGCGTTGGACTGGCAGCTCCTCAGATTGGTAAGAACATAAGGATGTTTGTTCTTATTGCAGATGATGATGTTCGCCGTGTATTTATCAATCCTCAGATAATTAAAACTTCAGAAGAAGTCGGCGATTATGATGAAGGCTGTTTAAGTATTCCCCAGGTTTACGAAACAATTACCCGTCCGCTTAAGGTTACTGTTCAGGCTCTTAATGAAAAAGGCCGTCCCTTTACTCTTGATGCAGACGGACTGCTTGCAAGAATCATTCAGCATGAATATGACCATTTAGACGGAATCCTTTATATAGACCGTGGCGACAAGGCCTTTGCAGAAAAAACAGAAGCACAGTTCAAAAAAAGAGCAGAACGTGCAAAAGAAAAAGAAAAGGCAAAGGCTGCAAAAGCTGCTAAAATTGCGGCAAAAATTGCTGCTAAGGAAGCTAAAAAATCAAAATGAAAATAATTTATGCAGGAAGCCCCGATGCGGCTAAGATAAGCTTGGAAGCTCTCTACGAAAATCAGGAAAAATATGGTTTTGAGATTGCAGGTGTTTTATCAAATCCTCCAACAGCAAAAGGAAGACATAAAACCCCTACTCCAACTCCTGTTGCAGCATACGCATTAGAAAAAGGACTTCCTCTTTTTACACCGGAGCATCTTGATTCTGCTGCACGAGAGCAGATTGCACCTCTTGGCGCAGACCTTCTTGTTTGCTTTGCTTATGGTCATATTTTTGGACCAAAGTTTCTGGCTCTTTTTCCAATGGGCGGTGTAAACCTTCATCCTTCTTTCCTGCCAAAATACAGAGGCTGCACTCCTGTTCAGCAGGCAATTTTAGAAGGAGACGAGTTTCTTGGCATTTCTGTTCAAACCCTTTCTCTTAAAATGGATGCCGGAGATATTCTTAAACAGGATTTTGTAAATATCACCGAAAATGACACAACAGAATCTCTTTTGAATTACAGTGCAAAAAAAGGTGCCGAATTAATCTGCGATATTATAAAAGAAAGTTCTGCCGCAGGTGAGCTCATAAAGGGAAAGCCACAGAGCAAAGAAGGCATTACTTATACTTACACAATCTCAAAAGAAATGGCAAAAATTGACTGGACAGAAAGTGCCGAAATTATTTGCCGTAAAATAAAGGCCTATTATCCTGATCCCTGCTGCTGGTGTCTGGAAGAAAATGATTCTCCCCTTAAAATTGCAGCCGCCTCAGAAGTTTATCTTGCAGACGCACAGGCTCTTTTAGAAAACGATCCGGCCTTTGGTCCTTTAATTTCAGATAATGTATATAAAGCCTTTCCTTGCGGTAAGGTTTTAGCGTATAATAAAACTACAAACGGAATATATGTAAAAACCGGCGACGGAATTCTTAGCATTACAAAGCTCCAGCGTCAGGGAAAAAACATGATGTACTACAAAGATTTTATGAACGGTGCCAAGGATTTTCTTGGAACTGTATTAAAATAAACTTGAGGAAAACAGATGAGTAAAAAAGCAAAGAATAAAAAAGAAGAAGAGATTATAGAAGAAAAAGAAAGTTCATCAGAAGTCCTTCAACAAGCTCAGGAAGCTCAGGATGAGGTTGTAGAGCAGGAATCTAAAAATGAAAAAGAATCAAAGGAAGTTCAGGATGAAACTGTAACTCAGGATTCACAGGAGGATGTAGAATCTTCAGAAGAAACAGAGGAAGCTGCAGCAGATGATGCACCTGAATCAGAATCGTCTGCGGTCCCTGAGCCTGTCGAAGGGGTCGAAGGGGGCAAAGGTGCAAAAAAATCCAAAACAAAAAAATCTTTTTCACCAAAGAAAGTTCGCTTCAGTTTTTCTCAAGGCTTTGATCATCTTCAGTCAAATCTTCCAGCTCTTATAATTGCCTGCCTTTCCGCCTTTTTAATTATGATTATTGCAGGCTGCGCTGTTTTCTTTACAAATGTAAAAGGAGCCGAAAAGGTTCTTGTGCCAAATGTTGTCGGTAAAAAATGGGACGAAGCCTTTATTGAAATGCAGATAAAAGAGCTTTATCCAAAAATCAATCTGCGCTATTCAAATGTTCCGGGAGACGAAGGCCTTGTTCTTGAACAGAGTCCACAGCCTGGCGCAATTGTTAAAGGCTACAGCAGAATCAATCTTGTAATCAGCCGTGGTGTTGTAATTGACGCAGTTGGCTCTTATGTTGGAAAAAATCTTTCAGAGGTTCAGATGTCTCTGCAGACTCTCTTTGCAGGACAGACAAAACCTCTTATCACACTTGCAACTCCATCTTACATTCCGGATGCTTCAGAAGCAGGAACTATTCTTGAACAGGATCCGCCGGAAGGTTCAAAAATCTCTGAGCCTGTAGTTGTAAATCTTGTTGTAAGCCGCGGACCAAATTATGAAAATACCCGTCGTCCTTATGTAATTGGTCAAAGTATAAACGATTTACTGCAGACAATTGCAAGAACAAAAATTGTATTTGATATAACTTCTCATCAGGCTGGCGAAAGTGAAAAGCCTGGAACTGTAGTTTCTCAGCAGACAATTGAAGATGAATACGTTCCTAACTACACAAGAGTTACTGTAGAAATGGCAATGCCTGAAGCTTCTAACGACGACAATGCCTACGGAATCTTCCAGGAAAAATTGCCTGATTATCCATATCCTGTTCCTATGAAACTGGAAGCCTACCCTGCAGAAGGAACAGCCTATACTATTGTAAACTTTAATCACCCTGGTGGAAATTTAACAATTCCATATGAAGTACCTCGTGGTACAACTTTGGTGCTCAGTGTTGCCGACAAAGTTGAAGCAAGAAAACTTGTTGAATAAGGATGCTGATGGATAATGAATGTGCCATTAATTTGTCTGACATTAACAGGAAAAACTCTGGAAGAAGACAGGCAGCTCGTTCAAAAATATTCTAAATTGATTGATATTGTTGAACTGCGCGTTGACCATCTTACCGAAGAAGACCAGCTTTATGCCAGACGTTTTCCTTCAATGATTCACGTGCCTTGTATTCTGACAATCAGACGTGATGTTGATGGCGGATTATTCAATGGCAGCGAGTTTTCAAGAACCTGTCTTTTCAGCCGGGCCCTTGCTTTTGCAAATCAGGATAAAACAAAGAATTTTGCCTACGTAGATTTTGAGGATGATTTTCATATTCCAAGCATCCAGGATGCGGCAATGGCCTTTGGTGTAAAAATAATCAGAAGCGTGCACAGCATGAATGAGCCTATTTATAATTTACGGGACCGCTGTGATGAAATGCGTAAAACCGGTTATGAAATTCCAAAGATTGCTTTTAAGCCAAAAAAACTTTCGGATGTTGCAAATCTTTTTAAAGAAGGAAGCCAGATGACAGACTATGAGCATATTCTTTGTGCCATGGGACCTGAAGGTTTGGCTTCGAGAATTCTTTCTTCCTTTACAAACTCTTATTTAACTTATGTTTCTCCCGAAGAGCTTATAGAAAATATGTCGGGCATAGGACACATTGATCCTGTAACACTTACTTCACTTTATAATTTCAGATCAATTACAAAAAATACAAGACTTTTTGGAATGACAGGCTGGCCTCTTTATAAAGTTTCGGGCCCCGAGATTCACAATTCAGGTTTTAAACGTGCCGGCATAGATGCAGTATTTCTTCCAATCCGTTCGCAGCTTGTTTCTGAAGCCCTTGTATTTGCAGAACAGATTGGCATTGAGGGCCTTGCTATTACAAATCCTCATAAAGAATCAATCATGTATTATTTGAATGAGCAGACCCCGGAAGTTATTCAGATTGGAGCCTGCAATACAGCAATTTATAAAAACAAAAAATGGATTGGCTATAACACAAACGCTTACGGCTTCAGGCGTGCCCTCGAAGAATTTTTAGGTCCAATCCGCATTAAGAGAAAAAAGGTTGCCATCATTGGAGCAGGAGGAACTGCAAAAGCCGTTGCTTATGTTCTAAAACAGATGGGCGCCAGAGTATGTGTATTTAACAGAACAATAAGCCATGCAAAACAGCTTGCAGAAAGATACGGCTTTGAATATTGTCAGCTGGAACCGGAATGCGCACCTATCCTTGATGAGTTTTCTAATCTGATTATTCAGACAACTTCGGTTGGCGCTACAAAAGAAGTAAAACCCGGATCACAAAATACACAGGAACCAAATGATCCTATATATTTTTATAACTTCCGGGGTAATGAAATTCTTTTTGACATTCTTTACCGTCCTGCAATTACTCCAGTTATGAAGAGAGCTTCTCTTGCAGGCTGCCGTGTAAGTAACGGCTACAAAATGCTTGAGTATCAGGCTTATGCCCAGTTCAAGCTTTTTACCGGCGTAGATTTTGAATCAGATACAACTTTGGATATATAGATTGTCGGGTCAAGCCCGACAATGACAATTCGGGTCAAACCCGATAATGACAATTTAGAGGATAAAATATGACACAAAGTGAACAGAAAAAACTTGTTGCAGATACTGCAATTGATACTCTTATTGAAAAAGGAAAGATTTTCAGCGGAATGAAAATCGGGCTTGGCACAGGCTCTACTGCAATTCCGGCTGTATACCGTCTTGCAGAGCATATTAAAAGCGGCAAGCTCAAGGATATTAAAGCTGTAGTTACAAGCTTTCAGACACAGAATGCCTGCCAGGATTTAGGTATTCCGGTTTATTCAATGAATGACAGAATAATTGGAGGTCATCTTGATCTTTCAATTGATGGTGCCGATGAAGTTACTCCGGACTGCTTCTGTATTAAAGGTGGTGGAGCTGCTCATGTCCGCGAAAAGTTAGTTGAGTATAACTCTGATATTTTTGTTGTGGTTGCAGATTCCTCAAAGGCTGTAGAAACAATTGGAACCAAGTTTGCAGTTCCTGTAGAGATTATTGAAAGTGCACGTATACCTGTTACAAATGCCTTAAACAAGCTTGGTGCAAAATGCGTGCTTAGGGAAGGAGTACGCAAAGCCGGACCTGTAATTACAGACAACGGAAACCAGATTCTTGACTGTACCTGGGAGCAGCCTATTGATGTTGCCGCCATGGAAGATAAAATAAACGGAATTGTTGGGGTTGTAGAAAACGGACTTTTTTCTAAGAACAAGCCTATTGTATTTGTTGCAACACCAGATGACAAGGTAGAAATAAGAAACTGGCACTAAGCCTGATTTTTTGGAGTAAATCGAAACTTTATGTTCCCGCCCTTTCCGCAAGAACTAGCCCGTCACTACTGCATGGAATTTATTTCCGGCATAGAGGACGGGTCTATTATTTTACAGCAGATTTCTAAAGAAAGCGAAGAACGCAAAGGTCATGGAATTATGGTTGGTGCGCTGGTGTGTGTTAATGCAGCCGGCGAAAGAGTTGTTCTTCATGCAGTAAGCGGGATTTCTGTAGTTCCCGTGGTCCCTGAGCCTGTCGAAGGGCCAAAAAAAATCATCGTTCCTCCCCTTGCATCCCTAGAACAAATAGAAAAAGCTCTTTCAAAAAATGATGCAAAAATACATGAATTGACAGACAAAATTAATCATATAACGGCCCAAATGCAGGCACTAATCAAACAAAGAACCGCCCTAACCGACGAATCCCTGCGCAATGTTTTTGACCTATACGACTTCACCCGCTTTGATGGTAAAAAAGTCACACTTAATGAAATTATAAAAGAACACAAAGGCCGTCTTCCACCAACAGGGACGGGCGACTGCTGTGCACCAAAACTTTTGTCTTATGCCTTTGAACATGGTCTTACCCCAATAAGTATGGATGAAGTTTTTTACGGCCGTGACACTCCAAAGAAAAAAAGCGGGACCTCCTACCCTCCCTGCGACGAACGCTGCGGTTACATTCTGCCATGGATTTTAGGACTTGAAATTTTATACCGTGACTCTCAGTTAGTCGTAATTAACAAACCAAGCGGACTTCTTTCTGTTCCGGGCCGAACTCCAGACAAACAGGATTGCGTAGTAAGCAGACTTAAAAAACTTTTCCCTCACTGCATAGACCAGCCTTCTGTTCACAGGCTTGATATGGAAACAAGCGGCCTTATGGTTTACGCACTTACCCGGGAAGCTCACCGTAATTTGAGCCGCCAGTTTGAAGAAGGCACAGTCCATAAAAAATATGTTGCTTTGCTGGACGGCACTTTTAATCACAATGAATACAAGGGCCAGTTGCAGCTAAAGTTCCGCCTTGACGTAAACAACCGCCCTCACCAGATTTACGACGAAGAATACGGCAAGCTTGGAATAACAGAATGGAAAAAAGAAGGTACCGTTTTATACACCGCCCCGGATGGCAGCAAACGCCGCACCACAAAAATAATCTTTACCCCAAAAACAGGCCGCACCCACCAGCTGCGTCTTGCCGCAAGCGACCCTCATGGGTTTGGAATTCCTATCGTGGGAGACACTTTATATGGCCACTGTGCCCCGGGTGAAAGACTTATGCTTCATGCTTTTGAACTGGAGTTTAAACATCCGGTATCTGGAGAAAGTTTAAAATTCAGCATAATGGGCTTTTAGCTTTAGTTACTTGTTGGGGGCGTTACGGGGGTGTCCCCCGTTAGAGGGGGTAGGACGCAACGTAGTGCGGCCGAGGGGGAGATACGCTTCGCTAACGAGTTTTGCATTCGATATAATAATCGAAGTTTGCAAAACTCGCTTCCCCCTCCTTACATAAACAATCCTTTTACCAGCGGCACACAGATAACAAACAAAACTTCGATAACAAGCGCTGGTAAAAAATTTGCGGTTTTGATTTTTTTGAGGCCCAAAAGATTTATACCTATCATAACGATGATGGCGCCGCCACAGGCTGAAATTTCGTTGAGAAGATTATCTGTTACATAAGGCTGCAAAACTCCGGAAAGAAGAGTAAGCGCACCCTGATAAAGCAGAATAAGGATTGCAGAAAAAGCAGTTCCAACTCCCATTGCTGCTGCAAAAGAAATTGCCATAAAACCGTCGAGGATCGATTTTGTAAAGATAATTGTATAATTGTGATTTACACCGGCTTCGAAAGAACCGATTATTGTCATTGCACCAACGCAGAACAAAACACTGGCATTCAAAAAGGCGTAGGCAAAGTTGTGTTTTTTCTGTTCATCAAGGGCAATGTCTGAACCAAAAAGATCGCCTTCTACGGCAGCCTTTTTCTTTGGACTTGTAACCTTCTGCAGCCAGCCACCAAGACGAAGGATTGCTCCATCTATATCAATTGCATAACCAATGATTGCACCAATAATAAGTGACAAAGCCAGGTAAACAATACTTTCATATTTAAAAGCCATCTGCAGTCCTATAACAACGCTTATAACACCACAGGCTGTCTGAATCATATCAGAAAGTTCGTCTGTAAATTTTTTGGAAAACAAAAGTCCGAAAATTGAACCAAGAATAACAGTACCACAGTTTACAAAAACAGCTAACATTTTTTACCTCATAAAAAAAGGGAACTGCATTACTGCAATTCCCTTTGTTGCGGAGGAGCCGACTTGAACGGCCACGACTTACGCCACAAGCACCTCAAGCTTGCGTGTCTACCAATTCCACCACCCCCGCGTAGTAATGAGCTACACTGGATTCGAACCAGTGACCCACGCCTTAAAAGGGCGTTGCTCTACCTACTGAGCTAGTAGCCCATCGCATTCTGATGAATGTCCTATTATATTATTGATTTTCTACAAACATGTCAAGACGTGCGAATACTATTTATTCAATTTTCTTGCAACATTCTGCCATATTTGATAAAATCCTAAAAGTAGAAAAAAAGTTTTAAAATAGAAAAATGTTTGGAGAGTTTATTAATAATTTTATTTTAAGAGGTTTTCTTATGAAAAAACTTTTTTCTGTATTGGCTGTTCTTTTCGTTCTTGGAACAGTAAATGTATTTGCGCTTGGTATTGGTCCACAGGGTGGATACGCAGTTAAGGGTGCCCCAAGTGGAGCTCTTACTCTCAAGGTTGATTCACTTCCTTGTGTATTTGCAATTACTGCTGATTTCACAGAACCTATTGCACTTGGTGTTACAGCTGACTGGTGGGTTGCTAATCCTAAAATCGAAGGTACATGGGGCTATTTCTACGGACTTGGTCTTGCAGGATCTGTTACTGTAGGTGAAAATGCAGGTGCTATTTTTGCCGGTGGTAGAGCATTGATAGGTACAAATATCTTCCTTCTCAACAACTTCATTGAACTTTACCTTCAGGCTGCATGGCAACCAGGCGTAAGCATCCATAACGGTGGAGTTACACCTGTAATTACAAAAGGAGCTTTCCCAATCAACTTAGGTCTCCGCTTCTGGTTCTAATCTAAATAAGAACATCATTTTTTAAAGCCGTTCTGTTTTTCAGAGCGGTTTTTTTTATATAAGGTCTTTATTGTAAAAGCAGAGTTTTTTTATTATTATACCATATACCAATTCTGATTTTTAAAGAGGCTAAGGAATGAAAACAAACGCATTAAAAGGAATGAAAGATATTTTACCTCAGGAGCAGAGACTTCGCGATTATGTTCAGTCAAAGATTCTTGAAACTTACAGAGCATCCGGCTTTGAACGCATTTCAACTCCTATGCTCGAAGATGCCGAAAATCTTGATAAGTCCGATGGCGGCGACAACCTGAACCTCATTTTTAAAGTTTTAAAACGTGGTGAAAAACTTGAGTCTGCCCTTGCTGCAAATCCTGTAGAAGAAAAAAACCTTTCTGACATGGGCCTTCGTTATGACCTTACCCTTCCTCTTACAAGATTTTTTGCCGCAAACAGAAACGAACTTCAGTTTCCTTTTAAAGTAATTCAGACAGACAGAGTATTCCGTGCAGAGCGTCCTCAAAAAGGCCGCAGCCGCGAATTTGTTCAGTGTGATATTGATATTCTTGGCGACTCTTCTCCAAATGCCGAAGTCGAACTTATTGATGTAACTGCCCGTGCCCTCCTGAACATTGGCTGCACAGATGAACGCTTTAAGAATTTTACAATCAATATTAATGACCGCCGCATTTTGCGCAACATGCTTCAGAATATGGGCTTCGCTCCGGAAACATTAGATTCGGTTTGTATTACCTTTGACAAGCTGGATAAGATTGGAGTGGAAGGTGTTCGTGCAGAGCTTACAGAAAAACAGTTCCCACAAGCTGCAGTAAAAGCACTTGCCGATTTCTGTTCTACAGCAGCTGGTAATCAGGAAGGCTTTAGCATTGATGATGTTGTAAGCAAATGTGCAGATCCTTCAATTGCCGATGACTTAAAATATATTATCGCAACCGTAGAAAAAATCTCTGGCGGCGAATACAAAATTAAATATTGCCCGAACCTTGTTCGTGGTCAGGGCTACTACACAGGCGTAGTTTTTGAAATTGCAAGCACATCCTTCTCTGGTGCAGTTGGTGGTGGTGGCCGCTATGACAACCTTATAGGTAAGTTCATTGGCCAGCAGGTTCCGGCAGTAGGATTTTCAATCGGCTTTGAACGCATCTGTTCTATTTTGCTCGACATAGGATTTTCTATTCCAGGCGCAAAAGAAAAATGTGCCCTCCTTTATGATGACTCAATAGACTTTACCTGTGTTCTTTCTGCAGCAAAAAAACTCCGCGACTCATACAATGTTGCAATCCTTAAAAAAGCAAAAAAGCCGGGTCCACAATACGACATGCTCGAAAAACAGGGCTACACAAAATTTGCAACATTTAAAGATAACGAAGTTCTGGTAAAATAAGCCTTTTTTATTATATTAGCAAAAAGTCTCAACGAGTGTTATAATATTTGTATGTCAAAAACAAACTTCAGGTTGTCTTGCATTTTCCAATTAGTCACTATCTGCAGCTTCTGCGCTCTCTTAACCTCCTGTCCAGGATTTCCTTTTAATGAAGATGAACCAAAAACTCCACGTGAATATCTTGAAAGAAATTTCCCGGGAGAATTTACAAACGCCAGAAAAATCATAAACCCTCATAATTACGATGATTCAATATATACAAAATATTATTCTTCGGCACTTCAAAAAGATATTGTCGTTATAAAGGAATACTTTTATACAAACACAAAAAAGTTTCCATCATTTAGAAGCAATTATTTTTATAGAAAATATGAATCAAAAATAAATCCCCTTAAAGAATATGTAGACAAGGATTTTTCCCAGTCCTTTGTTATTTATGATTTAGATTTTGTTTTTTCATGGGATACCGAAAAAGAAAATCATATTTCTGCAGCAGAGTTTGAAAAACAAAATAAAACTGATTTTTTACGGACAGATAAATACGTCATCATAAATGCAACAGAACAGGAAACGGCAGAATTAGATGAACGTCTTCACTCTCTTGCCTGGCGCATTTATGATTCATACAAATCTGATACATACTGGTACAATGCCAATTCAACTTATTTTTTTATTTCTACACCTCAAAGCCGAAGCTCCAGTGCTAACTCAGGCAATCATGATTTTTCTAAAACAAACTTTGATAACCTTTTTGAAGCACTCAAACAAGCAGACAAAACATTTGCTTATAAGTATAAAATGAAAGATGACTATTGTTCGCTTTCAAAATTCACACTTGATGATATTACAAAGGAGGAATAAGAATGAAAAAACTTCATTACGCAACATTTTCAATTATCACATTATTTATTCTCTTTTGTGTTACAGGCTGCCCCTTTTTAGGAGAAGACATTAACAAATACACCTGTTATTCTGCACAGGAACTCACAGACTACATGAACAACCTTAACTTTGGTTCAACCTTTACATTAAAAGATTCAAAATATGTAGAAAAAAAAGATTACAAACGCATTACCGTATACCTCGAAGCAGACAACCTCCCAGGTAAAACAGTATGTGCCTGGCAATCCTACAGCTATGACCGCAGTGCTGTAGAGGCCGCCAGAACAACAATCCCATTTGTATATGAAAACATCTACACAGATTATTATTACGTAAAATATGCAGATGAAATCCTCGCCTGCATAGAAGAAGCTTACCAGCCAATACTTGCCGACTTTGTTAAAAATCAATCATACAAAATTGCAATAAAACCAACCCAAAGTTATTGGGCACATTCTCTTTCTTATGAAGTAAACTATTACAACGACGCTGCCACATTTATTGACTCTGAAGAATTTTACATAGAAGCATACTGCCTTATAAACAAAGACCTCTCTACAGATCCAGCCTTTGAACGCAAATACAACGCCTTGCGTTACGACCTGCAGCAACAAAACCGGGGCCACATCGAACACAATTTCTTTTTCAAAACCACACCATCGGCCTCGCAAGTTACTGAAGAGGAGATGTTTAGCTTGAAATATTAATTCCCAAAAAAGAAAAAATGCGGAGCGGAGGTTCGTATTTTGCGGAACGTCCTCTTCGTTTAGTGGAGCAAAATACGGTTCTCCGCGTGAGCATTTTTTCTTTTTTGGGCATCACCATTTTTTTACTTTATATGGTTGAATAGAAGACATTTTTTCATTAAAATAGAAGGACACTAAATTTCGAAACAATTTTATTTTTAAAGAGGTATTAATATGGCTTGGGATATTTCAAAAGTAAGAAATATCGGTATCAGTGCCCACATTGACTCAGGTAAAACAACAACTTCAGAACGTATCTTGTTCTACTGTAACAAGATTCATGCTATTCACGAAGTTCGTGGTAAGGACGGTGTTGGTGCTGTAATGGATAACATGGAACTGGAACGTGAACGTGGTATTACAATCCAGTCTGCTGCTACTCAGGTACAGTGGAAAGACTACACTATCAACCTTATCGACACACCGGGACACGTAGACTTTACTGTAGAAGTTGAACGCTCTCTCCGCGTACTCGACGGTGCTATTATGATTTTGTGTGCTGTAGCAGGTGTTCAGTCTCAGTCAATTACTGTAGACCGCCAGCTTAAACGCTATCATGTACCACGCGTTGCATTTGTAAACAAGTGTGACCGTCAGGGTGCAAATCCTATTCGTGTTCGCATGCAGCTTCGCGAAAAGCTTGGTTTGAATGCTTACATGATGGAACTTCCAATTGGTCTTGAAGACAAACTCGAAGGTGTTGTTGACCTTGTTGGTATGAAGGCAATCTACTTTGACGGACCAAACGGTGAAGATGTTCGTGTTGCAGAAATCCCAGCTGCTATGAAAGCAGATGCAGACAAATATCGTGAAGAGCTTTTGGATGCTGCTTCTATGTTCGATGATTCTTTGATGGAAGAAATCATGGAAAATGGTTACGACGGTGTTGCAGAAGAAAAAGTAATTGCTGCTATTCGTAAGGGTACTTTGGCAGAACAGTTTGTTGGTGTATTCTGTGGTTCTGCTCACGTAAACAAAGGTATCCAGCCATTGCTCGACGCAGTTGTACGCTACCTTCCAAATCCTACAGAAGTTGTTAACACAGCTTATGATCTTGATAACAACGAACAGGAAGTTACTCTCGAATCAGTTGATACAAAACCTTGTGTTGCTCTTGCATTCAAACTTGATGATGGTCAGTATGGTCAGCTTACATATACTCGTGTATATCAGGGAAAAATCAAGAAGGGTGAAGAACTTTACAACACTCGCTCAAAGAAGCGCTTTAAGGTTGGACGTCTTGTACGTATGAACTCTGCTCAGATGGAAGATATTACAGAAGGATGTGCAGGTGATATCGTAGCACTTTTTGGTGTTGACTGTGCTTCTGGTGATACATTCGTAAACGGCGGAATCAACTACTCAATGGCTTCTATGTACGTTCCAGAGCCTGTAATTTCTCTTTCTATCACTCCAAAAGACAAGAATGCAGAAATGCAGATGGGTAAAGCTCTTAACCGCTTTACAAAAGAAGACCCAACATTCCAGACATATACAGATCCAGAATCTGGTGAAACAATCATCAAGGGTATGGGTGAACTTCACCTTGCAGTATACGTTGAACGTATGAAGCGTGAATACAACTGTGAAGTTACAACTGGTGCTCCACAGGTTGCTTACCGCGAATCTATCACAAC
>CAMNDY010000063.1 GCA_946535985.1 uncultured Treponema sp. | reverse complement strand
CGTGACTTTTACCGAAAGAGGTTTTGGAATTATTGATATGCTTGTATTCATTTATTTACTCAAAAAAAAAGCCTGGGACCGATATTTTTTTAGCCCCAAGCTTTTATAAAAAAACTAGAAATTAGTCTTCGAGTGCTTTATATTCATCAAACTTAGCTGAAACTTCTTCGTCTTGCTTTGTCAAAAGAGAAACTACTACAGTTACAATAAGACATACGATGAAGGCTGGGAGAATTTCGTATACACCAAAGATTGCACATTTTTCGGCAGGAAGATAATGCCATACAACATCGGTAATACCACCACAGATAAGTCCTGCAATTGCTCCAGAAGCTGTTGTACGCTTCCAGTAAAGGGCCAGTAAAATAAGTGGACCAAAGGTGCCGCCAAAGCCTGACCAGGCAAAGCTTACAAGTCCAAAGATTGAGCTGTCAGGATTAAGGGCAAGCAAAAGTCCAAGAACGGCAATTACAAATACGCTGATACGGCTTACAAGAAGAACCTTTTTGTCGTCGGCGTCTTTTTTGATAAGACCCTTGTAAATATCCTGTCCGATTGCAGAGCTTGCAGAAAGAAGCTGAGAATCTGCTGTAGACATAGAGGCCGCAAGAATACCACAAAGGAAGAGACCTGCAATAAAGCCAGGGAACATCTTAAGAACTGTTTCACTGAATACAGCTTCCTGTGTTCCTGTTCCTAAAACTTTAAGACCTTGTGTTGTAACTTCGGCAGGATTTGCACCAAGAAGAATTCCCTTGTTCAAAAGATATGCTGTACCAAGGGCACCAATCAAAACTGCACCAATGTAAGAAATAATCATCCAGATAATTCCTACGCGGCGGGCTGTTTTGATTTCTTTATTTGAACGACATCCCATAAAGCGGATGATGATGTGTGGCATACCAAAATATCCGAGACACCAGGCAAAAGCAGAAACTGCAGAAAGAGGGCTGAAACTTTGGTTTCCTGTAAATGACTTGAGCATTGCAGCACCAAATTCTCCGTTCATAGCTCGTTCTGTAAAACTCTGAACCTGAGCGGTTGCATTACCAAAGCCACCGAGAGAAGCAACAATTACGATTCCAGAAACTATGAAGGCAATGAAAATCAAAGAACCCTGGATGAAGTCTGTTGTACAAACGGCACGGTAACCGCCAAGGATTGTATAAGAAAGAATGATTACAAATCCAATTAAAAGACCTGTATTCCAGTTAAGGCCGAATACCGAGCGGAAAAGCTTGGCACAGGCAACAAAACCAGATGCAGTATAAATTGTAAAGAATACTACAATAAAGAATACAGAAACTATAGAAAGAATGTGTGTTTTATCTTTGAATCTGTTTGTAAGGAATTCCGGAATTGTGATTGAGTCGCCATAAGTAATAGAACACTTGCGCAAAGGTTTAGCAATAAAAAGCCATGCAAGATAGGTTCCTACAATAAGACCAATGGCTGTCCAGAAGGTTTCTTTAAAGCCACCAAGATAGCAAAGGCCAGGGAGTCCCATCAAAACCCATGCAGATGAGTCAGAAGCTTCTGCAGAAAGGGCTGTTACCCAAGGTCCAACTTTTCTTCCGCCAAGGAAGAAGTCCGATGCAGAATTATTGTCCTTTGCGCTGCGGATACCTACAAAAACCATAAGGCCAAGGTAAAGCACAAAGGCAATAATAAGTGCAAGTAAATGTGCTGTCATTTTTTTACCTCATATTAATAATTATTATCTATATTATAACCCCAAAAAGTGTTCTTCTCAATAGTAATGTTTGAAAAGGTGGTAGCATTGTGGGAGTTTTTTCATATTCACCAATCCACATTTTTATGATAAATTACATTCATGCTGACTTCCGATTTTAATTTTGATTTGCCCGAAGAACTTATTGCCCAGCATCCAAGTGGTGTGCGCGGACAGGATAAGCTTATGCTTTTGAACCGCCTTACAGGAGAAGTTGAACATCATATGATGGATGACCTTCCTGATTTAATCGAGCCTGGAACACTTATGATTTTTAATAACAGTCGTGTTCGTCGTGCACGTGTATATGGAATAAAAGAAACAACAGGCCGCGAAACAGAATTCATGTTTTTAAATACAATCGACAAGGACTGCTGCATCTGGAATACAATGGTAAAGTCTGCAAAGAAACAAAAGCCTGGAATGCATTATAAATTCCCGGACGGAACGGTAGCAACAATCATTGAACATGAAGGAAATGCGGGAACAGAATTCCGCGCCCTCAAATTTGATTTTGCAATTAACGAAGACTGGTTTGAACGGAACGGTCATATTCCTCTTCCTCCGTATATCCGTCGTGGAGATACAGATGAAGACAGCGAACGCTATCAGAATGTTTATGCAACCGATACAGGAAGTGCCGCTTGTCCTACTGCAGGCCTTCATTTTACACAAGAAATGCTGGCCCGACTTGATGCCAAAGGAATTGAACGTCACTTTGTAACTTTACATGTTGGTCTTGGAACCTTCCTGCCTGTACGCGAAGTAAATATCGAAAATCATAAAATGCACGAAGAATGGTATACAATACCAAAAGGAACTGCAGATGCAATAAACAAAGCCAAGCGCGAAGGACGCCCGATCCTTGCAGTAGGCACCACAAGTGTAAGAACTTTGGAAAGTGCCGCCCTTCGACAGGCTCAGGGACCACAGGAAGAGTGGGTTCGTGCAGGCACATCCTCTACAAGCATCTTTATGTATCCGGGCTATAAGTTTAAGGTTGTAGATAAAATGTTTACAAACTTCCACACCCCGGAAAGTACATTGATAATGCTTGTTTCTGCCTTTGCCGGACGCGACCACATTTTGAACGCTTATAAAATAGCTGTTGAAAATAAGTATAGATTTTTTTCTTACGGAGACTGCATGTTTATACGCTAGGCAATCAGCAATTATGTTAATTGCTCAAAACTGTAGCGTGTAAGATTCAAAAACTGCTGTCGAACAACATCACTGATCATCTGGTCTGTTGAGGCTTTGTTAAATTCCTGTTCAACCATATTTTGAATTTCATCAATATCTTTTTTCGAAAGTGGCAGACGGTGACCAATCAAAAAGTTTTCAAGGTTTTTGCTGCGAAAAACAAAGGGGCCTGCAAATGCAAGCTTGGCGTCTACCAGAGAGTTTCTTTCTGTGTCGCCCAAAAATACAAATGAAGCCGAGTTTTGTGTAATTGCATGCTCCGGTCCGATTCTTCGGAAAATGCTGACTTCCGGGTAGAGGAGGGGAATTCGTATGCCTGTAAGAATAAATCCTTCCGGAATTTTCTTAAAGGTTTGAAGGGCTTCTATTTTTGTTTCTGTCTGACTTTTAAATTCAAGCTTTGTATCAAGAGCGAGCAAGGGTGCAAATAAAGTATGTTTATGACCTTCGGTGCAGATGTTGCCGCCAATTGTTGCCATGTTTCTTATAATTGGATTTGCAATGCTTACGAGAGCCTCGTATAAAACCGCAGGCAAGTGAGTTTGTCCAATAGCAAGAATGGCTGCGAGTGTAGCTCCGGGACCAATTTCCAGATATCGTTCATGGCGTGTTATATGTGACAAATCTGGAATGCCGTAAACCGAAATTGATTTTTCCGGAAGTTCATCAAGCTCTGTACAGCCGCCAACAATGGTAAGTTCCTGATTGCTCTTAAGCTGAAAAAAAAGTTCCGCTGTATTTTTTGCAAATAAAATTGATTTCATTTAAGTTTCTCCGCTTTTTTTGCAGCCTTTTCAATTCCATGATCCCGAATTTCAAGAGCAAGAATTATTCCATTTATAAGTGTGTTTAAGTCTGTACAGCAGGGAGCAAGACTTCTTACCTGTTCATAAATTTCGTCACGGGTAGGAATTCTGTTAAGCTTAACTAACTGATAGGCAGAAAATATTTTTCCAGAATTACAAAGTCCGCAAAGTTTGATTCCTGCAAGTTCAAAGCCCTTCATTATAATTGAATATTCTTTTGTGCGTTCAAAATATTCCAGAGTTACAATATCTGCATTTTGAATAATTCCCAGGGGGATTTTACAGGTAGCGACCGGACTGTCATTAAGAAGAACTGTACACGAACCGCATGTACCCTGACCGCAGCCACATTTTACACTTGAACATCCTATGCGCCTTAAAACAGACATTAAAGTTTCGTCTGCAGGTGCTTCGAGAATTGTTTTATTGCCGTTCAAAATTACAGGTACATTCATTCTTTTTCTCCTGCTATTCTTGTTTCCCGTTTCTTAATCAATTCAAAAATTTGTTTTTCGGTACAAGGAAGTCTTGTAAGCTGACTTGCAAGGGCCAGTGAAAGGGCAGAAGAGAATGCTGCAGGAAGAGTGTTTCGAACAAGGTCTCCAATCTGTCCTGCTTTGTTTTTAGATTCAATAAAGTTTATTGTAATATTGTCGCAGGGAATCGATTTATCTTTTACAAGCATTTCAAGCTGCTGCTGAATTTCAAGTCTGATTGCTTTGAGTGCTGCAGATTTATCAAAAAGTTCTCCACAGTCAATTACAAGCCAGATTCCTTTTATACGTTCGTTGTATGTATAGGTATCAAGTTCAACTTCTACAACAGCAGTGGCAAAAGAAGCCGGACCAAAAGGAGTTCCTTTGAAATTTTCACTATCCCAGTTTTTTTTAAGTGAAGCAGGCTGGGATTTTTTTACAGTTATAGGAAGAGCGTTGTGAAAACGTTTTTTCTCTATATCAAGACAGGCTTTTTTAATCAGTTCATTAACTGTACTTATCGAATTAATTGCATCTTCCGGTGTGTCTGGTAAATCGCCAAGTTCATATCCTGAATCAATAATGATGTTATCTTTTTTGATTTTAAGAATTTCTGCTGCAGTTTTTTTCCAGATTTCCTGAATGCCTTTTGAAGGATTAAGGGCATGAATTACAAGGTGTTCATCCTGCTGTAAAGAAACTGCAACCTTACAGTCAGAAGCAAAACTTGTTGTTCCATAAAAATCAGAAACATTAAAAGATGATGCAATTCCAACTCCACGCAAAGGAAGGGCAAAGAAAGGATTGCTGTTTTCCTGTACACGATCTACAGCATCCATATTATATGAAGAATACTTTCTGTCAAAATCACTTATTTCTACAGCCTTTTCAAAACAATCCTGTGCATTCTGATTATCAAATTTAAAAGGATATTCCTTGTCGCTTGTTTCCATATTTATGCGGCGAAGTTCTTCTGGCAGCATGTTAGTCTGTTCTGCAATTTTTTGCATCTGATTTTCTATTGCAAAAAAGACCTGGGAATCAATTCCTCGAAGACATATAGAAGTCGGCGGATTTTTAGAAGTGTGAACCTTTGCAATTATATGAACGTTCTGCGGCTTATAATAATTACAGGCAAGAATAGCCATGCGGTCTGCAATTTCCTGGGCAAAGGGATTAAAGCAGCCGGCATCAATATCGATAACTACCGAAATGCCGTTTATAATTCCTTCTTTTGAAACTGCTGTTTTATAAGTTAGCTGAGTATCAACTCCCGGTGCCATGTAAGAATCCTGTTCCTCCTGAGTAAGAACAAGCTTTACCGGTTTTGAAGTTAAAAAGGATGCAAGAGCAACCTGTGTCGAAACAACAGACGTTCTCCAGAGTCCCTTTGAAAAAACTCCTGAGGTTTTTGTTTTATGAACAATTATTTTTTCTTTTGGAATGTTCAGCGTGTTAGAAACTGTTTCCATAAGATGAGTAGTCCATCTTGTGGGTGCCGATATGTGAAGATAATCTCCATCCTTCCAGCAGAAGGAACCACAGGTTTCTTTCCAAAGCGGCGGGAGAAAACTAAGCTTCCAGTTTTCCTGACTTATATAATCTTTGGTATTTTCAAAAAGTTTCTTCTCTGCCTGGGCTACGCTTTTTTTAAGAAAAAGGCCTGTTTTTATTTCGCGGTATGCAATCTGTTCTTCGACATTTTGTTCAATGCGTCTGTTATCCAAAACGGTATCAAGAGATGGAAGTTCATTAATTTCAGAAACAAAGGAAGAAAGATCATTTGATTTTTTTGAAACATTCACTACCGGACGTCTATGATATCTCATTGCTTTTTTAAGCGCAGATTCCAGAGAGTCAATGTCAAAATTTACAGATACATTTTCGAGCAGTTCAAGAACCTTGTTTTCATCGGGCCCACAAAGAATTCCTACCGGTTCTCCGCTGTATGAAACATCATCATAGCCTAATATTTTCCATTCCTGGTTATTTACTTTGACTTTTTTGCTGCCCGGAATATCGTGTGCAGTAAAAAGAAAATATCCTTCAGGAAGTTCCGGAATTGTAACCCCTTTGATTTTACCGGTTGCAGCAGGACTTCGCACAAGAACAGCATATAGAGTTCCTTCGCGACTTGAATCGCTGTAAAAGCCAACTGCTTCCATGGAGCGTTTAATCTGTTTCTCGGTCTGCACTTTTTTAGGCATGGTTTTCTAGTCCTATCTTTTTAACTGTTTCAATTACAAGCTCTGCCTGCTCTTTTGTCATGTCGGGGTAGAGTGGAATTGAAATTGTTCTGTTATATTGATTTTCTGCATTCGGATAATTTTGAGCAGTAAAGTCGGGGTAAAGCTCTTTCCAGTAAGTAAAATGAAAAATCGGAATAAAGTGAACAGAAATTCCAAGACCTGCTTCCTGCATTTTTTTAGCAAACTGTTCTCGTGTGATTTTTAATTTTTCAGGAACAATCCTCATAAGGTAAAGATGCCAGCTGTTACCAGGCCCGTCCGGCGGAAGCTCAATAAAATCAAGAGTTTCAAAAGCCTTATTATACATGTCTACAATTGCCTTGCGCTGCTCATAAAAAAGCCAGGCTCTGTCTAACTGGCAGACACCTATTGCTGCAAGCACATCAGGAAGATTGAACTTATAGCCTGGTGCAATTATGTCATATTCCCAGGAGGCTCGCGGAGAAGTGTAGCGGTCCCAGGTTGTGCGGTCCATTCCGTGCATTCTCATAACTGTCATGCGGCGTGCAAGCTCAGGGTCGCGGGTACATACCATACCGCCTTCTGCAGTGGTGATTGTTTTTGTTACATAAAAAGAAAAAACTCCGGCGTCGCCGATTGTTCCTGCATAGCCAAGTTTTGTCGGGGACGGAAAGGAGTGAGCCGCATCTTCTATAACCCTGATTTTGTTTGCAGGAGTAGAATATTTTTTTGCAAGCTCAAGGATTCGTTCCATATTGCAGATGTTTCCCGCAATGTGAACAGGGATAATTGCTTTTACAGTTTTTCCCTGGGCGGCGGCTTCTTTTAATATTTCTTCTATTTTATCAGGATCAATGCTGTAAGTATCTTTTTCAAGGTCTGCAAAAAGAACGTCGGCTCCAAGATGTCTTGCGCAGGTTGCTGTTGAAACAAAAGTGTAAGGAGTTGTAATTACATAGGTTCCCTGTCTAACTCCACAGGCTTCCATTGCTAAAATCATTCCCGAAGTATTTGAATTAACTGCAAGACTGATTACAGGAGCCCGGTCTGTACCTTCATCGCCTTTTGATGTAATTTGGGAAAACTTTTTTTCAAACTCAAGAGCGTACTTTCCTGTTGTAAGCCAGCCCGAACGAAGTACCTCTAAAACTGCATCTTCTTCGGCTTTTGTAATTGCTGCTTTATGAAATGGAACTTTTATCTGATTTACGCTGCTCATAATATGTCTGTCCTTTTTTGTCCGTCTGATTTTATTTCTTCGTAAAAATCCTTGAGGCTCTGGCAGTCATCACACAAAAGTTTTACGAGTTTTTCTTTCTTGCGGAAATCTTCTTCCTGACCCTTTGTATAAAAACAGATAGGGTAGAGCTTTTCTAAAAGTGAATCAAGTCTGCCTTGTTCATAATCTTTGTTTTCCAGCTGCAGGATTTTTGGATATTCAGTTGGTTTTGGATTTTCTTCTTTGAGCCAGAGAGGTTCAATAAGTCGTTCACCCTTGCGTGCTCCAACAATTTTTATATCAATGTCTTTGTATGGTTCAAGTCCGCTGAACTGAATGATTTGTTTTGCAAGGTCGATTATTTTAATCGGTTCGCCCATATCAAGAAGGTAAGACTGTCCGTTTTTACCGACGCCACCGGTTTGAAGAACAAGGGAACAAGCTTCCGGAATCGTCATAAAGAAGCGTTCCATTTTTTCATCTGTAACAGTAATGGGGCCACCTGTTTTAATCTGACTTTGGAAAAGCGGAAGAATTGAACCACGGGAACCAAGTACGTTTCCAAAACGAACAAACATTACAGCCTGATTTTTATCTGCCTTTTTTGCATATTCAAGCACAAGCTTTTCGCAAAGCATTTTAGAAACGCCGTAAACGCTTACAGGAGCAACTGCTTTATCTGTAGAAATTAAAACAAATCGGTCAACATGATGTTTGATAGCCGCATCCAAAAGATTTTTTGTACCGAATACATTGTTTTCAATTGCCGCAACCTGATTTTCTTCCATCATTGGTACATGCTTGTAGGCTGCGCAGTGAAAAATTACATTACATTTAGTCTGTTTTATAATGTAATCAATGTATTCTCTGTCGCGCATGTCTCCAATAATAGGAACAACCGTTGCTTTTTCGCCAACCCCTTCTGTTTGAAGGACTTTAAGCTCTCGGAAAATCTGACAGATTGAGTTTTCACCATGGCCAAGAAGATAAAGTCGTTCTGCACCACCACTCAAAAGCTGGCGGGCAAGCTCAGAACCAATGGAACCACCGGCACCTGTAATAAGAACACGCTTTCCTCGAAGGTAATTCAAGCTTTCTTTAAGAGAAATTGCAATTGGCGTGCGTCCAAGAATATCAAGCGGGTCAATTTCACGGGTTTGAACAAGGTGAGCAGTTCCTTCAATTACCTGGCTTATTCCCGGAAGGATTTTTATGTGGTTAAAACCGTTTTTTACAAGGGTTTCATATATCTGTCGGATACGTTCTGTTGGAGCAGAAGGTATTGCAATTATTGCTTCGTCTAAATCGGAATTCGAAAGGATTGAGGTTACGCTGTCGATTGGACCAAGAACAGGAATGTCGTCAATTGTTGTACCGATGAGCTTTTTGTCATCATCTAAAAAAGCGTTTACTTTTCCAAATATTTTTTTCCGCCTGATATCACTGGCAATAGTCTGCCCCGCGAATCCGGCCCCAATAATATAGATACGTTTATCCATGTCCCAACCCTTCGTTAAATATTATCACAATTATATCTTTTTCGCAAATATAATATGTCTATATATAGAAAACAGCTGGCTCCCGCGTAATCGTGTCAGCAAACTACTGCTAGCGCTGTATGGTAAACCATATATCTCGCTTCGCTCGGCAGCGCTAGATGTAGTTTGCTGCCCCGATTCCGCTCCTCCATCTGTTTTCAATCTCTTTTTATATAATATTTGTGAAAAAGATTTATTTAAAAAAAACTAAACTCACCCATGATAAACACCGAAAAAGAAGTATAAAACCTATAGTGTGTTTATGGGGTGTAATTATGGGGAAAATTAAACAGATAATCCTTTTTGCCATTTTCTTATTGTGCGCTAACTTCTGTTTTGCTAAACAAATCCAGCTGCAGATAGTTCAGCATGATGCCAGAACAGACGCCGTTTCTGAAGACTCTCTTGTAATTGAAGACGAGCTTTTGAACGGATTTTTTGAAACAGGATACATTATCACAAACTCACCTGCAGCAGTTTCATGCTCTGCAAGCGACGATTTAATTCTTTTTAATAAAGCAATGGGCGATGCTTACGAAGGTTCGTCAGATTTCTTTGTACAAATCAAGCTTTATTATACTAATTCACTCCATACAATAGACTGGTCAGTAGCTTCGGTGACAACCGGAAAAACTATAAAAGAAAGTCAATTTGAAAGTTCCGTTAAAGCATTTGATGAAAAAGGCTTACGGAATGTTTCTTCCAGATTAATATCAGAGATTTCAAAAATCTTGAAATCTACTAAAGCATAAGGATGGGCGGGTATGAAAAACAAATTAAGAGAAAGCAGAATTTTTAAGAACATATCAAAACTCGGATTTATCATAATAGGATGTCTGGTACTGGCATCCTTCAGCCCGTCTCTGGATGGTAGAGCCATTGTTGTTGAACCAGGTGTATTCCCGGAAGGACTTTTTGCAAAGACTGTTGGTTATCTTCCTGGTGATATTATCAGCGTAACAAACATCACCGGTGATGCAACAATTGATATTCTTGTAATTGGTGCGCTCGATCCTTCTGAAGGTGTTGCAATTATGCTTTCGCCGGAAGCTGCAGATGCAATTGGAATCAGCAGAAATACAAACAATATTGTAAAAATCACAAAACGCTCAAATCAGGATGAAAGAGTTTATGGTTCTGCAGTAATTGCTTCAAACAAGGAAGATAAAACTCCTGTAAAAGAAGCAGAACCAGTCGTTGAGCCTGTAACAGAACCGGAACCTGTAAAAGAGCCAGCACCAGTTGAGCCAGAAGAATCAACAGTGGTCCCTGAGCCTGTCGAAGGGCCATTTGTAGAAGAAACTCCTTTCGAAGAGCCTGTAGAAGAAACCCCTGTAGAAGAAACAGTTGAAGAAGAATGGCAGGAACCTGATTATGACTCTAAAACAACAATTCCAGCAACAGAGCCTGAAGAAGAAATTTACTCTCAGCCAATTGAAGAAGAAGCTGTAGAAGAAGAGCCTGTTATTGAATATGAATATTTTGATGACGAAGAACTTCCTGATTATACAGAAAGTCAGCCTGTAGAAGAAAAAGCTCCTGAAGTAATAGAAGAAACTACTGTTCCAGAGGAAGAGGAAGAAGCTGTAGAAGAAGAGGAGCCTGTAATCTACGAAGAATTCAGTGACGAAGGAATTGATGACCTTCCACCTGAAGAAGAAGAAAGTTTTGAAACTATTTCTGCTACAGAAGAAGAGTCCGAAGAGGAAGCTCCTCTTGAAGAAGAAACTCCTGCAGAAGAAGAAGCTGTAGAAGAAGAAGTTATTGAAGAAGCTTTTGAAGATGAAGGTCTTGAAGACTTTGAAGAAGAAACAGAAGAAGCTCCTGTAGAAGAAGCTGAAGAAGAGGAAGCCCCTGTAGAAGAAGAACTCGAAGAAACTGAAGAAGAAGCTGAAGAAGAAGCTCCTGTTGAAGAAGAATCTTTAGAGGAACCTCTTGAAGAAGAGTTTATCGATGAAGAACCTTTGGAAGACCCTATTGAAGATGAAGAAATTGTAGATGAGCCTTACGAAGAAGAATCTGATGAATACGAAGAAGAGGATTTTGAAGAAGAATCATTTGAACCTGAAGAAGAAGCTGCTGCCGAAGAAGAAGCTCCTGTAGAGGAAGAGGCTCTTGAGGAAGAAGATCTTGAAGAAGAGTTCGAAGATGAAGAACCGGAAGCTCTTGAAGAGGAAGAAATAATCGAAGAAGAACCGGAAGAACTTGAACCTCTTGAAGAAGAAACAGAAGAAGAGCTTGCAGAAGAAGCTGAAGCAGAAGAAGAACCTGAAGAAGAAGCTGAAGAAGAAGCTGAAGAAGAGTTCGAAGAAATTGAACCAGAAGATGAAGAGTTCGAGGAAGAACCTGAGGAAGAAATAATCGAAGAAGAAGAGGAAGTTTCTGACGAACCAGAAGTTCTTGAAGATGAAGAAGAATACGATGCAATAGTTCTTGTTCCTGCTGATGAAAATCCTCCGGAAGTTGAAGAAGAGGAAGAAGAAGTTGAGGCCTTGCCACCTCCAATTGATTCTTTGAATAACGAAATCTCTATGCCGGTTATTGATGAGCCAATAGAAGAAGAACCTGTAGAAGAAATTGTAGAGGAAGTGGTAGAAGAACCTTCAGAACCTGAGCCTGAAGTTATTGTTCCGGAAATCACTGTAAACAATAATATTGTAGTTCAGCCTGCTGCTTCTGGAAACGAAACAAGCTACGGTCAGTTCATGATCGAAAGCCTGAACGAACTCGAAGCCGAAAAGTACTACATTCAGATTGCAACTTTGCGTGATGATGCAAATATCCTTGAGATTGTAAACAAGTACGGCAAGAAGTATCCGATTACAATTGTTCCAACTGCAAAGGGTACAAAGCAGGTACTCGTAGGTCCTGTAACTCTTGATGAATACGGAACTCTTCTTGCCCGCTTCAAGGCATACGGCTACAAGGATGCCTTCCTGCGTAAGGGAACAAATCCAAATCCTAAGCCTCGTGGTAGTGCTTCCGGCTCTCCATATGGCGTAGACGAAAAATAGAATATGAAATAAACTCTATTACATGAAAAAGTTTTTATGTAATAGAGTTTTATTTTGTTTATTAGCATTCTTTCTAATCACCCCCGCATTTTCAATTCCATTTACAGATTTTGATTTTGACGCGCCCCAGTTTGACGAAGAGACTGAACTTGAGTTTGAAGAGTATACAATAAAAATCTCTGAACTCAAAAGAAAAGGTAATTCGATTTCATGTCAGGCAGAATTCTTCTTTGGCGATGAAACAAAGGGCGGGGAGTTGTATTTTAAAAAGTTTACACTGAACCGCGATGGTAGTTTTAAAAGCGGTTATTCAGATTACGACGGTTCTGTTTATTACAATGAAGAGCTTTATTTATTTCTTGATAAAGCCGTTCTGGAAAAAAGTGAAGATTCATACATTCTTAAATGTAATAAAGCAGATCTAGGTGTTCCGTATATTTTTGGAGAAAAAAATCTTGCTACATATAAGATAACCGTAGATATGCAGGGTAATATATTGACTTCTTCGTCTTCACTGGCAAAAAGCCTCAAGCTTGCAACTTATGATGTTTTTGATGTTTCTGTAAATCTAAATTCAATTATGTATAATGAAGATAATGTAATCTGCGCTAATGGCGAGATTTCTATTCCGAAATTAAATCTTTATGTTAAGGCAAATAATCATGAAATAGTTTATTCTGATTTTGCTTTTATTGCTTCGTTTGCTGAGCCTTTTAATTTTTCAAATGGTTCAGATATTTTTTCTGCAAGATCAATTACAATGCAGTCAAAAGGCAGAAAGAAATACTGGTTTGACGATGTAATCTTAACTCACAATAATCATGAATATCCTTTTGAAAAGCTCTGGTATTTGAGTTATGGGAGCGATAATACATATCTTGAATCTGATATTTGTGATTGGAAGGATGAATATGGAGAAGGTGAAGGTTTTCTTTTACCGGATGATAAAATCCTGAATTATTATTATGATTATAATGACTTTTCATTAGTGTTGTTATCTAGATTTCCAAAAGCAAATGAGCATTATTTAAAAGTAGATGTCTCAACAAAAAATGGAAAATATGTTTATAGCAGACCGTATGGACCTGAAGGTGAAAAATATTTTATGTATGGAAACACTCGTGTTCAGCCTGCACAAGCAGCTTTTGGTCTTAAAGAAAGTCTTATACACTTTAACAGCGATACTGATGAATATGAAATATCAAGGGGTAAGGTTATCTTTCCCGAAAACTGTATATTAGGCCCCTTTGTTATAAATTGGACAAATATAGATACTAAAGGAAATGTTCATTTTGGCGGTGAGCTTCCTGGTACAATTGATTTTTGCAATAATGCATTTGAACCTAAAACAATAAAGTTTACTGATGATGGAATTCGTTTTACCGGATTATTATATTTAAATACTCAGCGAAGAGTTTCTGTAAATGAATTATTAATTGGCTATGATGGAACTGTAAAAAGCTTTGAGACAAGACATTTTGGTTATGATGAAAATGTTATTGCACAAGAATTTTATGTTACTTCGCAAAGCTCATACCTGATGGTAGAACAGGAACAGTATCCGGACGGAACTTTATCTAAGCCAATTTTGTGGCAGGTATTTGAAGATTCAGAAATTTCAACAGACAGAATGCCTCGGCCAGTCCCAATAAAAGATTTAAGACAAAATCATTCCGAAACCAGTCTGCGATTTTTTAGTAGGGAATATCCTTTTGAACAATATTATGAAAGGCTGGAAAGAGAAGGGGGAAGGTAAGGTTTCTCTTTTAAAATAAGAAAGGCACGTTTTTTAGAATGTGCCTTTTTTTGTCATACCTTTTTTTATAAGAGTTCGTCAAGGCACGCTCACTTACGTTCGCTCTTCGGCCTTGACTAACT
>CAMNDY010000062.1 GCA_946535985.1 uncultured Treponema sp. | reverse complement strand
CAGACCTTCCAGGCGGATTCATGTGGCCAGGATACGGTGATAACAGCCGCGTACTTGCATGGATTTTTGACCGCTGTGACGGTGTTGACAACTATGTTGATACTCCAATCGGTTACATGCCAAAAGAAGGCGCTTTGAATACTGACGGTCTTGCAGACTACTACAAGAAGACTCTCCCAGAGATTCTCAAGGTAGATGTAGAAGGCTGGAAGAAAGAAGTTGCTGATATCAGAAATAATCATTATCCAAAATTTGGTAAACATTTACCAAAAGAGCTTAATGAAATTCTTGATGACTTGGAAGCTCGATTAAATAAAGCATAATTGCACTGGGGTTCCTGAGCCTGTCGAAGGGCCCCTTCGAGAACCTCAGGGACCACTAGAATAAAAAATTCCCGTTCATTTGAACGGGATTTTTTTTATACAATTCGTGTCATTATCGGGCTTGACCCGCGAGTTTTCGCAAAGCGAAAATCTCGGTAAGCTTGCGACACAATCTTTTATTTGAATACACCTGTAACGGCAAGAATAGAAAGTGTAGTAGAAATAAGAGTTAAGACTGTTGTAACAACAGGTGCATACAAATTAAAGTAATACAAACCGGAATTTGTCTCTGCTGTAATTGTAGTTTCCGGAGTTATAATATCTGTTTTAGAAAGTTCTTTTCCATTAATATCTACAATTTTTATAGCATCATGGTTATTCTGGGTTTTAATAAATCCGCCTGCAAGACCAATATAATATTCCCAGGTTCTGTCCGGGATATATGGATAACGGCCGGGAGCAACTACACTTCCTGCAACGCTTACGAAATACTGCTTAAAAGGAATGCGCAGAGTATCATACGGTTCCACAAGCAGATTTGAATCATATGAAGAGTCATACAAAATCTTACTTATATCAACAGGAATAATCTGACTATCACGGATTATATAAGCATTTGAAATATCAGAAACTGCTGTAAAAAAAGCACCATATCGTCTGATTATATCATCATATTTTGTTCCTGTTTCAAACTGAATTGTTTTCTTTGTAGAAGCATCAAGATTAGTTCCTTCTTCTGAACCAATTGCACCTTCCATGAACATTACAGGTTTAAGCGATTTATACGAAGGAACGTTAATTTCATCAAAATTACAAAGTTCAAAATCTTTATCTTTTGTATAATCTAAATAAAACTTCATTCCTTCTTTATCTGACTGGGAATCAAATCGTGTTATCTGAATACGAGTCTGATCTGCATAAACCGGCAAACCGTCCCCGTAATACTCAAGAAGCTCTTTTATATTTTCACCTTCAACAGGTATATATGTACCGGGACGCATAACTTCGCCACGTAAGGTAATAATGCGGTCTGCTCTTTTAACAGAAATAACATCACCTGGTCTAAGATAAGGATCTTCCTTCAAATTTCCATCACGAGTAGCCTTGAATAAATCGTAGCTTTTTATTTTTCCATTGGAACTTGTAATTATTATATTTCGGTCTGAAGAATATTTTGTATAACAGTCTTTCAAAACCTCAGAAAGCCTTGTGAGTGCCCATGCCTTTTTTTCTACAGTTTCAAGCACCTCACCTTTTATTGTAACACTAAAAGAAGATGGTGTTGTAAGCGAAAATTGTACTCCGCTCATAGGATAGTTTTTGCTTACAATATCTTCTACCTGTTTTTTAAGTTCAAGAAAAGTTTTGCCCGAAGCATCGACTATTCCAAGATTTGAAACTCTGATTTTATAAGTAGAATCAACAAGAATTGTATAGCGCACTGCTGTAGAACCTGCTGCATAGGCAAGAGCATAAATATCACCGGCGGTTACACGATAATCAGCATTAGACATTGCAAGCTGAACATTTGCAGCAGAAGATAAATCAAATTTCTGAAGATCTTCTGCAGTTGCGGTAGTTTTGGTTTGAGCAAAAGTTGTTATACAAAAGAAGGTACAAACACAAACTAATAAAAACTTCTTCATTATTCTTTTCCTTTTAATTTAGCCATTGCCTGAGGATCTTTTTTAATATTTTGAATTGCATTCAGAAGGAAAGCAAGGAATACACTCAGGAAGAATGCAGCAAAAGCAACAATGATACACAGCTTGCCTCGGCTTGGGCCCGATTTCTGATCCGGAATTTCTGCATATTCAAGAATCTGGAAAATAGGCTGTTCACTTGCCATTGTAACTTTAAGACTTTCATACTGGGCTTTTAAACCTGAATAAATCTGCTGCTGAACTTTAAATTCGAGTTCAAGCATTGTTGAATCCATAACAAGAGAACCGCTTGCAAAGTCATATCCATACATCGATTTTTTTTCGAGGTCATGAATCTGCTGCTGAAGATCGAGCATATTGTTATACGCAGTATCGATATTTTCTTCAAGGTTAGCGGCGGCTAACTTATTCTGGTCTACACCAATTTCCATAAAGCGTTTTTCAAGTAAATCAACAACGTAGTTTACTACAGACTGGGCAAAAACAGGATCTCTATCTGTAAAACTTACTGTGAAAATTCCAGTCTTATCATCAAAAGAAGCAGAAAGATTTTTTTTCAAAGCTTCACGGCTGGATGCGACTGGAAACTTTTTAATTTTATAGCGTTCAATCAAATTGAATTTCTGAACTACAGAATCCTGAATTGTATTTGAATTAACAAGATATTGAGCAAGAGAACTGTAGGAAACTCCACCACCCGACACATTTACACCTGCAAGACTGGCAAGACTTCCAAGTCCGCTTGAACTGAGCATGCTCGAAAGAGAACTACCAGAAGAATCCTTATTATTAATAAGCATCTGAGCTTTTGGAGTGTATTTATTTGGCATAAAAGAATCTTCCGGAGGAAGTTTGAGCGAAATAACACAAACGATTACAACGGCAATACAAGCAATTCCAGTGATAATTGTTATGAGCCACTTCCACCTCAAAAGAACTGCAAACAAATCTATAAGGCTGATTTCATCATCCTGTTTTTCTTTAATTTCCTGTTCACTCATAAAGAATATTTTAACATAAAAATAAAGATGTTTCTACTATATTAAGGATTTTCAAATATACTTAACCAGGGCTTCCGCATTATAAATATTAAAATAGAATCTAGTGGCGCGAAGGAACAAAACGGAGGGCAAAATGACTCTGACTGTTGATGCCGCGGGAGCGGCATTTAATAGTTCCACTACAACAGTCAGCGGCAAGCGGCTAGCCGCGGTTTTGACCTCCGTTTTGTGACTGGGAGCCACTATAATAGTGATATTTTATTTATAATGCGGAAGCCCTGTATACTTAACCTATACTAAATTTCTTTATTAAATTTTCATTTTTTTACATATTAACTACTTTTCATAGAAACATTGTTTGTGGTATATTTATTTATTGGAAATGCATAATTATTCAATAAGCGGATTTTGTTCAGTTCTGCCGATTGCTGAATTGCCGCCTGCACGATGCATTTTCCGAGGAGTAATAAATGAAAAACGCTTATGTAAACCGTGTATGGGAAGAGGTTAAAGCAAAGAATGCTAACGAACCTGAATTCCTTCAGGCTGTTGAGGAAGTTCTGACAACACTGGATCCAGTTGTTGCTAAAATGCCAGAGCTCGAGCCTAACGCAATTTTGGAACGCCTGGTAGAACCAGAGCGCGTTATTCAGTTCAGAGTACCTTGGATGGATGACAAGGGCAAGTATCACGTAAACCGTGGTTTCCGTGTTCAGTACAACAGTGCAATCGGACCTTACAAAGGCGGTCTCCGCTTCTCTAAAGAAGTAAACCTTTCTGTTCTTAAATTCCTTGGATTTGAACAGGTTCTCAAAAACTCTCTTACTACTCTTCCAATGGGTGGTGGTAAAGGTGGTTCAGACTTTGATCCACATGGAAAATCAGACAAAGAAGTTATGCGCTTCTGCCAGTCATTTATGACAGAACTCTATCGCCACATTGGACCAGATACAGACGTTCCAGCTGGTGACAAAAACGTTGGTGGACGCGAAATTGGATATCTCTTTGGACAGTACAAGAGAATCCGCGATGAATATACTGGAGTTTTGACAGGTAAAGGTCTTACATTCGGTGGTTCTTTGATTCGTACAGAAGCTACTGGTTATGGTCTTATCTACTTTGCTCAGGAAATGCTCAAGAAAGTTGGCGATACATTTGAAGGAAAAGTATGTTCAGTTTCTGGTTCAGGAAACGTTGCTACTTACGCTGCTCAGAAGCTTATTCAGCTTGGTGCAAAGGTTGTTACACTTTCTGACTCAGACGGATACATTTACGATAAAGACGGAATTACACAGAAGAAACTTGACTGGGTTAAAAAGCTCAAGGGCGAAAAACGCGGTCGTATTTCTGAATATGTTAAGAAGTTCCCAGAAGCTAAATACTTTGCAGGAAAGAAGGTTTGGGAAGTTAAAGTTGACTGTGCATTCCCATGTGCTACACAGAACGAATTGCTTGGTGAAGATGCAGATAAGCTCTTGAAGAACGGTGTAAAGCTTGTTGCTGAAGGTGCTAACATGCCATCTAACATCGACGCTGTAAATAAGTTCCTCGCTGCAAAGATTCTCTATGCTCCAGGAAAAGCTTCAAACGCTGGTGGTGTTGCAACATCTGGTCTCGAAATGTCTCAGAACAGCGAGCGCCTCTCATGGTCTGCAGAAGAAGTTGATGAAAAGCTTCACCAGATTATGATTAACATCCATAACAATGCTTACGACACAGCTGTTAAGTTTGGTGCTAAAGATGGTAACTGGGTTAACTACGTTGCTGGTGCTAACATCGCTGGTTTCGTAAAAGTAGCTAATGCTATGGTTGCTCAGGGTCTTGTTTAATTAAAACTGATTCATAAGAGCATTGCAGGTTTCGTAAAAGTAGCTAATGCTATGGTTGCTCAGGGATTAGTATAATTAATTAAACTCTTTTTTAATTAATTCTAAAGCCCGCAGATCGGAAATTGCTTCGGTCAGCGGGCTTTTTAATTTTTCCCTGCCATCCAGAAAATCAACTGCATTTTGAATCATATTTGAAAAGTATCCTGTTTTACGGGGAAGGCTTACTGACCGGTCTCGTGCAAGTGAATAAAATCCTGTGTAAAGTTTTGATTCTTTTCTCTTATAAAATTTTGCATAACCGTTTCCAAGACAGATTCGTCCTTCTGTTCCAAGAATATCAAGCCCAAAAGAAAAAAATCTGCTGCGGCCACTCATATAAATGCTTACATCAGGACAATTTTTTGTTGAATAGTGGGCACTAAAATTTCTGACCACATCTTTTTCATCTTTAAATATCCCGGTTACCAGAGGCTGGGGTAAATCTTCTTCTAATAAAAATCGGATTATATCAACAAGGTGGGTTCCATCATGCAAAAGGCTGTAAGAGCCATCGGCTTCGAACTCTTTTGCATAAATGCGTAATCCCGAATATAGTTCTCCACGGACAGATTGAAGACTTCCAATCTTCGACATATATTTTTTTGCCATATTATAATCAAAAGCAAAACGTCTTTCGTGATTCACCATTACAGGAACCTTGTTTTCTTCTGCAGCCAGTCTGATTTTTTCTGCTTCCTGAGAATTCAAGGCAACAGGTTTTTCAAGAATAATCAGGCGGGGACAAGCTTTTATTGCTTTGATGCATTCGTCAAAATGAGAATCTTCATTTACAGCAAGAACAATAATATCAGGGATATTTTGTGGAGTAAAAGATTCATACATCTGGTCGCTGCTATCAAAAGTTTCGGCATCTTTTACAAACTTCTTCCAGCGCTCAAGATTTTCCTTATTTGTGTCTGCACCCGCAACAATTTTAATTCTTTTATTTCCCATTAAAGCCATTGTGTGACTTGCAGGCTGTTCACGTTTTTTATCAAATCCAAGAGAAAATCCAATTCGTCCGCATCCAATTAAGGCGGCTGTATAAGTATTTTTTTCCATAATCTTCTACTTTCGCTCTTTTAGAGTTTGTTCGGTAAAGCCAGCGGCATCTAATTTTTTCTGAGTGTCGGATACCTTACCGGCAGGAACTTTTTTTATAGCTACACGGGTAACTTCTCCTGAAGTTTGCAAAACAATATCTTTAAATCCCGCTTTTGAAACTTTACTTGCAAACTTCTTTGCATTATCTTTTGATTTGAATGCTCCTAACTGAATATCCCAGTAAGTTCCCGGTGTAAGATTTTTTGGAGAGGTTTTGCCTGTCGTTGAACTTGTGCTTGCTGCATCTCCATAAAGCTTTTTCATTATTTTTTTAGCGGAGGCTGCTGTCTGCTGACTTAATTTTGTATTTGCACCTTCTTTTACAATTTCGAGTTTTACCTTTGTGGTACCGCTGCCAATCATTCCAAGTTTTACAGCTGCAGCCTTTGATAAATCAATTTCGCGGTTTAGAACAAAAGGACCGCGATCATTTACCCTAACCTCGCAGCTTTTTCCGTTTGCAAGATTTGTAACTTTGAGAATTGTATTAAAAGGCAGGGATTTATGAGCACAGGTAAGCGCATTCATATTAAAGCGCTCTCCGTTGGAAGTCTTTTTTCCGTGAAAATCTTCTGCATAATATGAGGCAGTTACTCCGCTTTTATAAACAGCAGCGAAAAGCCCGCTTGAAGCAAATAAAAATAAAAGTGCCGATATAAATATAAATCTCTTCATATTTTAAATATCGGCATTTTTATTAAATACTTCTATTTTTCAAAGCGGAACCACTTAAAGTCAAAATTGCAGCCCGGCAGGAATACAAAGCTGACTTTTTGAAGTCCTGAGATGACCGGAAGCTGGAAAGTTTTTTCTTCGTAGACATCGGTGTGGGCAAAATCTATTACATAGGTTTTACTGCTGCCATCAGGAGTAAAGAACTTTAAGTTTATTGTGTTGTTTTCTGAGTTGGAGCGGCCACAGATAGTAAGGTTCGTATGATCCTTTGTCTGGTCGTTACCAAAATCCATGTCTTCAAAATCTATGTTTACGTTATTGCCAATTCCTTCTACGGCGTCGCTGGTTTTTGTAAAGGAGTCGCCGGTTATGAGGTTGGCATCAAGGACACAAAGCTTTGAATAAGCCTTTGGAGTTTTATCAAAATAAAATCCGTGAAGATACAAGTCTGTTCCAAAACTGAGTGTTATTGTGTGTACTCCAAAAAGACGGCGTGGCAGAGTAAAGATATTTTCGCTGTAGGTGTTGTAAATTGATTCGTGTTTGTAGGTATAGGTACCAAGGTTTATACTGTCCGGTCCGGTACCCTTTCCGTCCCAAACCTGAATCGGGAATTCTGTCGCAAAACTGAAGATCGGCAGGTGGATTGTATCTGCACCATCCTTACCAAAATCAACTTTATCAAAGCTTACCCAGGTTGGACCGCACTTTCGATTAGAAATACCGCTTTCCAAAGACATTTCGGGTTTTTCTTTGCCATTTGAAGAGTCGAAATCTGTAAAGCGGCAGGCTTCTATAAGAGTGTATGGATTAAGTCTGGTGCTGCCAATGCCTGTGATAGTAAAAGGCAGGTCGCTTATTACTTCATCGTATTTTGTATTGTTCTGGGCGGTGCAGCGAAGGAGGCATTCTCCGTCGCCGGCGGCTCGGATAAGAGATTGTCGGGTCAAGCCCGACAATGACATAGGGGCATCGCCAGTCATCCTCGGGCTCGCAACATCTGTCATCCTCGGGCTTGACCCGGGGATCTCTTCTACCACAATATTATCACTTGCAATACATTCCTTAAAAACAGGATTCCAGTTAATTTCTTTGTCTGTGGCGTTCAAAGGAAGAACTTTTGCAGTAACCAGAACTTCTTTGTTAGATGGGTCTAACTTAAGGGCACCCTGGGCTTGTAGTTCAATTTTGCGGACAGGAACATAAGCATTCTGTGGCAGAACAGAAGTATCTGCTTCTACTCTGCTCCACTCCTTACCGTCATATTTTATAGAAACATTCGGAAGCCCCTGGCTGGCAGCGGTTACAACAAAATCCGAACCAGCGGCTCCTGCAGCTTTTTTCCTTACAATTGCAATCAGGCGGTTTGCAAAAAGTTTTCTTGTATGAATGTGTCCATCGACAGAAACATATTCATCGTAATCTGTAGAATCTCCGTTATCCATACCAACAAGTTCTGCGTTACCGCTTACATTTATTGTTATGTAGTTACGGGCATTTTCTACCAGGGTGCCGTTGTGGTCGGCCAGCATAATCTGGATAAAGTGGATTGCTTCAGATGGCCCTTCGACAAGCTCAGGGACCACATTGTAGTTCTCTTCCGGCTGCAGTAAAATTTCTGCAGGGTCATCAAAAGACTTTTTCACATCTTCGGCAAGAACTTTTCCGTCTGCATCATATGCAAGGGCACGAATTTCCCCTTTATGATATTCAACCTGCCAGTGAGCAAAAGGCGTCTTCCCTTTTTCATGGTCAATTTCCTGCAGGCCCGCAGATTTTCCGTTTACAAAAAGTTCAACTCTGTCGGCATTTGTATAAGCCTTTACATCTATCAGCTGTCCTTCATTCCAGTCCCAGTAAGGAAGAAGATGAACAAAAGGGGATGCAGACTTACCGGCCCATTCAGACTTGTACAGATAATATGTATCTTTTGGAAATCCCGCCGTATCAATCTGACCGAAGAAAGAAGACTTTGTATGATAAGGAGTTGGTTCTCCAATATAATCCCAGCCAGTCCAGATAAACTGCCCGGCACTAAAAGGACAATCGCGGTCGGTAGTAATTACATATTGGGTATTTACAGCTCCCCATGGAGTTGTACAGTTCCCAAGCGTTGAACACTGACCATCGCTAAAAGTAACGAGTTTTAAAGAATCAGGAAAATGATAGATTCCACGACTTTGAACTGTAGAAGAAGTTTCGGAACCGTAGATTTTCCAATCTGGATATTTTGCATGATGCTCGTCGTAAAGTCGTTCAAGATAGTTATAGCCCACAGTGTCTATCTGACCTGCGCACTTTTGAGCACCATCTGTCATCATATAATTTGAAGCAATTGTTATAGGTGCATTACCAAGCGGGTCATGCTGACGTACAAATTTAGAAAGTCTTTTTGTAATTTCAAAGCCGTTTCCAACATGGGTATCATAAATTTCATTTCCGATTGACCACATAATAAGGCTCGGATGATTTCTATCACGGCGTACCCAGGAAGCAGTATCGCGCTCGCAGCAGTCATTAAAATAGTTTCCATAATCAAAAGGAGTTTTTGGCTTTTCCCACATATCAAAAGCTTCGTCGTCTACAAGAATTCCCATCTGGTCACACAAATTCATCCAGGCAGCAGGCGGCGGATTATGAGAACATCGAACTGCATTAACGCCCATTTCTTTAAGTTTTGTAAACTGGCGTCGCAAGGCTGCTTCATTAAAAGCAGAACCCAAAGCGCCAAGGTCATGATGCTGGCAGGCTCCGTTTATTTTTACATGTTTTCCGTTTAAGAAAAAACCTTTATCCGAAGTAAAAACTGCATGTTTAAAACCACAATGCTGCTCAAGTTCGTCTAAAAGATTTCCGGAAGCATCAAAGAGCCGGGTTTTTAAAATGTAAAAATGAGGATTATTAATATCCCATAATTCTGGTGATTTTACTGTGTACTGGCCATCGCCATCAAAGGCTGCAAACTGTTTACCGGTCAGATCAATAATTGTATGACTAACATAAGGTCCCTGTATCTGTGCTCCCTGAACTTGCGGTCCCTGAGCCTGTCGAAGGGCTTTTCCAGAAGCAACTTCACTTGAAATTATAACCTTCCACTCACCCTCCAGCTTTTGAGGATCTACAGGCTTTGCAGAAAAATAAACTCCGTCTGAAAGAAGATGAATTTCCGGACTGTTAATCAAATGAACATCCCGGAAAATACCTGCGCCTGAATACCAGCGTGTATTACAGTTTTGATAAACAGCAATTACCAGAAGCTCATTTTTGCCGGAGTGCACAAACTTACTTATATCAATTTCAAGAGCCGAATAACCGTACTTACATTCTCCTGCTTTTTTACCGTTTACCCAAAGAGCCCAATTCATGTAAACCCCTTCAAAATCCAGGGCCATATAACGAGCATCAGGCTCTTCTTGCAAAGTTAAAGTCTTTTTATAAAAACCTACACTACTGCGGTACAAATCTTTTACATGATAAATCTGCCAGTCGTGAGGAAGATTAACACTATTATATTTTTGAGAATCTGCAAGCTCAAAAAACTGATCAGGACAAAAAAGGATGGGTTTGCCGTTCTCGTACATGGAACTTTCGTCCAGAGGAAGTTCAGCAAAAACCCATCCATCATTAAATAAATTACGCATAATTTATTTTACTTCATTTACAAGTTCATTTCCACTAGAAAAAGCCTTGATATTTTCTAAAGTTGTATCAGCAAGATTCTTAAGGGCATTAGTTGTAAGGAAGGCCTGATGTCCTGTTATGATAACATTAGGGAAGGTTAAAAGACGGGCAAGTGTATCATCTGTCATGATATCTGTAGACCAGTCGCTGAAGAAATATTTACTTTCCTCTTCGTAAACATCCATACCAATGCCGCCTATATGACCATGCTTAAGAGCGTGTACAAGAGCCTTTGAATCAATAAGGGCACCACGACCAGTGTTGATAATTACAGCATCATGCTTCATCATCTTCATTCTGTCATGATTAACAATATGCTTTGTCTCTTCGGTAAGCGGACAATGAAGACTCAAAACATCACTTCGTTTAAAGATTTCTTCAAGATCAACATATTCAATATTTTTTTCCTGGGCCCATTTTGTATTTGGGAATGGATCATAAGCAATAATCTTCATTCCAAAACCTATAAGGATATCTGCCATTATCCGTCCTATTTTTCCGGTTCCAAGAATACCTGCAGTAAGCCCGAACAAATCACGGCCAGTCAAACCTTCAATATTAAAGTTTGCAGTTTTAGTCCTGAGATATGCCTGAGGAATATGACGTGTAAGAGACATCAAAAGTGCAACGCCATGTTCTGCTACTGCATAAGGAGAATATGCCGGAACACGAACAACTTTTATTCCTGCCGCTGCAGCCGCCTTTAGATCTACATTATTAAAACCGGCACAACGCAGCGCTATAAGTTTTACACCACAGTCAGCAAGAGTTTTAATAACAGCTTCATTTACAACATCATTAACAAATACACAAACAACATCAAAACCTTGGGCTGTCATTGCTGTATTTTCGTTAAGTTTGTAATCACGAAAATCTATTTCATAATTAAAAGCCTTGTTAGCTTCCGTAAATGATTTTTTATCATAAGAATGAGTATCAAAAAATGCTATTTTCATTTGAATATCCTCCATAGTTAAATATAACAATAAAAGTATATATACGCAAACAAAATTCTTTGTTATAATAATTTTTGTTAGTCGAGGATAACATGAAGCAATTTAATGTAGATGGTATGATGTGCGCCGCCTGCAGTGCCCGCGTAGAAAAAGCAGTTTCAAAGATCCCTGGAGTTACAACTTGTTCCGTTAGTTTATTAACAAATTCCATGGGCGTAGAAGGAAGTGCCAGCGATGAAGAGATTATTAATGCTGTTGTCGCAGCTGGTTATGGAGCAAGTCTTAAACAGGAAAAGGCCGCCAACTCGTCACAAACAGCTGATGAAGAACCTCTCAAAGATAAGGAAACTCCTCGTCTTATAAAACGTCTTGTTACCTCGCTCGTTTTTTTAATTCCTCTTATGTATGTTTCCATGGGACACAGCATGTGGAATTGGCCGCTGCCTGCATTTTTACATGGAAACTCTTTTGCGCAGGGGCTGCTCCAGCTTGTGCTTGCCGCAATAGTCTTAATTATAAACCGCAAGTTTTTTATCAACGGATTTAAAGGCATAATTCATCTGGCACCTAACATGGACACTCTGGTTGCCATGGGCTCCGGAGTTTCCTTTATTTACAGCAGCTGGATAGTTTTTTCCGGCTCACCGCAGCATCTTTATTTTGAAAGTGCCGCAATGATTTTAACACTGATTACCGTTGGCAAAATGCTGGAAGCCCGCTCTAAAGGCAGGACAACCAGTGCGCTCAAAGGACTCATGAAGCTTGCTCCAAAAACCGCGGTTTTATTTGTTGACGGTACCGAAAAAACAGTTCCCATTGAAGAAGTAAAAATTGATGATATTTTTGTAGTCCGCCCCGGAGAAAATATTCCGGTTGATGGAGTCATTATAGAAGGAAATGCAGCTGTAGACGAGGCCGCCCTTACCGGAGAAAGTATCCCTGTAGAAAAATCAGAAGGAGACAGCGTTAGTGCCGCCACTACAAACACAAGCGGTTTTATAAAATGCCGGGCTACCCGCGTTGGACAGGACACAACCCTCGCCCAGATTATTCAGCTGGTAAGTGATGCAGGGGCTACAAAAGCGCCAATCGCAAAAATTGCAGATAAGGTTTCAGGCATTTTTGTACCCACAGTAATTTGTATTTCGCTGGTAACTCTGCTTATCTGGCTTTTGACAGGTGTCTCTGCAGAAACTGCAATTATGCATGCAGTTGCCGTGCTGGTAATAAGCTGCCCGTGCGCACTTGGACTTGCAACTCCTGTAGCAATCATGGTAGGAAACGGAGTTGGGGCTCGTAACGGAATCCTTTTTAAAACCGCCGAAGCTCTGGAACAGGCAGGAAAAACCAACATTGCAGTTCTGGACAAAACAGGAACCATTACAACTGGCCAGCCGGTCGTTACAGATATAATTCCCCTTACAGACTGCGCCCTTCTTTCGCTTGCCTATTCACTGGAAATTAAAAGCGAACACCCGCTTGCAAAAGCAATAGTCCAGGCCGCACAGGAAAAAAATCTAAGCGCAAGCCCAACAACAGACTTTTCAATCACAGCAGGAAGCGGCTTAAGTGCAAAGCTTGGAGAAAACACAATCTACGGTGGTAACATAGATTTTATCCGCAGAAGAGCAAACATAACTCCGCAGGCCCAGCTCAAAGCAGACGAACTTAGTGCCCAGGGAAAAACACCTCTCTTTTTTGCAAAGGACGGCACTCTTGCAGGCATAATAGCTGTTGCAGATCCACTCAAAGCAGACAGTGCTCAGGCCATTGCAGAACTTAATAAGCTTGGAATAAAAACCGTAATGCTCACCGGCGATAACGAACGCACCGCCAAAGCAATAGCCTCTCAGGCAGGAATCACCCAGGTTATAGCAGGAGTTTTACCGGACCAGAAAGCCGCCACAATCAGCAGCCTCAAAAAAGAAGGCAAAGTCTGCATGGTAGGAGACGGTATAAACGACGCCCCTTCCCTCACCACCGCCGACACAGGAGTTGCCATAGGAGCCGGTTCCGACATAGCCATAGACGCCGCCGACATAGTCCTGATGAAAAACTCTCTCCTCCAGCTGCCCGCCCTCTTTCGCCTTAGCCGCGCCACTCTCCGCAACATAAAGCAAAATCTTTTCTGGGCATTTTTCTACAATGTTTTGTGCATTCCTCTGGCCGCCGGAGCCTTTGTCCCATTACTAGGCTGGCACCTAAACCCAATGTTCGCCGCCGCCGCCATGAGCCTTTCCAGCTTCTGTGTAGTTATGAATGCACTTAGGTTAAATCTGGTGTCGAAAAGCTTTTCCTAGGATTGATTCTCTGAAGCAATTTTATCAAGCATGTATCGCTTTAATAAAAATGTGCAGAAATATGGAAATGTATAAAACTTGCCGTTATAACCGATGTTCTTTGAGCAAAGCTTTATTCCGTAATTAATATCAGCATATTTTTCTTTTTCTATAAGATTTTTAAGCGAAGGAGTTGGATTGTCTACAGCTTTTACTTCTACAGGAACAAGAGAATCAGCATCGCGGATAAAAAAGTCCATTTCTATAGTAGATTTTTCGTTTTTGTAGTAGAACAATTCATATCCTTGTTTTACAAGCATATCTCCAACAATATTTTCGTAAATTGCACCTTTATAAGCGTTGAAGTTTTTATTCTGTCTTAAATCCACCTGAGCTTCTTCATCAAGAGTAGCAATTAAAAGTCCTGTATCGCGATAATATATTTTGTATTCTGTTGGATTATAGTTTCCTTTAAGCGGCAGCTCCGGGATATCAAGGTTGTAACACACATTTATAATCCCCGCATCTTTAAGCCAATCTACAGTGCCAATGTATTCTCTGTTTCTTGCTCCTGCTGCTACTTTTGTAATCTGATAGCGCTTATTTTCTTTTGCCAGGAAGACGGGAATATGAGTGTATACATTTTTGATTTTAGCTTTGTCCAGACCTTTTGCATATTTCAAGATATCCTCTT
>CAMNDY010000061.1 GCA_946535985.1 uncultured Treponema sp. | reverse complement strand
TGGGAATTTTAAATCATCAGAATAATGCTTCTTAATATCAGTTCTGGTTCGTCTTACAAGAATATCACTTAAAACTTTTTCGCGGACTTCTTTTGAAAGTGCAATAAGTTCTTTTTTTGTATTTGGATCAGATACAAAAGAAGACTGCTCTATACCAAGCCCCTGTTTCTTTGAATGAATAATCAAACTGTATTTTCTATTTATTTCTGCAAAGAAATGATCCAAATCACGGCCTTCAACTTTTTCAAAAGAAGAATTTTTAGGCTCATGCTCAAAAAGATAAATTTGATTCTGAATATCGCGAGGACTGTTGTTTTGCATTGTAGCAGAAAGCAATCCAACGAAAGGATAATAACCAGTACGTGCATAAACATTTTCAAGATATGCAGAAAGAGCAATATACATTTCAGTTCCTGCATTACGAAATTTATGGCTTTCATCTATGATAACCAGTCCATAATTTTCAGCATCATCAGAAAATGTTTTCATTTCTGGAGTCATTTCTTTTATGGCTTGTTTTTTATCTTCAGAACTAAGAGTAAACTCTTCACCATCATCTTCAATGGCATCTTCAGCCTCGCTTAATTCATCTTCAGAGAAATCATCCGAAAGATGATTAAGACTTCCTGTTGTTAAAAATCTTACATGCTCTTCAATCTTATCTGTTTGTTCTTTATCAAATTTCTTAATTGTATCTACCCAAGAAGATTTAATTGCCGGAGGCACAATTATTAAGACCTTATCAGATTTTTTCAATGATGCAGAAACATCAATAAAGTATTTTATGATTAAAATTCCAATAATAGTTTTTCCAAGACCAACTACATCACCTAGAGCAAAACCGCCATGTTGAATCATATAAGAATAACATTGCTGAACAGCATTAAGCTGATATTCCAAAGGTTTTATTTCTTCTGGTAAATATCCTGTTAATATTGATTTAAAATTAGCATCCGTAATCATACCAAATTTATCTTGCAGCAATTTGATATAATTTTCATAAGGGGTAAGATTTTCAGAAGTTACAGGAACTGGCTTTAATCTTGGATTTTCTTTTGCTTTAGTTCCTACAGGAGAATTGCCAACTTCAATAACAAATTCCTTAGTCCAATCTTTAGAGAGTTTCCATTTCTCATTGAACCAATAATAGTGACCTTTTGCAAATTCATTTAATTCTGAAGGTTCTGCTGTAATGTGGTAAATATCATTATCAAGATAATTAAGTTCAGAATTTCCTTGTAATCCTTTCTCTGTAAAATTGCTGCTACCAATAATTCCATATGTTGATCCAATTTTACCAACAAAAATATAACATTTTGAATGAAAAAACTGGTTTTCGTCTTCTTCATTAAGTTCGAAAATATGTACCTGAATTTTTGGATTATCACCTGAGCAATTATCAATAAGCATTTTTGCGGCCTTTTGATATTGTTCATCATTCATTTCTACATTCTGCAAATCAATTTTCAAATAATCTTGAGGATATACTTTTGCAGTTTTATAAGCATCGGCTGTTAAATCCTTTTTAAAAACATTAGGGTCTTTACCAATTAAGAGACGAAGCTTTGTATTTTCACGTGATAAGAAATTAATTAAAGAATCTGTAACCAGGGAAGTTCCTTTCAAATCCCAATATCCCGTTGCTATACAGATTTCATTTATTTCTGGTTTAGAAATTATTTCATTTAATGTATCAACAAGTTTTAATTTCGGTGAATTATCTATAAGTGTATTTCCAACCATTTATGCATTCCTATCTTGTCTGAGATAAATAGTAATATCAGATGTTTTCATTCCGAGTTGATTTATAATTTCAATTATTCTTTTGGCTATATCATTTGCACAAAGATTTGTTTCAACAAAAAAATCATTCATTATCTTTGCAGGTTTTCTGATATCTTTTATATCTGTAGAATAGTATTTACGATTTTGTTTTGAAATTAATTCTGGTAATTCTGCCATTTCTTTTATTTTAGTTGGATTAAGTTTGGCTGCGGTTGCAGCAAATTGCACATACAGTTCAGTCCAGTTATTTGTATCAGGATAAGCACAACCATTAAAAATAAAAGCAACGGGTCTTTTGAATGTAAAATCTTCTGTTATTTCATGGGGTTTATTTTGATTCAATTCTTTTATAAGTCTTTGGTTTTCTGTTGTATTCTTATCAATGATCTTTGGTTGATCATCTATTTTAACACCTGAAAATTGACTTAAGAGTGCACTTATACTGTCTTTGTTTTTGCAAAACTCAATGATAAGATTATTAAAATCTTTTTGAAATTTACATCCTTTTTCTACTTCTTCATTATCATTATGTTCAATACTTGCCCATATATCATTAGAAAGTGATAGTAAATTTTCATGTACATTGGTTAAATCCTTAAGAATCGAAGCAATAGTTTTTTCTGATGCCGTCATACTTTTTCCCACCTAAACTTAGATTTTTATATTATACCATAATATTTTGATTTATAGTATAAAAATTATATTTTCTAGGAAAACAATAGTATTATAGCATAACCCCTGTATCAAATAATGATACACCAAAAATATTTATACAAAAGAATTAAAGATTACCTTTTATGTAAAAGGTTTAGGTAATTTCAATCATATCGTTATAAAATCCCGATTTATCAAGATTTAACGTTTTCCCTTTTATTCAATAGTCACATCCCCCAAAATGCTATAAATAAATCCGGAGTTTTTAATGCCGGAAGAATTATTTGAAAAAAAGTAGAATTTATCTCCTGGTGCGGAGAAGTTATTTTTTGGGGGAATTATTTTTCTGCACCCAATAAATCCCTTTTTCAGGATTCCTGTCCATATAAAAATTATCATAAAGCTCCCGTCTCAAAAGCGCATGATCTCCAAAACTATGCCATTTTTTCAAAATCATATTTACCTGGATTTCTTTATACTCCACTCCGGCTTCAAATTTTGTAATAAGATAATCAAGTACCGCCAGTTTTTCTTCTTTTTTTCTGGGCCAGCGAAGAACAATGCCGTCTGGGGAGATTATGGAGGATAAGTTTATGTTTGTGATTTCTTCTTTCATTTTTTTACCTCTTTTTACATATATTCTCTTGACAATAATCCATAAAATCAATATAGTAAATACAACTTTTGCGGATGTCATATAACGGCTTATTATCTCAGCCTTCCAAGCTGATGACGAGGGTTCGACTCCCTTCATCCGCTCTCTAGCCTCCTGAACAAGGAGGCTTTTTTATTGTCCAAATCGTGCAGGGAGTCGAACCCTACGGGTTCTTACGCGCTTGATAAATCAAGCGGCGCAAAACGCTAAAAACCCTGGCGGCTTTTTTTAACGCGTTTTGTCTTCATCCGCTCTAGTTTTAGAAAGCATCAGAAAGCATCAGATAACTTGCGAACAGGGGTAAATCATGGTAATATAAGCTATGACAAAAAAAGATTTGACAAAGAAGCAGAAAATGATTGCTCGTCTTCAGGAGTTTACTCTGATGGATGATGACTTCATGACACGCTTTTTTGAAAATGACAAGGACTGTACTCAATTTGTACTTCAGACTATTCTTGAAAACAAGAAGCTTAAAGTAATTGATACAGTTGCTCAGAAAGTCGTAAAGAACCTTGAAGGTCGTTCTGTTAGACTTGATGTTTACGCAAAAGACAATAAAGGAAAACCTTACGACATTGAGATTCAGAGAGCTGATAAAGGAGCTGGTGCAAAACGTGCCCGCTATAATTCAGTTTTGATGGATGCTGATATAACAGTTCCTGGTGAAGATGCTAAAAATCTTCCAGAAAACTATGTTATTTTCATTACAGAAAATGACATCTTTGGTAAAGGATTACCGCTCTATCACATTGAACGAACTGTAAAAGAATGTAATATACCATTTGACGATGAAAGCCATATCATCTATGTTAATGGTAAATACGAAGGAAATGATCCTATTGGCGACCTGATGCATGACTTTCATTGCAAAAAGGCCGATGATATGAAAAGTAAACTTCTGGCAGAAAGAACCAGATACCTCAAGGAAGATGAAAAGGTAGGGAGCGGCCACTATGTGGCAAAAACAGTCCAGTGGACTGTTTTTAGCGAGTCTCTCGAAGAGCTGTGCTCGTAGAGGTTAAGCATATGTGCAGAATAATGGAAGACTTCGCTAAGGAAGAAAGAAAAGAAGCAAAAATTGAAGAAAGAATGAATTTAGCAGCAAAAGTTCTTGAAAGTGGAAAAATGACAGAAGAAGAAATTGTTGAAATGTTCAAACTCACTGAAAAGCAGTTGCAGATAATTAAAGAAAAGATTACTGTTTTGGCATAGTTTTATGAGTAGAATCATGGAAGAATACCTTAAAGAGGTAATAGCTGAGTACGACCTTGAAATTGCTACAAAACTGCTTAAACAGACCAAACTATCTGAAAAAGATATAGCTGAATTGTTTAATTATGATGATAAGCAGATGCAGGTAGTAAAAGAAAGAGTTGCTGTTCTGGCTTAATCAATTTGACTATTATTATTTGGGCTGGTTGAAACACCCAGATCCATCTACGGCGAGGTCTTCCTCGTCATTTTTTTAAAATTTAAGACTTTATGAAAAGAATATTATTGAACAAAAGCTTATAGTTCATCGCTCAGAACAGTAAAATAATAAAGGCGTGGAATCACCACGCCTTATAAATAAACTGAGACCTTGTAGGTTAAACTTCTACAGGTACTTTAGCTGCAATTTTTTTGACTTCTTTTACAGAAATCTTAAGAAGGTCTGCTATCTGCTGCTCGGTTGCAAACTTAGTATCGAGCATTTTTCTAATGAGTTCAGCTTTTTCTTGATCACGACCTTCCTGAACGAAACCTTGTACAATATCGCACATAGTAACACCTCCTTTCTTTTCCTGTATGTCTTTATTATAAGTGGTTTCGAATGATTTGTCACATGTTAAAGCTGTAAAAACTTCATTAATTGTCTGTATTAGTGATGAATTTCATGATTTTGTATAGCTCGTATGATTCGACTCCCATCATCCGCTCTCAAGCCTTCTGAATAGGGAGTTTTTTTTTATTTCAAATTGTCTTCATCCGCTGTAAATTTTAGTAGAAATTATATAAAACTTTCTGTATAATAGTATAATTAAATTTGGAAAGATGTCCGAGCGGTTTAAGGTACATCCTTGGAAGGGATGCGTAGCAGCAATGCTACCGGGAGTTCGAATCTCCCTCTTTCCGGATTTTTTTTAATTTTGTAAATTAAGACACAGGAGATTCAAATGTCTAATAAAATCACTATCATCGGTGCAGGTCAGGTTGGTTCAACTATTGCATTTGCACTGACAATCAAACAGCTGGCTTCAGAAATCGTTATGATTGATATTGCCAAGGACCGTGCAATGGGCGAAGCTATGGATATCCGCCAGGGTACTCCTTTTGTAGGACCTGTTTCCATCCATGATGGTGATTATGAAGACGCTAAGGGTTCTGATATTGTAGTTGTAACTTCGGGAGTTGCACGCAAGCCCGGTCAGTCTCGTCTTGACCTTGCCCAGATCAACGTAGATATCACAAAGACAATCATCCCTGAAATTACCAGAGTTTGTCCTAACGCTCTTTATGTTATCGTTGCAAACCCTGTTGATATTCTTACCTATCAGTTTGTTAAAACTAGCGGCATTCCTGCAGACCATATCTTTGGTACAGGAACTATGCTTGACACTGCCCGCTTCCGTGCCCGCATTGCCGAAACTTACAAGGTTGCCCAGGAAAATGTTCACGGTTATGTTTTTGGTGAACACGGAGACTCTTCTTTTGTTCCATGGTCACTTGCAAACATCGGCTCTGTTCCTGTAGAAAAATATGCAGCTGCCCTCGAAGGAATTAAGGCTCCGGACCTTAACAAGGATGATGTAGAGGATTATATCCGTAAGTCTGGCGGTATCATTATTGCTGCTAAAAAATGCACAAACTACGCAATCGGCATTACAACAACCCACCTTTGCGAAGCCCTCAACTATACTACAGATTCTGTTCTTACAGTTTCTACAATGCTCACCGGCGAATACGGAATTGATGATGTATGTCTTTCTATTCCAGCAGTTATTGGCCGCAAGGGAATTACAGGCCGCGTTGTAGCACCGCTTTTGGATTCAGAAGTAGCCTCTCTCCGCCACAGCGCCGAATGCTTGAAAGACGTAATTAAACAGATTAAGTTCTAATGTGTCATTCCGAACTTGTTTCGGAATCTCATAAATGAAGAAATAGATGCTGAAACAAGTTCAGCATGACTAAAAGGTAAATACTATGGAATACAAGATCGAACATGACTCAATGGGACAGGTAAAGGTTCCTGCAGACAAATACTGGGGTGCTCAGACACAGCGCAGCCACGAAAATTTTGAAATTGGCGTAGATATCGAAACTATGCCTCGCGAAATTACAAAGGCCTTTGGTTACCTTAAAAAGGCTGCTGCCATGGCAAATAATGCCCTTAAGCCTGAAAAAATGACTAAGGAAAAGCTTGGTGCCATCAAAAAAGCCTGCGACGAAGTTATTGCCGGAAAGCTCAATGATCATTTCCCTCTTGTAGTATGGCAGACCGGTTCCGGTACTCAGAGCAACATGAATGCCAACGAAGTTATTGCAAACCGTGCCAACGAAATTGCCGGTAAAAAGCTCTGTCACCCTAATGACGACATCAACATGAGTCAGTCATCAAACGACACCTTCCCTACTGCCCTTCACATTTCTGCAGTTTTTGCAATCGAAGATAAATTATTCCCGGCAATCGACACTCTTGTTGCAACCTTCAAAAAGCTCGAAAAAGAAAATATGAAGATTGTAAAGAGCGGACGCACCCACCTTCAGGATGCTGTACCAATTTCTTTTGGTCAGGAAATCAGCGGCTGGAGAACTTCGCTTGAGCAGGATAAAAAAATGCTCCAGGCTTCCCTTCCATTCTTAAAGCAGCTGGCCCTTGGAGGAACTGCCGTTGGAACAGGTCTTAACACACCAAAAGGCTTTGACAAAAAAGTTGCCGAATGTGTTAGCGAACTTACAGGCAAAAAGTTTGTTACTGCCGCCAATAAGTTCCACGCCCTTACAAGCAAGGACGAACTTGTATATGCCCACGGAGCAATCAAGGCCTTAGCCGCCGATATGATGAAAATTGCAAACGATGTACGCTGGTTAGCAAGCGGTCCACGCGATGGTCTTGGCGAAATCCACATCCCGGAAAATGAACCAGGTTCTTCTATCATGCCGGGAAAAGTAAATCCAACCCAGTGCGAAGCTGTTACAATGGTAGCCGTTCAGGTTATGGGTAACGATGCCGCAATCGGTTTTGCAGCCAGCCAGGGTAACTTTGAACTCAACGTTTTCATGCCGGTAATTGCCTACAACTTTATCCAGAGCGCCCGCCTCCTTGCCGAAGCCATGCTCAGCTTTAACAAGAACTGCGCCGTAGGAATCAAAGCCAACAAGGACAAGATGCATCACAACCTCTACAACTCTTTGATGCTTGTTACCGCCCTGAATCCATACATCGGCTACGAAAATGCCGCCAAAACCGCCCACAAAGCCTTTGATGAAAACATCTCCCTCAAAGAAGCCTGCGTAGGTCTTGGTTTCCTCACCGCCGCCGAGTTTGACAAAGTCTTCAAACCAGAGGCAATGGCATTTTCTAAATAAGCATGGGGTCCCTGAGGCTCTCGAAGGGCCCTAAGCCAAAGGGGCGCCTGCCCCTCGGCCGCACTTCGTTGCGTCCTACCCCCTCGCCTAGGGGCTCCGCCCCTAAAACCCCTTAAATGCTTTTATTCTCCAGCTTCATCCTTTACAAAATCATACACTTCTGGAGTAATATAAAATCCATTCTGGATAAGTTGATTCATAAGTGTAATAACGGAATGAATGAGTCCTTGTTTTTTAGCTTTTAAAATAACACCCAAAGAACCGGTTACTGTTAGTCCGAGATATTTTGCAGTCTTCTTTGCAGAATTATCATCAATAATTACTAAATCTTTATTTTGATTCTCCTGTGCAAGAATCATTACTTCAACTTCACCATCATGAAGTTTAGCTTGATACATTCTTTTTTGTGACTGATCTTGTATTTTACAAATATGAATCCAATTCAAATTATTTTTAATTTGCTGACATGCGGAATCATTTTTAGCTGTAACTTCATCATAAACTGCCTGAGGAATATAGATATCTTTGTATAAATCTTTTAATAAATGAAGATAATTTATATTACTTAAAACTATTAAAGGCGTCGAATTTACAATAACTCTAGGCATTCTTTAACTCATCTGAAAATTCTTGTTTATTATCAAACTTAAATATAGATATTTTGTTTTCACCAAGGAATTTTATAAAATCTTCTTCTGTCGTATTAGCAATTTGAGCACAATAGCCAAGAGAAATATGAAATTGCAGATAATAATGCATGGCAATAATCTTTTTTGCAAGATTTTCTAATTGAGATTCGGTCATATGAGTATCATATAAAACTTGTTCTGGTATCTCTATTGCTAATTGGCACATAATTACCTCCTGATATAAATATTTTATCATACATTTTTGTTAAAGTGTAGATTAAAAAAGTTCATCCATTTATATCATATATTTATTGCATCATTTATTTATAATAAGGAACGCAATGCGTTCCCAATTAGTTTCAATTCAATTGCGAACTCAGTGCGTTCGTAATTGAATAAGTTCTATAAATTTTCATATTGATGCCTTTATTTTTCCGTATGAATGCCTTTCTTTTTATCTTCCCAAAATCCCATTTATCTACTATAATATTTTGACTTATAATGTTAATAATTTTATGGGAGCAACTATGACATATTCGTATTTCCCGGGATGTACGCTCAAAAACAAGGCGCTTGACCTTGATAAGTATGCGCGCGTTTCGGCGGAAGCATTGGGATTCACTCTTGAAGAGATTCCTGAATGGCAGTGCTGCGGCGGCGAATATCCTATGGGCAAAGATGAAATTGCTACAAAGCTTTCTTCTGTCAGAGCCCTTGCCGCTTCTCGCGATGCCGGTCACGATCTTGTTACGCTTTGCTCTGCCTGCTACAACGTTATCAAACAGGTTAATAACGATGTTCAGACAGACGAATTCGTAGACTTTAAGGTGAACAATTATCTCAAAACAGATGAGATTGAGTATCACGGAGAAACAAAGGTACTTCATTACCTCGAAATCCTTCGTGATGTGGTTGGATGGGACAATGTAAAGGCTGCAGTTAAAAATCCTTTTACAGGAAAGAAAATCGGCGCTTATTACGGCTGTCTTCTTCTTCGTCCGGGCAAGGTTTTACAGCTTGATGACCCTGAAAATCCAAAAATTCTTGAAGATTTTATTAAGGCCATTGGCGGCACCCCTGTAATTTACGGCCAGCGCAACGAATGCTGTGGTGCCTACACAATGTTCGAAGACGAATCAATTCCTGCCTCACGCACAAAAAAGATTCTCGGCAACGCAGAAGATATGGGAGCAGATTTCCTTGTAACTTCATGTCCGCTTTGCCGCTATAACCTTCTTAAAAACAAGGGAGACAGCAAGCTTGATGTAATTTACTTTACAGAACTTCTTGCCCAGGCCCTGGGATTAAAGGAGGCTCAATAATGTTAGCAAACGAAGAACTCTTAAAAGAACAGATTCTGCTTAAGTGCGGCGTTAATCCTAAAAAATGTATGGTTTGCGGTAAGTGTTCCGGCACCTGCCCTAACTATGATTCAATGGAATATCATCCGCATCAGTTTGTTCAGATGGTAGAAAACGGCGAAATAGGCAAATTGCTCGAAACAAAGTCAATTTATGCCTGCTTAAGCTGCTTTGCCTGTCTTGAACGCTGCCCTCGTCAGGTAGAACCTGCAAAATTAATAGACGCAGTACGTCAGGTTGTTGAAGGCTCACGCGGCCCTCATCATTTGGATCCAGTACAAGTTCCGGAGCACTTGGATGATGATATCCCTCAGCAGGCTATCGTAAGTGCCTTCCGTAAATATAAAAAGTAAGAGGTGGCATAGATTATGGAAAGAATTGGTGTATTTATATGTCACTGTGGTACTAATATTGCCGGAACAGTTGACGTAGAAAAAGTAACAGAAGAGCTTGCAAAGGTTCCCGGAGTTGTTTATTCAACCCATTACACCTACATGTGTTCTTCTGCAGGTCAAAAGATGATTGAAGACCAAATCAAAGAAAACAAGCTTACAGGCGTTGTTCTTTGTTCATGTTCTCCACGTATGCACGAAAAAACCTTCCGTTCATGCGCAGAACGTGCCGGTCTTAACGGTTATAAAGTAGAAATTGCAAATATTCGCGAGCAGACTTCCTGGGTTTGTAAGGATATGGAACAGGGCACCGAAAAAGCCATTGCTCTTGGTAAAGCTGCCATTGCAAAAACTATTCTTGATACTCCTTTAATTGAAGGAGAAACTCCAGTAACAAAACGAGCCCTTGTAATTGGTGGTGGTATTGCCGGAATTACAGCAGCCCTTGATATTGCCGATGCAGGCTTCCCTGTAGATATCGTAGAGAAAAAGCCTACTGTCGGTGGTAAGATGGCTATGCTTGATAAGACATTCCCTACCCTTGACTGTGCTTCCTGTATTGTTACTCCAAAAATGACAGAAGTCAGCCAGAATCCTAATATCCGCATCCTTTCTTACAGCGAGGTTGTTGGTGTAAAGGGTTATATCGGAAACTTCCAGGTTGATATTAAACGTCATGCCCGCTATGTTGATGAAACAAAGTGTACAGGTTGTGGCGAATGTATCGAGAAATGTCCAAACAAAAAGGTTCCTAACGACTTTAACATGAACTTGGACAACAAAAAGGCAATTTACATTCCTTTTGCTCAGGCAGTTCCAAAGGTTGCAACAATCGACGCAAACTACTGTCTGCATATGAAGTCTCTTGCAAAGGGAAAAGACAATGTCTGCGGATTCTGTGAAAAGGCCTGCGGCGTTGGTGCCATCAACTTCCATGACGAAGACAAGGTTATTACAGAAGGATATGGTGCAATCATAGTTGCTACCGGTTACAATCCTATTGACCTTAACAAGTTTGATGAATTTGCCTATAGCCAGAGCCCTGATGTTGTTTCTTCTCTTGAGTTTGAAAGACTCTGTAACGCATCGGGTCCAACAAACGGTCACCTTAAGCGCCCTTCAGACGGCAAAGAACCAAAGACAATCGTATTTGTTCAGTGTGTTGGTTCCCGCTGTTCTGCAGACGCAACAAAGGGTCACGAATACTGCTCTAAGGTATGCTGTATGTATACTGCCAAACACGCTATTCTTACCCGCGACCATTATCCTGATACTAACTGTTATGTATTCTATATTGATGTCCGCACTCCTGGAAAACTCTTTGATGAATTCTACCGCCGTGCAGTTGAACAGTATGGAGTTCACTATATTAAGGGTATGGTTGGTAAGGTAACACCTCAAAGCGATGGTACTCTGGATGTTCAGGGAAGCGATTTGATTTTGAACAGGCAGGTTCACATCAAGGCCGATATGGTTGTTCTTGCAGCCTCTATCGAAGCAGACAAATCTGCCCGCCCGCTTGCAACCATGCTTACAACTTCTATGGACAACAACGACTTCTTCCTTGAAGCTCATGCTAAGCTCCGCCCGGTTGAATCACCTACTGCCGGTATCTTCCTTGCAGGCTGCTGCCAGGGTCCAAAGGATATTCCAGAAACTGTAGCTCAGTCTTCGGGTGCTGCTGCCAAAGCAATCTGCCTGCTGGTAAAAGATAAGCTTAAGAACAATGCCTGCACTGCAAATCCAAACGAAAACATGTGTAACGGTTGTGGTCAGTGTGAAAAGGTTTGTCCTTACGGTGCAATTTCTTATGTTGATAAAGACTTCCGCGGTCCTAACAGAACTACAATCACCCGTCATGTTTCACAGGTTAATACAGCTATGTGTCACGGTTGTGGTGCTTGTACTGTTGCCTGTCCTAGCGGTGCAATGGATCTCCTTGGCTTTAGCAATAAACAAATCTTAGCGGAGGTAGATGCATGTCTGTAGAAAATAAAGAATGGGAACCAAAGATTGTAGCCTTCTGCTGTAACTGGTGTTCTTATGCAGGTGCAGACCTGGCCGGAAACAACCGCCTTGAATATCCTGCAAATGTAAAGATTATACGTATTCCATGCTCCTGCCGCTTGAATCCGCTTTTCATCTTGAGAGCTTTCCAGCGCGGTGCTGATGGAGTTATTTTGTGCGGCTGCCATCCCGGCGACTGTCACTATTCTACCGGAAACTATTTTGCCCGCCGTCGTATGACCCTGCTTTTCTCTATGCTTGACTTTTTGGGAATTGAAAGAGGCCGTACACGAGTTGAATGGTGTTCCGCTGCCGAAGGTGTCCGCTTTGCCGGAATTATGAATGATTTTGTAAAGCAGATTACCGACCTTGGTGAATGTAAAAAACTGGAGGATGTACGATGCAAGAACAATTAATTAAACGTGCAAAAGAACTGCTTGCAGACGGAACAGTCCAGAAGGTAGTTGGATGGCAGAAAGGTCTTTTTGACGAAGACGTTACTCCGGCTGTATTTGCAAGCGCCGAAGAATTAGACAAAGGCTTTGTTTTCAATAAATATTGTGCTGCTAATCTTTCTAAATATCTTGTAAAGATTACCCGTGAAATTGAAATTAAAAAATCAACTACACGCATGAACAACACAATGGCTAAACAGCGCGATCCAAACGCACAGGATGCTCCTATTCCTCAGGAACGCGTACTTGTTTTCCTTAAGCCAAATGATACTTATTCATTCACAGAGCTGCTTAAAGAAAACCGCATTACCCGCGATGATGTTTATGCAATCGGGGTTCCTTGCCAGGATACTTTGGAAGGCGGAAGCGGTAAAGTTTGCCTCAACTGCCTTAACAAAAAGCCTGTTAGCTGCGACGAACTTATTGGTGTAGACGCAGAGGTAACAGAAGTTGAATCTGGCCGCCTTGAAGAAGTAGCAAAGGTTGAAGCAATGAATGCAGAAGAACGCTATGACTTCTGGCAGAAGGAATTCAGCCGCTGTATCCGCTGTAATGCCTGCCGCAATGTTTGTCCTGCCTGTACCTGCGAAAAATGTGTATTTGACAACAATGCACTTTATACTTCGCAAAAGGTTGCAGAAACAAGCTTTGAAGAAAGCCTCTTCCATATTATCAGAGCCTGGCACGTTGCCGGACGCTGTACCGACTGTGGAGAATGTTCAAGAGTTTGTCCTCAGGGTATTCCACTTCATCTTCTTAACCGCAAGTTCATTAAAGATATTAATGAAATCTACGGACCTTATCAGGCAGGAAGCGACCTCGAAACCCGTCCTCCAATGCTTACCTTTAAGGAAGAAGACCCTGAAGCAACAATCATAAGCGACCGAGTCGAAGGAGGAAATGAATAATGTTATCTATTTCTTCTGATAAAATAAATGAATTTTTTAAGGCTGTATCCGGCAAATTTGACCTTTTTATTCCTTCTGACACAATTGAAGGCAAGGCAGATTTTACGAAATGGTCTGAAGATGTTATATTAAGTGCACAGTTAAAGACTGTACGCTCTGCAAAAGACTTCTTTTTCCCAAAAACCGAGCACATGGTAAGCTATAAGTTTGTAGGAAAAGACGTTAGCGTAGAAGACCCGAGAAAAGAACTTGAAGACTTTGTTGTATTTGGTGTTCGTGCCTGCGATGCAAAATCTTTCCAAGTTCTTGATAACGTTTACTTAAACATGAACCCGGTTGATTCTTACTACAAGAACCGCCGCGAACATGGAATTATAATCACTCTGGCCTGCAACGAGCCTGCCCGCGAATGCTTCTGTGCTGCTTACAGCATTGACGCTGCTAACCCTGCAGGCGACATTAGCTGCTGGCTTGCCGACGGAAAGTATTACTTCCAGGGCAACACAGACAAGGGCAAGGCTGTTCTTGAAGCTGCAAAAGCAGAACTTGCCGACTCAGATGAAAAGGCAGTTGATGCTTTGAAAAAAGACATTGCTGCAAAAACCGCCGCTCTTCCTTTTGCAAAGCTTGACCTTAGTAAGCTTGGTGCAGTAAAGCCGGAACAGATGCTCAAGATTTTCAATTCAAAAATCTGGGACAAGGTTAGCGAAGCTTGTGTAGGCTGCGGAACCTGTACTTATGTCTGCCCAACCTGTATGTGCTTTGATGTACGCGACTTTGATACAGGTAACGGCATCCGCCAGATCCGCTGCTGGGACTCCTGTATGTTCTCTGATTTTACTCAGATGGCTGCAGAAAACCCACGCCACACCCAGAAAGAAAGAAGCCGCCAGCGCTTTATGCACAA
>CAMNDY010000060.1 GCA_946535985.1 uncultured Treponema sp. | reverse complement strand
TTTTTTTATGGACAACATTAATAATGTGTTGTAAAATGGAATTTATGAAACGTATTATAGTATTATTGGTATTACTGTTTACTTCTGGCTTTGTTTTTGCACAATCGGCAGATGTTGTAACAGATATACTGGCAGCAGATGAAGTTACTTATGGACAGGTTTGTTATTTATCGGCAATCCATCAGGGGTTAATTTCTGAAGAAGCCGATTATGATCAGGCTGTAGAAATCCTTTATAATTTAGGTCAGATCCCGGAAGAAGTTGGTGCCTATGACCCTGTTGTTATGGCCAACCTTGCATTTATTTATGCTCAAATCTGGCCGGATATGAAGGGTGGTCTTATGTTTAAGCTTACAAAAGGTGCTCCCCGCTATGCTTTTAAACAATTCAAAACCGACGGAGTTATTGCTGAAAATGCACAGCCGGATTCTGTCTTAACTGGTGTAGAAGCTTTAAATATCCTGACTTCATGCATGATGGAATATGGCTCTGCTGAATGTATGGAAATGGACGTGGAGTAAGGAGAGATGAAGATGAAAAAAATATTATTAGCAATTTTTACTGCATTATTCATTTTTGTAGCTCCTCTTGCTGCTTTTGAATGGGGAGGAGTAGTTACTGATTCTACAGGAATTACAACTCCTGACTTTTCTAATATTTCTTTTAAACAGCAGAATGGTATTTCTTTATGGTTTAATACTTCTCTTGGTTCAACAGATTTATTTCTTTCGGGCGAGGGAACTTATAAATTCAAACTTGTAAAAGCTAAGGACCTTGATGCTCAGATTATCAATGTTCTTGATATTCCTCTCCTTAAGATTTCTGGTGATATTCCTACAGAGGGTGGAGTTCTTTCTTTGAATGCAGGCCGCTTTTCTTATCTTGATGCAAGCGGTGTTATTTTTAGGGGAACTCTTGATGGTGCTGGTGTAGATTACACCATGCCTCTTGTAAAACTTGGATTTGTTGCAGGTTATACAGGTCTTCTTAATGAATTGAATTTGAATCTTGCAAATATCAATGAAAAACCGGAAAAACAGTTCTATGATTTTTCTGAGGCAACTATTCCTCTTGGAGCTTCTGTTGAGTTCCCTGGATTGTTTGCTAACCAGACACTTGGACTTCAGGGCTACGCTGTGCTTAATAAAGATTCTTTTGATGCAAGCGGATACTATTTAAATCTTTTCCTTTCTGGACCAATTACAAACTTTATTTTCTACAACCTTGTTTCTTCTGTAGCTTCTGCCGATTCATTTAAGTCTATTATGAATTATTCTTCCTTAACTGTTGTAGCATTCCCTACAGAAAACATTGCAGTAAATATTGGTGCAGAATATGGTTCTGCAAAAGGACAGGGAAGTCTGGCAACCTTTACAGCTCCAGGTTATTCTTATAACGGAGACATTGTTCCAAAGGTTGGCTTTACTTTTGCTACAAACACTCTGAATTTTGATTTAAGAGCAAACTATATTCTTAGTTATGACGGTTCAAAATATTCTGGTACAAGAGCCGATGTAAACGCTGGTGCTGTTTACAATGTTTTCTCTGATTTCCAGATTGGACTTAATTTTACAGGACAGATTGATGTTACTGGTGGAGACAACAGTTCATATTCTGCTAACTTAAATGTTGCTCTTGCATTCTAATGCGGGACTAATAATAAATGGAGGTGAATCCTTATGAAAAGATTTGTTTCTAAAATGATTATTGCTGCTGCTCTTGTTTTAATTGCAGGAGGTTCTATTTTTGCGGCAAGTGCAAAGGTTACTTATGTTAAAGGAAAGGTTGAAGTAAACCGCAGTAATGAATGGGTTGCTCTTAAAGTGGGCGATGTTGTTAATGAAGCTGAAACAATCAGTACAGGATTTCAGTCAGAAGCCCGTTTGAATTTTAATGGTTCTGTTATGGCTGTTCCTGCACTTTCAAGAATTACTTTGGAAACCTTGCAGTCATCTGGTTCAAAAGAAACTGTAAGCCTTAAAGTTGATACCGGTGCTGTTCGCTCAAGAGTTACACATACAGAAGGTAAGCGAATTGAATATTCTGCCAGAACTTCTGTTGCAGTAGCTTCTGTTCGTGGTACAGACTTTGCAGTTTTTGCAAACGGACGCGCAAAGGTATTTAGTGGTGCTATTGCCTACTACAAGGCTGCCGATTTTATTGTTCCTATTGCTTCTCCTGTTGTTAACTCCGAAGAAGAGCCTAAAACAGATGAAGGCCCTGCAGCTTCTACAACTCCTGCAAATGAAATTGTTGACAACGCTCCAAAAGGAACAATGGTTGTTGGTGCCGGACAGTCTTCTACAATTGGAAAGAGCGGTCTTGCATCTAAACCTATTGTTGAAGCTAAAAAAATGTTTACAAAAGCAAAGACTGCTGTAGCTACTGCTTCTGCAAAAGAAGTTTTGTCTGCAGGATTAGCTTCTGCCGGTGCAGCTTCTCTTGATACTGCTTCTGTTGGTCTTGGTGCCGGAGATGAAGCAGGTTCAAAGCCTGTTAAAAAGACTGAGGCTGTTATTGAAGTTGACGTAAGTATTAAGAATACAACTTCGGAAAAAGAATAATAACTGCAGTTTTTGAAATGACTTTTTGCTGTTAATAAATCGGGTAAGTGCCTAAGTTGTACTTCCCGATTTTTTTTGTTATAGTGAGATTCATTAATGGGCGAAAACGAACAAATATCTCCGGTTATTACAGTAAAGAATCTCTCTTATAGCTTTGAAAGAAAAAAAGCTATTGATAATATTTCTTTTTCAATAGATTCTGGAAGCTATACTGCTATTGTTGGTGTAAATGGCAGCGGTAAAAGTACTTTGTGCCGTCTTATTTCGGGCTTGCTCGAAAATCAATGCGGGCAGATTATTGTTAAAGATGACTGTCGCATTGGTTTGATTTTTCAGTCTCCTAAAGATCAGATTGTAAGTGGTAAGGTTTACAGGGATACAGCTTTTGGTCCACAAAATCTTGGGCTTCCTGATGGTGAGGTTGAACTTAGAACTATAGAAGCCCTTTCTATAGTAGAACTTTTGGATAAAGCGGAAGCTCCTTCTAATGCTCTGTCTCTTGGGCAAACTCAAAAACTAGCTCTTGCCGGAATGCTTGCTACAGAACCGGAGATTTTAATTTTGGATGAAGCTACTGCCATGCTTGATCCGGCTTCTCGTCAAACTGTCTATGAGGTTTTGCGGGGCTTGAATGAACGTGGAAACACAATCATTCATATTACTCATGATTTAGATGCTGTAAAAGAAGCTCGTCATGTGATTGGTCTTGAAGAAGGACGCATTTTCTTTGAAGGAAGTGTTAATGAGTTTTTTGAAGGTCCAAGTCTTGTAGAAAAAATTAAGGGCCAGCCTCTGGAAAAATCAAAGCGTGATGCTTCTTTTTTGCAGAATACAAAAACCTTTACTTTTGAAAATATTAATTTTTCTTATGATTCGAAGGCAAAAGAAGAGGGAGAGCAGAAGCCTTTTATAAAAAATGTTTCTTTTAATTTGTATAAGGGCACTCTTACGGCTCTTACCGGTTCTTCTGGGGCCGGTAAATCCACTTTACTTGAGCTTGGAGCCGGACTTTTAAAGCCTGTTGCAGGAAAGATTTTTTGCAACCAAAAGCCTGCTCTTGCCCAGCAGAATTGTTCGGCCGCTTTATTCGAAGCCTTTGCCGCTGATGATGTTGCCTTTGGTCCTAAAAATGATGGTGTAAAAGGAAAGAAGCTTGTCGAACTTGTACGCACTTCGATGGATAAAGCCGGACTTCCTTATAAAGAATATGGGGAACGCCAGTCTGCAGGTTTGAGTGGTGGAGAACAGAGACGTCTTGCAATTGCAGGCATTCTTGCAATGGATCGGGATGTAGTATTTTTTGATGAACCAACTGCGGGCCTTGATGGGGTTTCTCGTTTTCATGTAATGAATATGCTTCGCTCTCTTGCAGAGGAAGGTAAGACTGTTCTTTTTACAACGCATCACAGCGAAGAAGCCGATTTTGCCGACAGAGAAATTAAAATTGAAAATGGCAGCATTGTTTATGATTCTCTTGCGGACGAGGCCTCCTCTGCAGACAATCCCTTATTCTCTCTCTCTCCTTATGAATCAACTTCCCTGCTCAAAGGCCTTAAGTCTTTTTCAAAAGGCATATCTGGTTCGGGCTGGAAAACAAAATGCAGACTTGAAAAGCTTCCGGCCTTTTTGCGCATAATTTTATTTCTTCTGCTTTTTGTTTTGTCTCTTGCCTTTAAAACTACTATTCCTTGTGCCTGCATGGTTATTGTTAATATCATTTATTGTCTTTTTGCAAACTTTAGTTTTGGAAAGATTATCAAAAGCCTTTTAAAAATCCTTCCTTTCCTTTGCTTTTTTGCAATATTCCAGATTGTATTCAGACCTGCTTTACCGGACGAAGTTCGTTATACTACCTGGCGATTTTTTATGATAACTCCGTCAAAGTTATGGTTTTGTTTGAATTCAATTTTACGTACTTATGCTTCGCTTTTGTGTGTTTGTGCATTTTTTGTTTCTACTCCTGAATATGATTTGATTGACGGACTTAAAAAACTTTTGCCATTTAAAAGTCTTATTCTTATTATGGAATTAATTTTCAGGTTCATTCCGCTTTTAGTTGATGAAGCTTGTGATATTATAAAGACTCAGATTATACGCGGAGGCCTTGGCAAAGTAAAAGGAAGGCTTGCAAAAATTAAAGCTGTTATTCCTCTTGTAGTTCCTCTTATAATAAGAACTGTAAAGCGAAGTGAAATTCTTGCAGAAGCAATTGTTATGAGGTGTTTCAATGCAAAATAAATTTAACATGTGCCCTCAGTGTGGCAGTAAAAAAATTGAATGGCGAGACGGTAAAAAGTGGCTTTGCCCGGATTGCGGTTTTGATCTTTATTGCAATGTTGCTGCTGCAGTTGGCATTGTTCTTTATGACAAAGAAGGAAACATTTTATTTGAAGTTCGCGCAAAAGAACCCCGTAAAGGATTTTTGTGTTTGCCGGGCGGCTTTGTAGATCCTGATGAAAGTGCAGAAGACGCAGTGGTGCGGGAATGTCGTGAAGAACTTGGTGCAGAAGTTCATGGTACAGAGTTTCTTTGTTCTTTTCCTAATACTTATGAATATAAAAATATTGAATACAAAACCTGTGATATCTTTTTTAAGACAAAGCTTCCTGCAAAATATCAAAACATGGAAGATTTTGTAAAAACACTACACCGCGAAGAAAGTGAAGTTGTCCGTTTTGAAATCCGCAGGGTTCAGAGTCTTGATGATGTAAATGGACTTGCCCTTGCTTTTGGAAGCGCACACAAAACTCTGCTGAAATTTTTAGAGGAAAAAGATGACTGAAGAAACTTTGTTTATAAATAATATAATTGTAATTGCCGCTTTGATTTTAATTCTTCTTATTCTTATTTCCATTCCCTTTCGTTTTAAGAAAAATGGAAAAGAAAAACTTAAGGGAAAGGACAGTGCTTTCTGGATTCGCGAAGCTGCAATTTTTCTTTCTTCAATTGTGCTTGTAGTGCTTTGTTTTTTTATTCACTTCGAGCTTGTTCCAACCCTATGTCTTTGTGGCTGCGGTATACTTGCTACCTGGGCCGGCATGCAGGAACTTTTCCCAAAGGAATAGCGTAGGGATAAAAAAAGCTGGTCCTTTCGAACCAGCCAATATATATAATCAACCCGGAGCTTAGCTTCTACGGGCTGGTAAAAAAGGAGTTCGTAAATGAACTCCTTTTTTTACGAGTTTATACTTGCTCGCAAAGCTCGCATTTTTTGCTTCGCAAAAAACCGTAAAAACTCTCAAAAACAAAGGGCTGCCTTGTATAAGACAGCCCTCTGTTTTAAGGAGTGGATAGGAGTCGAACCTACCAATGATGGTTTTGCAGACCAGTCCCTTACCGCTTGGGTACCACTCCGTGTTCGTCTAATATATCAGAAAAAGCGGTTCATTGTCAAGGTTACAATATCTTTAAATCTATTTATAAGATGAAAAAATGCGGAGCAAAGAACTGTAATCTAAAGGTGGCTACCAGTCACAAAAGGGAGGTCAAAAACGCGGCTAGCCGCTTGACGCTGACTGTTGTAGTGGAACTATTAAATGCCGCTTCCGCGGCATCAACAGTCAGAGTCATTTTGCCCTCCCTTTTGTTCCTTCGCGCCACAGTGAAATTATTATTTGCTCCGCATTTTTTCATAATCTTTACATTTAGTTTTTTATATTGTAACTATGGCCAATAAAAGTTTCTGATATATTGACTTTTCTTGCCAGGGAAAAAGGACGGGTCTATAAGGGCTGCGCACATTAAAACTACTGTAAAAGATTACATGTAAAAAAATAGCGGAAGCGGAGTCACGGGGACAAAAACATCCTGCAATGCTGCCGCGTAAGCGGCAACTAATATAATTACAAGGCATTGCAGCATGTAGCAAGCGAGCTTGCGGTTTTGGCCACGGGACTCAGCTGGGAGCTATTTTTTTATATATGAAGGCATATGAAGGGGTTTTAGGGGGCGCCCCCTAGGCGAAGGGGGTACGACGCAACGCAGTGCGGCGTAGGGGGAAGGCTTTCCCCCTCATATTTTATTGTTAAAATCTCTGTTCTATGCTATAATATTACTATCATTAGAAACAACGTGCTTTGTTTGTAATGATTCTCTTGAGTAATATATGAGTTTCTTCACAATCCTGTGTGGTGCTCTACTAAGGAGATTTTTATTCACATTATTAAAAAGGATATAATCATGTTTACACAAATCCTTGGAAAAATTGATGACTTTGTTTGGGGTATTCCGACAATTGCTCTCATTCTGGTTACTGGTATCGTAATGACTATAGCTTCACGCGGTATTCAGTTTACAAAGCTTGGCCGTGCTTTTAAAAGCATCTTTAAAGAGAACGAAGGTAAAGGCGAACTTTCCGGCTTTTCTGCTCTTTGTACAGCCCTTTCTGCTACAATTGGTACTGGTAATATTTCCGGTGTAGCAACTGCTATTCTTGCCGGTGGTCCTGGTGCTCTTTTCTGGATGTGGATTGCCGCTATTTTGGGTACTGCTACAAAATATGCAGAATGTATGCTTGCAATTAAATATCGTGAAGATAAAGGTGATCATATTCTTGGTGGTCCTTTCTATACAATTGAAAAAGGAATGGGTCCAAAATGGAAGTGGCTTGCAATTCTCTTTGCCCTGTTTGGAGCACTTGCAGGTCTCTTAGGTATTGGTACAATGACTCAGATTAACAGTATGACTGGTTCTATCCAGAATGCTTTTGACCCTAACATGGCTCACATTGCCTTCTCTATTGGAGAAAACAGCTATACATGGGCAACTGTAATTGGTGGTGCTGTTATTACAATCTGTACTGCTCTTGTTGTAATTGGTGGTCTTAAGAGAATTTCTAAGGTTGCAGAAAAAGTTGTTCCTGCAATGGCTGTTATTTATGTATTCCTCGGACTTTCTGTAATCATCATGAACTTTACAAAGCTTCCTGCTGCTTTTGCTTTGATTTTCAAGGGTGCGTTTGGTGCTGATACTGGTGTTAAGGCTCTTGCCGGTGCTGCTGCAGGTACAATTATCCGTATTGCTATGCAGCGTGGTATTGGTCGTGGTATCTTCTCTAACGAGGCTGGTCTTGGTTCTGCTCCAATTGCTGCTGCTCCGGTTCAGACTGACGAACCTGTAGAACAGGGTATGGTAAACATGACTGGTACTGTAATTGATACTTTGATTATCTGTACAATGACAGGTCTTGCAATCATCCTTTCTGGCGTTGACGTATGGAACAGTGGAGCCGAAGGTGCTGCATTAACTTCAGGCGCTTTCTCTGCAATTCTTGGTGGTGACGGTGTTTCTGTTCAGTTCCTCCTTATGATTTGTCTTGTATTCTTTGCATTTACAACAATTCTTGGTTGGGACTACTACTCAGAAAAGTGTCTTGAATACTTAACTGGTGGAAACATGATAGCCGTAAAGATTTACCGCTGGCTCTATATTCTTGCTGTTGCTATTGGCCCTTATTTGACTTTAAGTCAGGTTTGGACAATTGCCGATATTACCAACGGTTTGATGGCAATTCCTAACTGTATTGCGCTTATTGTTTTGAGTGGCGTTGTCGCTAAGGAAACAAAGGCATACTTCGATAAATATCCGAAGTTACAATAATCATATAGTCGACCCCTCGCGTGGAAAACGACCACAGCCAGCTAAAGGAACCTGTCCGTGGTCGTTTTCCACTCCGGGGGCGACAATCTAATCATTAGGGGTGGTTCGTATAGTTATCGAATCATCCCTTTTTTTACCTCTGGAGGAATACTATGAGCAAATTAAACATCGATAAATATCTGGATAACAAAAAGGGCAAGCCTATTAATCCTTTTATTTTCTTTATTATGAGAACTGTTGTTGCGGCTTCGCAGGCTAAGCCTATGAATGTGCATGTTGAAAATGAAACAAATATCAACAAGGCAAAAGGGCCAGTGCTTGTGTTCAGTAATCATAGTTCCCGCTGCGACTGGGAATATATTGGTATGGCTATTAAAAAGCCAATGAACTTTGTTGCTTCAAATATCGAGTTTCATCGTGCTCATATGCATGCAATCTTTAAGATTTGTAAGGTTATTCCTAAAAAAAATTTTGTTTCTGATTTTCACTGTATTAAAGAGATTGTTCAGATTATTAAGGCTGGTGGAAGTGTTCTGCTTTTCCCTGAAGGAAAATCCAGCATTTCGGGAACAAATCAGCCTTTGACCCCGGGGACCGGTAAACTTGTAAAAAAGCTTGGAGTTCCGGTTTATACAACAAGAATTACCGGCGGCTATATGTCAAACACTCAGTGGAATATTGCAAACCGTCCGGGTAAGGTTATTGTAACTGTAAAGCAGCTTTATACGGCTGAGCAGGTAAAGGACCCGGCGCTCACTGCTGAGAAAATTGAAGAAGCAATTGCGGCTTCCATCTGGGTTGACGATTTTGAATGGAACAAAGAAGCCCGTGTAAGATTTGCCGGAAACGACACGGTTGCCAACAAACTTGAAGAGCATCTTTTCTGGTGTCCTAAGTGTGGTGCAGACTTGAGCATGCACGGCGAAGGCAACAAGTTTAAATGTACCGCCTGTGGCAACGGAGTTACAATCAACGAATATTATGATTTAATTCCTGATGGCCCTGACTGTGTTGTTCCTAAAAACATGCGCGTTTGGTACGAGTTGCAGCGCCGCTGGATTTACCGTCAGATCCGTGATAATCCGGACTTTAGTCTTGAAGAAAAAGTAAAGCTTGGCATTCAGCCAAGTGACCACTATGTAGACAAAACCGTTACTGCAGAAATTGTTGGCGAAGGTGTGATGAAAATTACCCGTCAGCAGTTCTCTTATGTTGGAACAAAAGAAGGCCAGCCTTTTGAGATTCATTGTCCTACAACAGCTCTCATTTCCATGGTAATGTCTACCGACTCCTCATATTTTGGCGGCTTCTTCAACGGACTATATTACGAGTTCCAGCCGGAGCGCAAGGTAATTACAAAGTTCCTCATGGCTATAGAAGAGTGCCATCGACTTGCCGGCGGCATCTGGCAGAACAATATCCCTGCCCAGCAATGGATCTACGAAGACGACAAGCCGGATGATAAAGAAAAGTATTATATGTAAATATTTGATGCCAGATCTTTTTGGTCTGGCTTTTTTATTTTAAAGGTTTTCTTTGCATTAATTCTATAAATTCACTATACTGTGGAGCATGACTTATAAAATTTTTATTGATGGAAAAGAAGGCACAACAGGCCTTAAGATTTTTGAGCGTTTTGAAAAGCGCAGTGACCTTGAAATTATTCAGATTGATGAAGATAAGAGAAAGGATCCTGTAGAAAAAGCCCGTCTTATGAATCAGGCAGATTATGTTTTTTTGTGTCTGCCGGACGCTGCAGCTATTGAATCGGCCGGGCTTGTTACAAACCCTGATACTAAGATAATTGATGCATCTACTGCTCACAGAACCAATCCCGACTGGGCCTATGGTTTTCCTGAGCTTGATAAAACTTTCCGCGAAAAAATTATAGCTTCTAAGCGCGTTGCTGTTCCGGGTTGTTATGCAAGCGGTTCTATTGCAATTTTATATCCGCTGGTAAAGGCCGGCATTATGCAAAAAGATTATCCTGTAGTTATTCATGCAGTAAGCGGCTACTCCGGTGCCGGTAAAAAAGCAATTGCAGTTTATGAAAGTACCGACCGCCCACAGGGGTATGATTCTCCTCGTTTATATGCACTTACCCAGGCTCACAAGCATCTTCCTGAAATTAAAAAAATCAGCGGACTTGATTTTGAACCAATATTTAATCCTTATGTCTGTGATTATTTTGCAGGTATGACTGTAACTGTTGGACTTCACGCCCGCTCTCTTGCAAAAAAAGTCAGCCTGCAGGAGGTATGGCAGACCTTTGATGCCCACTATAAGAATGCACGTTTTGTTCTGGTTGCCCCTTTAATGGGAGAGGGCGTGCTTCCGGAGCAGTTTATTCCTGCCGACACTTTGGCTGGAACTAACAACATGCAGCTTTTTGTTTATGGAAACGACGACCGCATCATGGTAACCACCCGTTTTGATAATCTTGGAAAAGGAGCTTCAGGGGCTGCTGTTCAGTGTATGAATATTATGATGGGAATTGACGAAGCAACAGGCTTAGTTTAATCGGGCGGTGAGAACAATGTATAAGCTTGCAATTTTTGACATGGACGGAACTATCCTCAATACAATCGACGACCTTGCGGACAGCTGTAATGTGATTTGCGAAAAATACGGATACCCCCTCCACACAGTTGAAGAAATAAAATACATGGTAGGAAACGGCATTCCAAAATTAATGCGCCGTGCCCTGCCAAAAGATATTGAAGAAGAGCAGTTTCAGAAGGTGCTTGCAGAATATATTGAATATTACGAAGAACACTGTGCAATTAAGACCGCGCCTTACAAAGGAATTGTGGAATGCATTCGTTCTTTGCGTGCCGCAGGTGTAAAAGTTGCTGTAAATACAAACAAGGTTCAGGCTGCCGCAGAGGAACTTTGCCAGATGTATTTCCCTGACCTTTTTGATGTAATTAGCGGAAGCCGTCCCGGCATTCCTCCAAAGCCGGATCCGACTGGTCTTTACGAAATCTTGAAAGAAGTAGGGATGTCTAAAGAAGAAGCCTGCCAACCCGGTGTAGCCTGCTTTATAGGCGACTCCGACGTAGACCTAAAAACCGGTGTAGACTCAGGCCTTGACTTCATAGGCGTAGACTGGGGCTTCCGTGGCCGAGCCTTTCTGCTGGAACATGGGGCACGCCATGTAGTTGACGATACGGAAGAATTAAAAAAACTTATACTTAAGGATTAATTTGATTTTTGGATTATAAAGAACATGAAGGGATAAAAAAAAGTTCTGGAACGGAAGAACTTTTTCTACATGAATGTATATTTATAATCCAAAAATCAAAAGGATAAATTATGCCTGGTTTTTATGATTATTACGATGTTGCCGTAGTTGGCGCAGGACACGCCGGTATAGAAGCCGCGCTTGCCGCTGCCCGCATGGGACTAAAAACAGTACTTATTACTCAAACCCCGGATTCAATTGCCAGAATGAGCTGTAATCCTTCTATCGGTGGAATTGCCAAAGGAAATATTGTCCGCGAAATAGATGCTCTTGGTGGCGAAATGGCCAAACTTATTGACCGCTCCATGATCCAGTTCCGTATGCTTAATAAACGTCGTGGTCCGGCTGTTCAGGCTCCACGTTCCCAGGCAGATAAAATAACTTATTCAAGACTTGCCCGACAGGTTTGTGAACAGACAGAAAATCTTTACACCCTCATGGATACTGTAATAGATATCCTTACAACTGCAAGTGAAACTCCTCTTCCGCCAAATTCGGACAGCGCCGCAGACAAGGGTACCATCCCCGGTGAAAAACGCGGCTACAGCGGAAGCAATATTGATAACCCTGATTACGCCACAGAAGCAGCCCGCTCCGGAATGCGTCAGAAGGTAACAGGAGTAGTCACAGAACGCGGAAGAATAATTCCTGTACGCTCGGTTGTCCTTACTACAGGAACCTTCCTTGGTGGCCGAATTTTTATTGGTGAATACGACGCCCCTTGCGGACGAGTAGGGGAACCAGCAGCTTACGGACTTACTGCAAGCCTGCACCGTCTTGGTTTTACCACAGGCCGTCTGAAAACAGGAACACCACCACGAATCCTCAAGCGAACAATTGACTTTGACAAGCTGGAGCTTGAACCGGGTGATGAAGAAGTAATTCCATTCAGCTTTGAAGATGAAAAAGTTGAGCGACCTATGGTGCCTTGTCATATTGTTTATACAAACGAAGAAACTCATAAAATTATCCGCGACAATATTGGACGTTCGCCACTCTATTCAGGAAAAATCAGCGGAATCGGCCCGCGTTACTGCCCGAGCATCGAAGACAAAGTTATGCGCTTTAAGGAACGCGACCGCCACCAGATTTTTGTTGAACCCGAAGGTTTGGAAACAGAAGAAATGTACTTGAACGGACTTTCTTCCTCTCTGCCTGAATGTGTACAGGATGCCTTTATGCGCACCATGCATGGTTTTGAAAATGCAGTTCAGAGTCGCCCTGGTTATGCCGTAGAATATGATTTTGTTGAGCCAACACAGCTCTATCCATCTCTTGAAACAAAACGAGTCGCAGGACTTTTTGATGCCGGACAAATAAACGGAACATCGGGTTACGAGGAAGCTGCTGGTCAGGGGCTTATTGCAGGAATGAATGCAGGACTTTATGCACGCGCACACATCTCTACCTGCGGACCTTTAAGCCCAATTCCAAACACAATGAACGGTGTTGCTGCAAGTATGGAGACAGGTGCCTTCCAACCAAAAAACAATATGAGCAACGAAGAGCTCAGCAAGTTTGCACAAATCAGTGAACGCGAAACAAAGGATCTCAACGCATATATTTGTGGTGTGCAAAAACAGGCAGGCTACGAAAAGTTCCGCCAGATTCCAGCTTATGAGCCGGTAATCCTTGGCCGCGACGAAGCCTATATCGGCGTTTTGATTGATGACCTTGTAACTCTTGGAACAAAAGAACCATATCGTATGTTCACAGCCCGAGCAGAATATCGCCTTAAACTTCGCCACGATACAGCAGACCGCCGCCTTGCAAAATATGCCTTTGAATGCGGCTTAAAAACTCAGGCCCAGTATGATGCTATCAACGAAAAATATGCCCGTCTCGAAGAAATAGAAGCTCTTCTTCTTAAAAAGCCTAATATGGAAAATCCAGGCTATCCTGAAAAAGACTGGGAAATGGCAAGCATAGAGGCCAAGTATAAATACTACATTGAAAAACAGGATAAGCGCGTAGAAAAACTTCACAAAATGGAAAATACCCGCATTCCGCCTGATTTTGATTACAGTAAAATTGCATCTCTTTCTGCAGAGTCGCGCAACAAGCTTGAACAGATTCGCCCGGTTACCTTAGGTCAGGCTAACAGAATAAGTGGGATAAGAAATAGTGATATTATGCTCTTGATGGTATACTTAAAGCGCTAGCGCGCTTTAAGTATTCGATAGAACACTTGAATGGAATGCTGCGCACTGCTCGCATTCCTTAACACACAGGTATATTTAAAGCGCTAAAGCGCTTTAAGTATGTCTACAAGATGGCTGCTTGCGCCAAGTAATTCGGGTCTTTCGCATACTGCCAGCTGATATTTACAAAAGGCTTCAAATTCTTCCTGTGACATCTCGTTGAGTTCGCGGCGCATGTAGTCGGCAGCTCCATCGGCAGAAATGATTTTTATGCGTTCAAGGCCCGCAGCTGCATTCAAGCGGTTTATATCTTCTAAACGAACATAATCATATAAATCTTCTTCGCGGCATACTGTATGAAAATCTTTGGTAAGTCCGCCCTTGTCTGCAACTTCCTTCCAATGATGATCTTTAAAACAATACTGAATTATGCTGTAATCATTCATGACATAGGCTACTAAAATATAGCCGCCTTTTTTTGTGATGCGGCGGGCTTCGGCCAGTGCCTTGAGTTTTTCTTCATCTCCATGAAGATGATAGAGTGGACCAAAGAGCAGGGTAATGTCAAAGGTCTCGTCTTCAAGAAAATGAAGGTTTCTTGCATCCCCCTGCCAGGTTTTTATATTTTCATGTTTGCCGCGTAAGATTTCTAAGTTATGTGGGACTAACTCTACTGCTGTAACGTCGTAACCGCGATGGCATAGTTCTACACTGTAACGGCCGGTGCCTGCGCCAATGTCGGCGATTTTTATTGGTGTGGACGGCCCTTCGACAGGCTCAGGGACCGCGGATTTTTGCTCAGGGACCGCGGATGCGACTTCCTCAATAAAATGCATCGTCGTTAAAAACTCAACCGTCCCATGGCGAGTCGTGAGACGGTTTTCTTCGTGGAATTTGTTGTAGTATTTTTC
>CAMNDY010000059.1 GCA_946535985.1 uncultured Treponema sp. | reverse complement strand
GTATTAGCAAGACCACGCTTAAGAAGAATAGGTTTGTTAAGCTTGCCTAACTCCTTGAGCAGTTCAAAATTCTGCATGTTGCGGGCCCCTACCTGAATCAAATCCACATTTTCAAAAAGAGGAATATGGGCAGGGCTCATAATTTCGGTAACGATTGGTATACCTGTTTCTTTCTTTGCCTCAAGCAGCAGTTCCAATCCTTCGGCCTTAAGCCCCTGAAAGTCATATGGCGAAGTTCTAGGCTTAAATGCGCCACCACGAAGAAGCTTTGCTCCGCTTGCTTTAACAGCCTTGGCAACTTCAATAATCTGGTCGCGGCTTTCTACAGAACAAGGGCCTGCAATAAAAGCAAAGTTTCCTCCACCAATTTTTACACCGCTTACATCAACGATTGTATCTTCCGGATGGAACTTTCTGTTTGCCTTTTTATATGGTTCACTGATTCGTGTAACCGATTCAATAATATCAAGCCCCTTGAGCAGGTCAATATCAACTTTAGTTGTATCACCAATGAGTCCAAGAATAGTCTTATAATCACCTTCGGAAAGATGAACCTTAAGTCCCTGAGACTTAAACCATTCAATAAGATTGTTAATCTGCTCCTGACTTACACCAGATTTTAATACTGCTATCATATTTCCTCCAAGGGCTTGTGCCCAAAAAAAAACCGCGCGGAAGTAATCCGTGCGGTTTGTCATATTTAATGTTTAGTAACATTTATTGCACAAATTACTTACTCACCTTGTTATTGGCGTAATAATAAGAGTAGTAATAAAATGTGCCGTAAAAAAAGTTACCTTTCAATTTGTTCTCCAAAATTGTTAATTAAATCTACCGAGATAAAGAAAGTTTGTCAATAGGATGGTTTTGGCTGTGGCAAATCATTACAGAATACCATCCCCAAGGCAATCAGATTAAGGCCAAAACCTGCATAAATCTGTGGCTGCCCCTGATTAAGACGAATGCCCGCTTTTGCTGCAAGAATCTCGCCACGAAGATGATAATTTTCCTGTGCAGTCTGAATCTCTCCTGGCCAGATTAAATCGGAATAAAGATTAAAAAGAAGACCGCAATCAACACGGAATTTATCTAAGCCCTCAAGAGCTCCCGCATAACAGGCAATATAAGGAATGAGTTCCGCATCTTTTCTGAACCTAAAAATATCATAACCCAGAGTAAAATTTCCAAAGGTCGTCAGAGTGATATCCGGGTCATCACGGCCGTTCAGCACTCCCCAGAAATTAAAAGGAGAATAAGCAAGCAAAAATCCCGTTGCCGATTCAAGACGAAAATCACCAACCTGAGCATCCAGCTCAAACTCAGGACCAATGCTGCCATCATAACCAATATTTCCGCCGGCAAAAACAGTACCAAAATCCCAGAAAAAATCCAGGGAAAAGGCTTTGATTGAAATGAGTGAAATTAAAATTGAAATCAGAAATACTTTTTTACTGCTCATACTAATTAAACCCTCCGATTAATAAGTAGTTACATTCAAAATCCTTTGAGCTTTATTCAACTAAAACTCCAGCCGAACTTCCCTTGACCAGCGTTTGGTATCAGAAAAATCAGAATTGCGGGCAGCAACTGAGATGTTTACATAACTTCCATACATTGTTCCTGTGTAAGTAAATTCTGTCTGACTGGCGGGAACTGTTTTTGGAATCTTATAACTTGTCGGGAAATATCCTTCTCCAAAATCAAAATTAATATCGTAATATGAAGCGCCTTCAACAGGGGCCCAGGTTACAGTAATAGAAGATTTATCTTTATTAAAACTGGCTTTAATATTTGAAGGACGGGCAAATTCCCCATCCGGGGTTTCATCCATTAAAGTTGTAAATTCTGTTTTATTATAATCACTTATAGTATAAAAAACAGAATCGTCAGCAGGATTGGCGCAAACCTGAACAGTATAATCCTGATCAAAAGTCAAACCTTCAAGCATTATACCGTTATCTTTTACTCTTGCAAAATCCCAGTTTTCATTGTCTTTTCTTGTCCACATAACTTCATAGCTTTGAGCATGCTTTACAGAAGACCAGGTGACAAGAGCACTGTTACTTGTTATATCAGATACTTTAATATTCTTGGGAGCATCAAGGGATACTTTAATACCAAAAATACAGCTCAAAAATAAGAAGGAAGTCAAAATTGAACAAAACAGAAAGAGACGAGATTTAATTAATTTGATTTTTGTACACATAAATTCTTCCTCCTTACTCTACGCAAATTGAATAATTACTTCGGTCTGCACTAATGATTCGTAAATAATATATATTTCCCGGCACAAAATTACTTATGTCATTTTTTATATTTCTCTGCACAGATAAATTATCATTTATCAAAACAAGGTTGGGGTCTTCTGTTTTTTCATAACCACTTATAAATAGAGGGATACCAGAAGCAAGAACTGCTCCTTCAGCATCTAAAATGGTAAGTGTTATACTGTGATCGTTATCAATAGTGAGAAGACCTTTTTGCAGTTGGCACTTAAACCAGAGTTCTTCGGAATCTGAAATGAAAGTTTCTTTTACCCCATTTTCAAGCATAAAGGCCTTGGCTTTTGAAAGATTTTCTGCGTCTGCAACCCGACCATCCGCCTTGGCCGAAAACAAACTGTATTCATCACCCTTGATTGCTTTTATCATAAAATAATAATGAAGGGTATTGCCAAGGTGTTCCATCGTAAAAGTGGTTTGCGATGTGCTTCCAGCTTTTTTATATTCTTCATTAAAGTTAGAGTACCAGCTGCTGCAGTAATAAATCTCATATTCAAGGGCATCTGAAACAGAGTCCCATGTTACAGTAAGGGCATTTGCTTTGTTGGCAGCAGGTTCAACCTTTACGTTTTTAGGATATGCAAGAGTGACTTTTGGATCAACCGAAGTTGTGATTTTTACAGCATCTGATTTCAAGGATTTTGGAACCGGATAAAGTCCTCCGTCATTCCAGTAAGCCTCCACAGTCACAACATAAGTATACTCTGTTCCGCTTTCGCAGGTATTATCAATGTAAGTATAGGAAGAAGCAGTTGCCTCAGATAGAGGAACTGCCTTTATTTCAAACTGTCTTGATTCTGTCTGCCCCTCGCGTTCCATTGTGCGTTCTATATAATAAGAATCAGCATCATCAGAAGGAGTCCAGGTTATAATAACTGAGTTTTGGGGTGATTCTTCTAAAAGCTTAAGCTTCCCATTCGGCTTGTTTAAAACCGGTTCAGGTTCTCTCGGGCAGGACGAAAACAAAATTGCAGAGCAAACAATTGTTCCAAAAATCAAAAATCTGGTAAAAAAACTTTTTGTTCTTTTCATAAGGTCTCCTCTTATGTACCCCTGAACAACAGGTTGTGGTCCCTGAACAACAGGTTGTGGCCCCTAAGCATCAGCTTGTGGTCCCTGAGCTTGTCGAAGGGTCACTCTATGACCTGCATAACCTCTTTTTCAAATAAGCTTGGCTGCCATAAATCTTTTTCAATAAATGTAAGGACGAAATCTGGGGAGGCACCAGTGCCTGCTCCATTTCCGACGCCTGCAGAAATTTCCGGAACATACATTGCATCAGGGTTCATTATTAAAAACCACAAACGCAAATAGGGAAAATGTCCCGGAACCGATGTATATTCAACTTTTTTACAAAGCGGACTTGTAAGAGAAAAATCTTTTAAATGGGTTTTGCTGTCTCCTTCGGCATTGTGGGCATCAAGAAGCAGGCAGAAAAGTTTATAGGCTTGTGTTAGATTTTCTTCATCTTCCTCAATATCAGAAGTGAGGGGAGCAATATATTCCTGCATCTGGCGGCGCAGCATAGAAGCCCTTTCATCTTCGCGTTCGTTAATCTGATCTTGAAGAGGCTTTAGCGGAGACTCAACTTTTACCGCATCCTGTGGCTCTGAACTTTTTGAGAAGCGCTGAAATTTTTTAGTAAAATCGGCAAGTGCCTTGCTAACAGTTTCTGCCATATTCACTCCTGATTTATTATAAACCCCTTTTGGCTTTTTTCAAAGGAGCTTTAAAACTCATCTTGCGGGGAGTTTCCATTTTGTCAAATTTAACTGTGTAGGTGGCCGCATTATGATCAATTGCAATAACCTGTCCATGCCCAAGGATTTTGTGCTCAACATAGTCGCCTTCCTGGAGTTCAGAAAGTGCATCCTTCTTTTTGAGGATTGCTTCTGTCTCATTTATAAAGGCTTTTGTTTTTGCAATAAGCTGTGGAGGTAATTCAACCTCGTATTTTAACAAAGGCTTGTAAATATCAAAAATAAACCGCGAAGGATAGCGGCCACCTGCAACCTGCGAAAATCCTTCGGCCTCTGTAAAGAAAAGAACTTTCTCTGCACGTGTAATTGCAACAAAGGCAAGCCGACGCTCTTCTTCCATTGCCTTAATGCTGTCGATTTTTTTACTAGGAAAAATATTTTCGTTCATTCCAACAATAAAAACTATAGGAAACTCAAGTCCCTTTGCAGTATGAATTGTCATAAGGCGCACTGCATTTTTGTTGGACTGAATATCGGCATTTGTGTAAAGGGCTGCGTGAGCAAGATAATTTTCCAGAGTGCATTCTTCGCCACAGGAGGTTTCGTATTCATAAATTGACTGCTTGAGTTCTGCAAGATTATCCAGCCTTTCCTGACTTCCTTCTGTGCGCAGGGCCAGCTCATAACCACTTTTATTCATCACATGACTGAAGAGTTCCGAAATCTGCATGCCTGCATAAGTACTCGAAAATCCTTCGATTAAATCTATAAAATCCTGGGCCTTTGTATTTGCAAAAAGCTCATCACCCACGCTGAGCTTGAGAGCCTGGTAAAGAGTACCGCCATTTTTTTCGACATATTCTTTAAGGAATTTTATACGCCGCTCCCCGATGTTTCTTTTTGGCTGATTTACGACGCGAAGGAAAGAAAGGTCGTCTTTGTAGGCAATCATCCTCAGGTAAGAAAGTGAATCTTTAATTTCTGCACGATCAAAAAATGGCACGCCTGAGTTTAAGGTGTAAGGAAGTTTTTCCTTCTGAAATAATTCTTCAATCGGCCGGCTAAGATAATGAGCACGATAAAGAATGGCAATATCGCTTAACGGCACCGGTGGGGTCCCTGAGCCTGTCGAAGGGCCCGTCAGCTTCTTAATTTTTTCAAAAATATATTCCGCCTCTTCTTCCGCCGACTTTGCATGAAAATAAAAAGGCTTGAGTAAATCCTTCTGCTTGGCGGCAATCAGATTTTTCTTAATTCTGTTTTGATTTTTTTCTATAAGACTGTTGGCAACATTCAAAATCTGGGGAGTACTGCGGTAATTTTGATTCATCATGATTGTCTGCACGCCAGGGAAATTTTTATCAAAATCAAGCAGGTATCGGATGTCTGCTCCACGCCAGGTATAGATTGTCTGATCAGGGTCGCCTACTACAAAAAGATTATTGTGATAAGGACAGAGAGCTTTCATCATTTCATACTGAATCATGTCTATATCCTGAAACTCATCAATCATTATGTATTCAAGCCGCTCCTGCCACTTTAGGCGGATTTCATCATTTGTCTGAAAAATATATAAAACAAATTTGAGCAGGTCATTGTAGTCCAGACCAAAGCACTTTTTTTCCTGATAGAGGTAGCCGTAAAAAATGATGTCATCAGGCTTGGTTGCATCCAGATATTTCTGGTGGATTTCATCAAGCGACATGCGGATAAGGTCTTCGTAATAATGAGGCTCTTTAAAAAGCTTTTTGATTTCTATCATGTCGCGGGCATTGCTAAAGGTCATCTGGCGCAATGTGAGTCCCCTCTCCTCGTAGATAATTTGAAGCATTGCATCGATGTCGGAATTATCCAGAACCAGAAAACTTTTTGGGTAAGAGACCGCGTGGGAATCTTCCTGAAGAACGCTTACACAAAAACCGTGGAAGGTAGAAATATAACCTGTGTCGTTGTCGCCTGTAAGCTCGCGGATTCGTCGGCGCATTTCGGCAGCGGCTTTGTTGGTAAAGGTTACGCACAAAATATGAGAAGGCATAATACCAATTGCATTTACAAGATAGGCAAAGCGGTATGTAAGGGCGCGGGTTTTTCCGGAACCGGCCCCTGCAATTACACGGACATAGCCTTCGGTAGTAGTAACTGCCTGTCTTTGTTCTTCGTTGAGATCATCTAAAAAAGAAATGCCGCCAGCTTCTTCTTCCTGCATACTTTAAGTATAGAAGAAAATCGGCGGCTTGTCATTGGCAGCTGCTAGTCAATTTCAAAAAACATAAACTCACCAGGCGTAATTCTTCCCGCAAATTCCGTAATCATTTCTTTTGAACGGAAGCTTTTCAGATGTGTGCATTTTGCAGGGATTTCAAGTGGAAGCCATGGCGACTTAACATCCGAATCTGGAATGCGTTTAAGGACTTTGTGTTCTCCATTTACATAAAGAGTAAATTCCTGCGGTGTGCAGCCATCCCAGGTGTAGGCATACAAACCAAAAGTTTTATTGTCATAAGTAAAGAGAGAAACTCCGGCTGGGGCGTCAATCCAGATATCGCTTACTTCAAGTTCGCTGCGGATGGCAGTTAAAACCTGAGAAGGCAGCTCGTAGATTTTTGAAGGCATATCAGGCAAAACTAAAGTTGTTAGTCTTCCCTTACCATAGGTGTCGTAGCACAAAATACTTTCGTGATATTCTCCATGGCCTGCATTCATTATAGACCAGCTGGCATTGTTGCGGTGTTCAAGCAAAGGGAAGGTAATTGGCAGCTTTGATTTTATATATTCCTTTCCAAATCCAATTGAAGACGGACTCTGGAACTCATCTGCAGTAAGCAGGCGGTCATTGTAACTAACGCTCGTTAGTTCACGAATTTCAGGATTTTTTTTAAGTGCACCAATCATAAAGCCGGAGGTTACAATAACGTGTCCACCGGCCATAACAAAGTCTCTGATTTTTTCTACAATCTTTTCGTCCTTAAGAGCAGCCGCAGTTAGCAACACTTTGTTTTTGTTAGTCTTACCAAACTCCGGAAAATCACAAACAGGCTCCATAGGAATGCCAGCCATTCCAAGATAATCTTCAACGTGATCTTCGCCCTGAGAATTAAAAGGAATGTAAACCTTAAGACCAACCGGATTCCCAAGCTGTCCTAAAATCCTATCCAGTTTTTGATACATAAATCCAAGAGGAGTTGCGCGTTTGTCTCCGGCCAGAGAAGGCCAGCAGAACATCATCATTTCTTTTGGTTTTGAAAAAGCTGTAAGATAGGCCTGTTCAAGATAAGTATCAATTCGGTCGCAGTCATAAGGATCAAACCAGCCGCCGCCATTACGACCAGGGGCAACGCTTTCCATGTAGCGCATAAGCGAATAACTAAGATAACGTGGAAGATGCTGGTCCTGCAAAGCTCCGTGCCGGGTTTCGGTTCCGGTATAAATTGCATCAAAAATCTCGCGCTGCTGGCCAGGGTTGTAGCCGGTCTCATGATAACTTTCGCGCCAGTTAGGATATTTAATAATCACCTTAACATTTGGATTTACTTTCTTTGCAGGTCCGATTATCAAGTCGCGGGAAACTTCCATCATTTTTGCAAGGCGGAATTCTTCCCAGGAGCGGTCACCTTTTTCGCGGATACAATCTTCGCACATACACTGGGTAAAGAAAAAGTCGTCGATAATAAATTCATCAAACATCGAGGCTGTATATTCCGAAATCTTTTTTGTAAGCTCGCGCATAGGCTCGTTGCAATAGCAGATGGTATTAAACAACCGCTGACGTTTTTTGTCCGACTCATTCTGGTCAGGGCAGACTGTTGTAATTCCTCCGGAAACTTCAATATTATATTCCTTCATAACACGCTTAATAAGTTCCAGCTGCTCCTTTTTTGAAAACTCATCGCGAAAGGCTTCAAGATAAATCTTATCTACTCCAACATATTTTTGAAAAAAATCAGCTTCCCTACGTAATTGTTCTTCTGTTACCTTATTTACCCATCCTGTTATACAATAAAGGACAGTTTTGAAATTTTTGTAATACATTGCCGCCTCCAGCATTTGAAATATATAAAAATTATATCATCCTTTAGGGCAAAAAATAGAATTAACTTCTATAAAAATTGTTTTATGATATACTAAAAGTATGAACGCAGATATTAAACTGATTATAGAAATTGTAGGTTACCTTGGCTCTGCCCTTGTAATTGTTTCTATGCTTATGACTTCGGTTGTAAAGCTTAGAGTTATCAACATGATTGGAAGTGTGATTTTTGCAGCATACGCTTTGTGCATCCACTCCTACCCTACAGCCGCAATGCAGGGCGCTTTGATTATCATTAATATTGTGAACCTGCGAAAACTTCTCAATACAAAAAAAGAATACTCGGTTGTAAAACAAAGCGGACCTCAGGCTTTTTCTGATTTTTTTATCAGCCAGAATAAGAATGATATTAAAAAGATTTTCCCGGATTTTTCACAGGTCCAGCCGGATGATTTAGTTTACCTTATCTGTAATCATTCTGACTGCGCCGGGATTTTAGTTGCTTCAAAATCAGATAACACACTAACCGTTTCGCTTGATTATACAACACCCGCTTATAGAGATACTTCGGTAGGAAAATTTTTATACAAAACCTTGAAGGAAGAAGGCATAAAAAAACTTAGAGCCAATGCCCCGGTAGAAGTTCACGCAAAGTATCTTTTAAAAATGGGCTTTAAGCAAAATCAAGATAGTTTTGAAAAAGACTTATAAAAGGTCGCCGGTCTTTTCGTTATAAATATAGTAGAGTTGTGGGACAGCTGGTCCGGCTGCATCTTCGGACAAAAGTTCCTGCTCTTTTCCATAAAAATCAAATTTCTTTCCAATAGCTCTGAGTTCATGTGCAGCCTGTGACAAAGTTTCTTTTGTAACAAGAATAGGACGGTGATATGTTTTTGTCGCCGCCTCTGTTTTAATTGCAAGGTCAATATCCTGGGAAAGAGAAATTTCGGTCATGCGTTCCTTGTCGCCGCCGGTACCAATTACAACTTTTCCGTAGTGAATTCCAATTCCTATTTTTATTGCAGGCATTCCCCTTTCTTCAAACTCATTTCGAAGTTCTATCATTTCTTCCTGCATTTCAAGAGCGCAGTTTAAAGCAGACTGAGCACTTTCGGGGAAGAGTGCAATAATACCGTCGCCAAGATATTTTTCGATAATACCGTGATATTTTCGTATAAGAGGGGCAATTCGGCCCAGGTAAGAATTAAGCATATCAAAAACCTGTATGCTTTCCAGTTTTTCCGAGGTAGCTGTAAAGTTTCTGATATCTGCCGAAAGCACTGCCATTTTTTGCAGACGGTATTCTCCAAGTGATACTTCTGTTATATCTTTTTTACTCAGCAGTTCAAGGAATTCTTTTGGAACAAAGCGATAATAGGCTGTGTTAGTTTCTACTAACTGCTCGTTTAATTCAACTACCTTTCGGTAGTTTTTATCCTGCAGATAGGCAAGTAAAACAATCTGAAAAAAGGCATAAATAACAAAAGAAAGCCCGAGAAGTTTAATGCTTCCCAACACATAAACATGATGAATTATAAGAATATCGTTAGTTGCACCTAAGGCAATAATTATAAGAGAAAGAATTGCCATTATACTTACAAGGTCTTTATCTTTTATAATCCGTATAAAAAATAGCACAACATCAATTCCGATTATTGCAAACATGTAGCCCTGCATAAAAGGAACAAGTCTGTTTGCATATCTTATTGGCAAAGTAAAATCCAGAATACAAAAGAGTATAGCCGGAGCGGCCAGGAACTTTGCAGGAATATGAGCAAAAATCTTTTTATTTAAAGCATCAAAATATAGAGTCTGCGAAGAAGGAATTAAGAACAAAGCCATATATTCAATTCGCAGCATCATTGTAAAAGGCATGTTGGTAAAAATTGCTTTGGGCAGGGGGAATATTGTTGTAATAAGCCTTGAAAGGATTCCTAAAACTAATAGGGCCAGATATAAATTAGAAAGACTCTTTTTCTGAATACTGAGCAGAATGCAATAAAGAATCATTAAGAGCAAAAGGCCTGTAAAGATACTGTAGGCTACCAGACTACGATTTAAGCTTTTAGCATAATATTCATTTTCGCTTATTTTAAATTCCCCTCTAAAGCCACCCTTACGGTAAAAATTATTTGATACATGAATTGTAAGAGCGGCAGTACCAGTAGCGTCGCTTTTAAAAACTGCCTTTGTATAATACTGCTCGGCTTTTCCCTTTTCCCACTTTTCTGCAGGCTCTCCTTCTTCAAAAATTAATTTTCCGTTTGCATAAATCCGGCTGGCTGTATAGAAAACTTCAAAAACCGGCATGGCATATTCTGTATCAGGTTTTAAACTTGTAAGGGTCAGTTTAAAAGTTCCGGAACCATCTCCTTTTTTAGCAATCTGCCTTGCTTTTTCGGGTAAATCATATTTGTTCCACTCCCCGGGAACTGTGACTTTAAAATCCGGCGTCGTAGTATTGTCATCAGGCCCAATAAATTTTCCCCAGTAAAAATCCCATTGAGTTTCTATTGTTAAAACTTCTTTTGCCAGCAGGTCAGGATTTTCAATTTTATAGCTTGCCCCCTGAGCAAAAAGTACGGCAGCAGATAAAATCATGAATAAGGCAGAACTAACAAAAATCATCAATCGCTTCATTTTTCTACCACCTCATAAATCTGCAAAGGTTTTTCTTTTCCCTTTACCATAACATCTTGTAGTCTGATAGTTTCAAAAGGAAGGGTCTGTGTTTCGCCCAGTCTATCCATAACTTCCTGCGAAATTATGATAGTCTTGCCTAACTTTTCGCAAACCCCTTCCAGGCGCGAAGAAGTATTTACTGTATCAGAAATTACTGTATCATCAAGACGATTTTCTTCACCTATTGTTCCAATTATCATCTTTCCAAAATGAATGCCCATCCAGGCCTGCAGCTTATGATTTTTTGCAGAAAGTGTCGTATTAAAATCTTCAACACATTCATTAATTTCCAGGGCAGCTAAAACTGCATCCAACTCAGATTTTGGGAAAAGAGCCATAAAACCACCGGACAAAAACTTGCTCACAAAACCCTTATGCCTTTTAATAAGAGGCGACACTCTCTTAAGATACTGATCAAATATCTGAAAATGCTCCTCCAGCGAGTCGTGACCTGCCGGACAATAAATGTGCATCTTGCTGAACATAATGCACATTTCGATATTTGAATAATCCCCTAGCCCTGTTTTAATCACAGATTCCTTATTCAAAAGCTTAAGAAATTCCCGGGGAACAAAACGCAGATAGGCTTCGTTCAAACGCTGGAGCTTGCTGCTCGTCTGCACTGTTTCTATATAAATATCATTCTGGATTCTTGCAAACATAAAAACCTGAGTAACAAAAAATACAATCAGGAAAAATGGCAGCAGCGAAACAGAAAAAGCCCCGCTTCCTTTAGAAATCAAAACATCAATAAAAGCACCAATAATTACAAAAAGATAAGACAAAAAATTATAAAGGGAATAGCGCTTTTTCTGAAAAATATTTATCACGCTCAAAACAAGAACATAGGCGCAGACAATTATCATGGTATATTGCAGGGCAGAAATCATGCGGTTTGAATAATATGCAGGAAGACTGATATTTATGAGGCCCAGCGAAAGTTCTGCAGAAATAAATGCATATTTTAAAGCCCTCAGTTTTTTTGCAGGATAAAGCAAATCCAGCATCTGGGTTACACAGACAGGCACAACCCACATAGCACTATATTCAATTTTAAATTTAATCTCTGCCGGAAGATTTGGAAAAATTATAGTAAGCAGGCACAAGCCGTTGGTAGCAATTCTTAAAGCAAGAGCCAAAGTAGTTATTCCAAGATAAAAATATTCTTTTCGCTGGTGATTGATTATAAACTGAAAAAGACACAAAAGGCCTATAAAAAGCATGGCACCACAAATTAAAGAATAGATTGTAATATAGTTGTTATTTGTAAAAGCCTCTGCAGGTCCAAAATAAACTGTATCGTTCAAACCGGACTTGCGGTAAAAATAGTTGGAAATAAAAAATATAATTTCTGCCCTGCCCTCGCTGTCCGGATAAAACTCAAAGGAAAGAGGACCAATTACAGAATGCGAGCATTTTGCCTGCTGCTCCTGGGCTTTAAGCATTTGGAAAGGATCTCCCCTCTGTGCAAGAAGCTGTCGGTTTACATACACAGCACAGGATGTTTTTGGAGAATCTTTTTGCAGGATTGCATATTTTTTACCTGGCTCCAGTCCGGTGAGCAGACAACGGTAACAGCCATAATCAAGACCATCTACAGGCAATAAGTTAGCTTCTTCTAACAAATGGTTCCAGTAACCAACAGACAAATTTTCAAAATCAGCAGTCACGTTAGCATCAACTAACTCAAAAACCTGACTTGGATTTTTATGATAATAAAGCTGCCACTTATCCAGCTGCTGCAAGGCTTGAGCGGCAAAAATAAAAAAGACATTGAAGAAAAATAAAAGTACTGTAAGTAAAAGCCTTTTTGTTTTCAAAGGAGCTCCGGGACATTTTTGTTTTTAGTGTATATTATTATAACATATTTCACGTACACTTGTAACAAAAAAAACCGCCCCAGATGGAGCGGTTTGTAAAAGATCCCCGGGTCAAGCCCGAGGATGACACCCTTTTGTCATTGTCGGGCTTGACCCGCGAGTTTTTGCATAAGCAAAAACTCGGTAAGCAAGCGTCAGCTTGCGTCACAATCTATTTTATGAATTAAACTCACTAACCAGCTGACTTACTGTAGACTTGGCATCCCCGTAAATCATCAAAGTATTGTCGTTTGTAAAGAGTGGGTTTTCTACACCAGAGAATCCGGTACCCTTACCACGCTTAAGAACAAATACTGTCTTTGCTTCGTGAGCATTTACAATTGGCATACCGTAAAGTGGAGAACTCTGATCGTGAATTGCATCCGGGTTTACAACGTCGTTTGCACCAATAATGATTGCAACATCAACATTGCTCATCTGTGGATTCATTTCATCGCTTGTCTTGAGCTGTTCATAAGGAACATTTGCTTCTGCAAGAAGAACGTTCATATGACCAGGCATACGACCGGCAACAGGGTGAATTGCAAAGTTTACTTCGGCACCATTTGCTTCCAGCTTATCACAGAGTTCCTTTACAGCGTGCTGAGCCTGAGCAACAGCCATACCATATCCAGGAACAATTACAACGTTCTTTGCAGCTTCAAGAATAACATAAGCATCTTCTACAGAAATTGCCTTTGGTTCCTTTGCAGGACCGTTGCTACCAGCCTTCTTCTTTGCACCAAAGCTCTTGAAAAGAAGGTTAGAGAACTTGCGGTTCATAGCCTTACACATGATGAGGGTAAGGATAAGTCCGGAAGCACCAACGAGACAACCGGAAACTACAAGTACTGTATTGTTGATTGCAAATCCGGCGAATGCAGCAGCAAGACCAGACAAAGCGTTCAGGAAGGAAATGATAACCGGCATATCGCCACCACCAATTGGAATTACCATTGTAAATCCAAGGATAAGGAAGGCAGCAGTAGAAGCTACAATGCCGATAAACTCGATATTAGCAAGACCAAAAGGATTGTCTTCTGTAAAGAATGAGTAAGCTACAATTGCTACAAGACCAATAATACAGATGATTGCGTTGATGGCGTTTTTACCGGGAATTGCAACGTTCTTTTTGAAGGCCTTTCCGCTGAGCTTGCCCCAGGCAACAACAGAACCTGTAAAGGCAACAGCACCAATAGCAATTGTGAAACCAAGAGAAACTGCTGTAAAGTAGTCGCCCTTTGGCTGGCAAACATACTGGGCAATTGCAACGAGCAAAGAAGACAAACCACCAAAGCCGTTGAACAAAGCAACCAGCTGAGGCATTCCTGTCATTTCTACTTTCTTTGACCAGATAATTCCGATTACAGAACCAACTACGATAGCGGCTGCAATAAAGAGGTAGCCGTTTTCAAGTGGATTAGAGCTCCATGAGCCGATTACCTGCTTTTCGCAAAGAACTGTAACACAGGCAATGAGCATACCGATTGAAGAATAAAGGTTTCCCTTGCGGGCTGTATCTGTTTTTCCAAGCAGCTTAATACCGCGGATAAAGAAGATACAAGATACCATGTATAAAATTTTAATTACTATATCAGACATTCCCGAGCTCCTTATTTAGCAGCCTTGTTGGCATCTTTTTTCTTGAACATACCAAGCATGCGGTCTGTAACAAGGTAACCACCAACTACGTTGATTGTAGCAAATACAATTGCAAGGAAGCCAAGTACAAGGCCAACCTTTCCGCCAACACCAACAGCAGTAACAGTGATGGCACCAACAACTGTAATACCAGAAATTGCGTTTGTTCCAGACATAAGTGGTGTGTGCAGCTGTGAAGGAACCTTCGAAATAAGCTCAACACCAAGGAAGGCAGCAATAACAAATACAAAAATAAGCATTATATCCATAATAAAACTCCTA
>CAMNDY010000058.1 GCA_946535985.1 uncultured Treponema sp. | reverse complement strand
GTCTTCGTTCATAGAACCTTACTTGTTCTATTCTTTCCTTCCCTATTCTGTCAAAAAACTGAAGATTTTTAATACTGTCACAACCTTGTGTTGCGACGGTGAGGACTATAATATTCTTATTTACAAAATATGTCAACAGCAAAATCATTTTTTTTTGCTTTTTTTTGAAAAAATCATCATTTTTTTTCACTTTTTTTAGTGAAATTCTAAAAAAAATACCTCTTCTAAAAATCCTTCCAAAATTGTGTCTTACAGGTTTAATAGGTACATCAAGATGACATATTATTCAAATTATTATATAATAAAAAAACTATGAAGAAGAACATTGTTGTTTTAGTAAGTGAAATTGCAAATGACTATTCTTATGCTGTTCTTGACGGTATTAACGCTTTTTTTAAAGATAAAGATGTAAATCTCATTACTATTACAACAAAAAGGATTCAAAATCTTTTAACAAAACAATACTGGATTGGAATGAAGCTGGCTGACACAGAACAGATTGACGGTGTTATTGTTTTATCTTCAGTCTATCTTTCATTTATTTCAAAGGAAGAACTTACCGGCATTTTATCTAATCTTAAAACAAAAAATCTTGTTTCAATTTCCACCCATCTTGATATTAAAAAATCCTGTTCAACCTATGTTTCATGTGATGCTGCTTACGACGAAATAATAAGCCATCTTAAAAACAAACATGGCTGTAAACGATTTGCTTTTTCATCTGCTCTTGAAACAGGTTCTGAAGAAGCCAAAGACAGATACGAGTCCTTTTTAAAGGCTATAAAAAATAACGGCCTGAAATTTGATAAAAGCCTGATTTTTGAAGGAGATTTTGTTTACGATAAGGCCTACTATGCTATAAAAAACAGGTATTCAAAAAAAGAAGATCTGGACTTTGATGCCCTGATTGCCTCTAACGACATAATGGCTTTTGCTAGCATAGCGGCTCTTGAATCAATTGGCGTGAAAGTTCCTGACGATGTAAAAGTAGTTGGCTATGACGATATTATTCAATCGCAGGTTGCAGATCTTTCTCTTTCAACAATCAGCCAGCAGATGGAAGTTCAGGGAAGCACGGCAGCTGAAATTGTATGGAAAAGAGCAAAAGGACAGAAAGTAGAAGAAAGAACTCCCATTTCTATAAAACCGATTTTCAGACAATCATGTGGCTGCGAAAATAAAGAATCAGAGTTCCTTGATAAAATCCGTAAACGAACTTTTGTAAATCACAATGTTTCTGTATCTCTTCATGTAGAAAAAAATCTCATTCAGCAGAATATCTACTTTTTGCTGGAGGCAATTCAAAACGAAGTAACTATGGACAAGCTTTTTGAAACCTTTGATGAGATAATGCCCCGCCAGTATATACCTTCTATTGCTGTTTGTATGTACGATAAGCCTATAGTCGTTCAGGATAACGTTCAAATGGAGCTTCCTCAAAAAGCAACAGTAAAATTGTATGTTGATAAACTTCAGAATATAAAAATGCCAAATCTGAAGGATGTTTTTAATCCTCAAAAAATGCTTTTACCTTCTAAGTATTTTGGAACAGAACCGGGTTCTTTTATATGGCAGCCAATTTTCTTCAGTAACAAGCAATATGGATATTTTGTAGCAAAATGCATTACAAATGAATATTTACTTTCGATGATTTATTTAAAAACTTTCTCGAATGTAATTGCCCAGTCATATATTTATACAAAACAGCTTGAAGAAAATGAAAAGCTTTCTTCCGAAAATAAAATCCTCCAGATGGACAATACAGAATTAAATGAAATTTCAATGATTGATAGTCTGACAGGCAGCTTTAATAGACGAGGCTTTGAAGAAATGGGCAAGGAAGCAATCAAGCTGTCTATAAAAATGGGAGCCGGAGGTTTGATTTTCTTTGCAGATATGAATGACCTTAAGAAAATCAACGATAATTATGGTCACGAAATGGGAGATACAGCAATAAAGCTTGAAGCCCAGATATTCAAAACTGTTTTCCGTCAGAACGACGTAATCGGCAGACTTGGAGGAGATGAATTTGCAGGGGTTATCCCAGGCCTTCCTTTTGAACATCTGAAAAAAACAAAAGAGGCTTTAAAGCAGGCATGTAAATCAGTCTCTAAAGAGAATAATCTTCCTTTTGAAATCAGCATCAGTTTTGGAGCAGTAGAATATGGCCCGGATAATTGCAATCTGCAGCAGTTATTAAAAGCGGCAGACAAAGAACAATATAAAGAAAAACACAAATATCACGCTACCCACCACTAGTTTTTTGCAGGATAAAAAGTTTTATTGGAAGGACAAAATGAAAAATAATATTTCACAGCTCTTAGGAAAAACTCCACTTTTTTTTGATGGAGGCACCGGAACAATTTTACAAAGCAAGGGATTAAAGCCCGGCGAGCTTCCAGAAACCTGGAACCTCAAACACCCTGATATCATTACTCAACTTCATTATGATTATTTTATTGCAGGCGCAAACATCATTAAGTCTAACACCTTTGGAGCTTTTATAACAAAATATCCGACAAATATAAATAAAATAATTTCGGCAGCGTTAGTCAATGCTAACAACGCCCGTAAGCAAGCTGAAAAAAAAATTAAAGCAGAAACAGGAAACTCTCCTGCCCTTTTTATTGCCTTTGATATTTCTTCAACCGGCAAGCTGCTCAAGCCAATGGGAGATCTTGATTTTGAAGACTGCATTACCTTATACAAAAAGACCTTCCGGACAGCATTTAAATGCGCTCAGGAAAAATCGCAGAGCTTTGACTGTATTCTCATTGAAACAATGAATGATGGTTACGAAACAAAAGCTGCGGTAATTGCTGCAAAAGAAATAATGGAAGAAACAAAAGTAAACTACCCTATTCTTGTTACAAATGTTTACGATGCCGACTGCCGTACTTTAAGCGGTTCAACCCCGGAAACAATGGTTGCAATGCTGGAAGGGCTTGGTGTTTCTGCAATAGGAGTCAACTGCAGTTTAGGCCCGGTGGAAATGCTTCCTGCAGTGAAGCGCCTTTGTAAAGCCGCAAACGTTCCTGTAATTATAAATCCTAATGCAGGCCTTCCAAAAGTAATTGACGGCAAAACAGTTTTTGATGTTAATGCAAAAGATTTTGTACAGGCAATGAAAAAAGTTTACGCAGTTCCTTCTGTAAAAGCAAAGATTCTTGGTGGCTGCTGTGGAACCACGCCGGAATATATTTCTCTGATGAAAAAAACTCTTCAGAAACAGGGCACCTTTACCTCTACCAAAAATCTGACTGCAGCAAAAGACTACTGCGTAATAAGTTCAAATACAAAAGTTGTGTATTTTGGAAAAAATGAAAAGGGAGAACGCCGACCATGTGTTCTTATTGGCGAGCGCATAAACCCTACAGGAAAGAAAAAGTTTAAGGAAGCCCTGAGAAACAATGATATTGATTACATAATTCACCAGGGACTTGAACAGGAAGAAGCCGGAGCTGAGGTTCTTGATGTAAATGTAGGGCTGCCTGAAATTGATGAAAAAGAAATGATGGTCCGCGTAATGACAGAGCTTCAGGCAGTTACAGATTTGCCTCTTCAGATTGATACATCTTCTGCAAAAGTTATGGAAGCAGCACTTCGCCGCTACAACGGAAAAGCTCTAATAAATTCTGTAAACGGTAAAAAAGAAATTATGGATGCCGTATTCCCTCTTGTAAAAAAATATGGCGGAGTTGTCATAGGACTTACCCTTGATGAAAAAGGCATTCCTGTAAAAGCTGCCGACCGTCTTAAGATTGCGCAGAAAATTTATAAAGAAGCTGCCCGTTATGGAATTGCAAAAAAAGATATTATTATAGACCCTCTTGCCATGGCTGTCAGTTCAGACTCACAGGCAGGGCTTGCTACTCTTGAAACAGTCCGCGGAATTTATGAAACGGGTGGCAATACTTCGTTAGGCATATCTAACGTTTCCTTTGGCTTACCTAACAGAGAATTTGTTACCTCTGCATTTTTTACAATGGCAATGCAAAACGGGCTTAGTGCAGCAATTATGAATCCACTTCAACTGGAGATGAAAAAGGCATGGTATACCACAAGTCTTTTGTTAGGCTTGGATAACAACTGTACAAATTATATTGAGTGGATTAATAAGGAAGGGGGAAGACTCCCCCTCACTGCAGCCGTATCGGCTTCCGCTACCCCTTCTAACGGGGGTTCCACCCCCATAACGCCCCCGGCGGGTTCAGCAGGTGGTCCTTCGACAGGCTCAGGAGCCACAGAAAGTTCTCCTCTAAAAAATGCCATTATTAAAGGTTTGAAAAACGATGCGGCTGCAGCAACTAAAGAATTACTCAAAACTACAGAATCTCTTGAAATAATAAACACACATCTTATTCCAGGGCTTGATTATGTTGGTAAACAGTTTGAAGCTAAGAAGATGTACCTGCCTCAACTACTCATGGCTGCAGATGCGGCAAAAACTGCTTTTGATGAAATCCGCGGCTTTATGGAAAAATCCGGCAAAAAAGGTAAATCAAAAGGAAAGGTTATAATTGCCACCGTAAAGGGAGACATTCATGACATTGGCAAAAACATTGTAAAAGTTCTTTTGCAGAATTACGACTTTGATGTAATAGACCTTGGAAAAGACGTAGCTCCGGAAGTGGTTGTAGAAGCCTGCAAAAAAGACAAGATTCAGCTGGTAGGACTTTCGGCCCTTATGACAACTACAGTTGCTGCAATGGAAGACACAATAAAGCTTTTACGAAAAGAATGCCCATGGGCTAAGGTTTGCGTTGGCGGCGCGGTTATGACTCAGGAATATTCAGACAAAATTGGCGCAGATTTTTATGGCAAAGACGCAATGGACACCGTAAGATATGCGCTTAAGGTATTTGAATAAATTTTTCAAAATTATGCTATACTATACTTATGAAACAATATATTAAAACTAAAACTCTCGCTGTAATATTATCAGCCTCAATTCTTACAGGATGTATGACTACAGGAGATGACTCTATAATCGAAGATACTCCAATTGGACAAAACCTTGGAAATTCTGAAGAAGTAATCACTTTTAATGAAAAAAAATATTCCCAGACTTTTTATGATGATTTTGAGGGCACAGAACTGGATACTACACGCTGGGAAAAATGCCCTGAATGGCCTCGCCAGGATGCAGGCGGTTACTGGAAAAACTCTTGTTCTTCAGTAAAAGATGGAAACCTTATAATCGAAGCCAAAATAGAAAACGGAACTCCAATTAGTGGTGCAATCCGCAGCAAAGGAAAGTTTGAACAGACTCGTGGCCTCTACAAAATCCGCTTTAAGGCAGAAAAAGCTTCCGGGCTCTGGTATGCCTTCTGGCTGATGAGTGACAAAGAAAAAAATATTGGCAATGGAGCAAAAGACGGTGGCGAAATTGATATCTTTGAAATTCTACCTAACGATCCCTGGATGCCGGAAAATCAAAAAACTTACTTAAACTCAGCCGTTCATTGGGATGGTTATGGAGAAGCTCACAAATCTCATGGGAGCCGTTATTATATTGAGGATTCCTTCTACCAGCAGTGGCACGAAATAACTTTTGAATGGACAAAGGATTATTACAAGGCTTATCTTGATGACAGCGAAAGTCCTTTCTGGGATTCAACAAAGGAAGGAGCAGATGTCTGGGGAGGAATAGTTCAATCCCGCAATTACATGAAGATTACCGCGGAGTTTGGAAGATGGGGAGGCCCGATTGATCAGACAGCCCTTCCCGCCCGTATGTATGTTGACTGGGTAAAAGTATATAAGGAAGAATAAAAAACTGTCTTATTTCATACTCTCTTTGAATAGTTCATACAAATCGCGGTCTACAATCATACCGTGCATGGTTTCCCAGTGAGTATTTTCGCGACGGTGTTCAACAATTCCAAAGGCACCCCTGAAGTTCCATAAGGCAAAACCAAAACCAAGTTCATTGCAGACACCAAAAAAGTCCCGGTACCAGGCCAGAGCAGTATCATTACGAACCTTGTTATAAACACCGGCCTCTCCAATATGAACCTGGCAGCCGGAATCCTTCATTTCTTTCCAGGGTTTATAAAAATCAAGCAGAGCCTGACAATCCCAGATTTTACCGTTTTCTTTGACACCAGGCCAGTCCGGATAATCCCAGGTCATTGAGCCGTTCTTTTCGTTCCATTCAGATTTCCAGTGGGTAAGATGAAAAGGCATGTATCCGCGGCCACTCATTACAACATTCAAATCTGCAAGTTCAGGCGCGGCAAGATGTCCTCCGCCCAAACCATCGCAGACTATAGTTCTATCCGGTGAAATTTTTCTGATTTCGCCTGCAACTCTAGCCATTATTGCCTTATGATTCTGGCGGGTAAGCCCATACTGGCCGGGATTGGGCGGTTCATTGAGAAGGTCAAAGCTTAACTGGTCTTTTGAATAATTCTTGTAACGCTGGGCAAAAGTTTTCCAGAGATTTGTAAAAGCGTCCTGGGCAATTAAATCTGTCCAAAGATTATCTTTTTCAAATTCATTTCCATTTACGCAGTAGCCCGGGCCGCGATGAACATTAAGAGAACAGTGCATTCCCCGGCTTATAATGGCATCAAGGCATTTATCAAGAACTTTGAGCATTTCTTCATCGTATTTATCATATTCAAAATTATGAATGAAGAAGCGGTAGTCTACAGGCAGGCGGACAAAATTACAGCCCATTTCGGCCATAAAATCAAGTTCATTTTCATCAATTCTGATAAAACGAGGATTTACAAAAGGCTCTTTTCCACCGGCACTAAAAAGCCATAAAACATTAAAGCCATACCACATAAAAACTCCGTTAGACTGAACCTAAAATCAGAGCAGACAATTCCTTTACAGATTTCACGATATAATCAGCTCCTGCATCTTGTAATTCCCGGCGGGAACCGTAGCCAAAGAGGACCCCGCAGGATTTGAGCCCATTGGCTTTTGCACCTTCTACGTCGTGAAAGCGGTCGCCTACCATGAGGACTTTTTCTTTGTCGGCTTTTCCTAAACCGGCACAGTCCAGGGCATAGGCAATAACTTCTGACTTTTTACTGCGTGATTCGTCCATTAGGCTGCCACATACAAAATCAAAATATTTACTTAGGCCAAAGTGATTTATAATTTTGATTGAATATTCTTCGGGTTTTGAAGTGGCAACAAGAAGATGCTTCCCCTGCTCTTTCAAAGTCTGCAAAAGTTCAGGAATTCCCGGATAGACTTTATTTTCAAAAAGACCTTTTGTTGAAAAATATTCTCGGTATTTGGCAACAGCTTGCATTGCCTTGTCATGATCAAAACCAAAGGTTGTTTCAAAACTGTATGGAAGCGGCGGGCCTATGAGTTTGCACAGTTCTTCGTAAGACGGAATCTCCATACCATAAAACTTTAGCGCATGAATAAAAGAGTTAGTAATTCCCTGAGCCGGATCTGTGAGGGTGCCATCTAAATCGAAGAAGATGTGGGTGAACAAAAAAAGTGTCTCCTAAAGTGAGATTGTCGGGTCAAGCCCGACAATGACAGTATTTTTTTAGAACTTGCCGCCGCCGAGGGTGAAAGTCAATTTAAGTGCCAGATCCGGTTTTGAGTCCCAGTCGGCAAAGGTCATGTAGGGACCGATTCCAAGTGTAATAGAATTAGTTGGAGCATAATTTAACATTGCAGAAAAGGTTCCCGAGCCCATAAAACTTTCGGCACCATATTCTTTTAAAAGTGCAGAAACCATTGGAGGTAAATCTTCTTTACCAAAATTAACAATTCCAAAAACAGCGGCAGTTAAATTTGTTGTTCCAAAAATTCTTCCAAAACTCAAAGCGACCGCAGCATTGTGACCTTTTGTAAAATTATTCTTTATGTACATTGGATTTGTACCAAGATATGTAAGAGTTTCATTATCAAACTCAAAATTGTTTCCGTCATAAAGATACTGACCTACAAGGGTAATAGAAGGATCTTTCCAGGTATAGCTGAAGCCGGCTGTAGCTTTAAAAATCGCAGTTTTATCTTTTTCATTATCCCATTCAAAGTCGCTGCCATACTGGAATACAGCTTCACCAAAGAGATTGAATTTCTTTATACTTCCAGAAGCTGTAAGAGTTACTTTTGGTGCAGCCTCATATTTCCAGTATCCGCCAAGACCAAGTTCCCAGCCGCCAAGGACTAAATCATACTTTCCGGCGAAGGCACAGTTTTTGGCATAATCAAAGGCCGGCATTACATATACCCAGAGACAATTTTGAGTATTTGGGAAAGTAATCTGAGTTCGAAGATTAAAGCAGCCGTCTACCTGGGCAGATGTATTTTCGGGGTCGATCATTGAGGTATTAATAATGTCGCTTACCGGGCTGAAGAAATAACCTGCCCCCCAGGTTACTGTATGAAGTCCAAAACGAAAGAAGGCTGTGTCGGCTACAGAAAAATCGGTGAATAATTCTTTGAGATAAATCCAGTCGGTGATTGAGGTTTCTACATCTGTTTTGTAAAAAGTGTACTGGGGAGTTACAGGAGTTGCTGTTGTTTGAGCAGTAGAAACTGCCTTAGAACTAAAAGGATACCTTAGCCCGAACTTTGAATACATGCGTAAATCCTGAGTTGGGCGGGCATCTACTGTAAGATATGCTCCAACATTAGGACTGATTTTTGTATCGGAAAAATGCTCCAGGAAAGACTTGTCGTCATCTGCATAAACAAGAAAGGAAGTGCTGATTTCTGAAGTAAAGTTTCCGCCAATCTTTACACTACCGTTATCAAATAGAACTCCCTTGCTCAAGTCGCTTTTTGCAGAAACATCGGCAACTTCTTCAATAAGAAAATCATCGTCGCCAAATAAATCATCATCGCTGCCAAAAAGGTCATCGTCGGATTGGGCAGATAGAGAGCCAAGGCTCATTAATAAAATAAATAAAATGAATAATAATCTTTTCATAAGTAATTCCTATTAGTGGCCCTTCGACAGGCTCAGGGACCGCGAAAATCAGTTAAGTCCTTCAAGATAAGCCTTAGTAACTTCGACAGGCTCAGGGACCGCGAAAATTAGTTCAAGCCCTCAAGATAAGCTTTTGTAAAAATACGGTCAGGCAAGGCGTCAAAAGTTAAGTCAGAAATTACCTGAGTTGTATTTTCGCCGGGGTTTAATTCGTCCTTTACAATTATTTGAGTTGGAACAAAGCCTGAAGGAACCTTGGCATATTTTGGAAGAAGTGTTGTACGCATAAGACGATCAGAACCGGAAAAATCCTCGTATTTAAGAATAAGGTTCATATCTTTACGCACATAAAATTTTGTTTTGGCATAAGAAGGTTCATTTGTTTTTGCTTTTGCAGTTATGATATAAACCTCCTGTTTTCCAAGCATGCCGTTTTCAAAAGCTTCAATATCGTAATTGATTCTCCAGGAATTTTCGTCCTGCTCAATATCATCAAGCTTTACGTCTGAATTTCCAAGAGACTCTTTTAAAGATGTATGACTAAACTTTCGGCTGATTGGATCATAAGCCCAGATATTGTCATCATCGCGCAAAAAGCCATTTCCCTTATCGGCTTCGGGATAAAGCTGAACAAGAGTCATGAGTTTTTTATCGGTACGTTCAAAGATTTTATACTGAACGCTTTCTTTTGGTTTATTTGGTTTTTCTATTAAAAGAGAAACGGTTGCAGAATAGTCTCCGTGATAGGCAAGAACGTCATCAGTTGCCTCAAGAATTTTGTATGCCTTTTCGCTGTCTGCGGCAGAAGCCTGGGCAAAAAGCCCTGCAGCAAAAAAGAGTGACAGGCACAAGGTAATAATTGTTTTTTTCATATAAACTCCTTAGGACCCTTCGACAAGCTCAGGGACCACATTATTTTATAGTTCTCAATGCTTCGGCCGGGCTGAGGGAAGCGGCTTTTTTGGCACTGCCACGTACGGCCCAGGATGTAAGCACAATAAGCAGAATATACTGCAGTATAACAGTTCCAACCGAAACTTTGAAAGAAAAATGTCCTTTACTTAAGAAAAGCGACAAGGCTTCATTGTGAATTGGAATTGTATGAATAATTGCCATTGCAATAACTGCAAGAATAAGGCCAAGAACAGCCCCAATTACACAAAGCACAACAGCTTCGCTTGTAAAGACTTTTCTAGTATCTTTACCGGTCATGCCAAGTGCACGCATAGTTCCAATTTCTCGGATGCGTTCGTACAAAACCATGCGGTAAGTGTTAGAAACACCTATCATTACAATGAGCAGGATAACAATAAGAATTGTAGTTGCAACAATGTGCACAATATTCATTGCTGTTTTAATCTGAGGAATTTCGTCGTAAAGAGTTTCTACTCCATACTTTACGCCTTTCCACTCATTTTCTGCTTTGCGTGAATCTACCTGTTTTTCAATACCCTTTCCAATATTTGTTGGATTCGTTTTCATTGCAAGGGCACGGCTTGTTACATTGATCTGAGGATTTACATCGGCGTCCTGGCGGATTCTTGCTTCTATAGCCATGGCAGCTTTTGTCTGATATTTTTTATTGCGGAGATAAAGCGAGAACATAGAGTAAGAGCCTTCCGGCATTTCTACAATTCTGTTTAAGTCTTCAATATCACAGTAAGACTGCATTGTATTTATAAAGCTGTTAGACTTCATAATTGCAGCAATTTTCATATCGGCTACAGTGTTCTGGCCATAAACAGTAGTTGTTGTATAAATTACATCATCACCTACCTGAAGATTCATTGAGGAAGCAATTTTATCGCTGATAATGAGACCGTTTGGAATTGAAGAATCTATACTTCCGCTGACCAGCTGCATTGAACTGCGAAGCTGCTTTTCGTCAAGGTCGCGGCCATAAAGTTGAATCATGGCCTTTTTGCCGTTAAAAATAATCTGACCACCAGACATTGTAAAGCAGGAATAATAATCATATTTAATTCCAATTTCATCAACAATATCTTTAATATAATTTCGGTCACGGACAATATTTACAAGCTGAACCTTGCCGTTTTCGGTAGAAGGAGGAATCCATTCAAGACCTTCGCAAACTACGTTTCCACCAACAAGCTGAGTAATCTGATTTTCAAGATTTCCTACAAGGCCTGTTGTAAGACCATCAATTGCTGTTACTACAAAAAATCCAAAGGCAATGGCAACAACTAAAACTGCGTTTCGTCTTTTTTGTCTTGTAAGATTTTTTAGAGAAAAATTAATTGAACTTTTCATTAGTTGCCTCCCTGATTTAAAGCTTTAAGCGGCGTAATTTTAAGGGCAGAAGAAACCGGATAAAGATTACTGATTACACTTCCGCCAATAGCAACTACAATTGTTGTTATGATAATGCCGGCTGTTGGAGAGAACCTTAGCAGCCCTCCCCCAAGAATCATTTTGGCAATACTGTTTGTTATAGTTATATTCAGCGAATTAAAGATTGCCATTACTATTGCGGCAACAATTATACCAAGCAGAGAAGAAATTGATGTGAGCATAATAGTTTCGCTAAAGAAGAGGCGGCGTACAAATTTCTTTTCGGCACCAATTGCACGCATTGTTCCAATTTCACCGGTGCGTTCAATTACCGAAACAATCATTGTGTTCATTATGATGATAAATACAACGATTGCCAGAATTGAAATAAGAATATTAAAGACAAGTCCAATTCCTTCTACAGATTGAGAATAGGAATAAGCAGCTCTTTTCCAGTCCATGGCATAAACATCAAGACCTTCTTCTTTGAATTTTTCATTAAGCTCGTTGATAATGCTTTGGGTCTGGCCGGGATTTTTTGCTTTGGCAAGGATATAATGCCAGGCTCCATCGTCGGTTTTGTTGAGTTCGTCTCTAAGGCTTGTGTCTCCAAGAATTGAATCAAAATCCTCAATGCCGCTGCCAACAAAGGCAGAAGATGTATCATCAATTGAAAACAAATCATCATCAAAAGAAGAGAACAAATCATCTTCGTCCATTGTATTAATGGAAAGGTCAATAGAATCCGGAATCTGATTTTCAAAATTTGAAGCATAAGTAAGATCGGCAAAAGCTCTTGCAAAATCGGGATTACAATAAACAATCTGGAACATGGCAGAGTTTTCGTTAGGAGGATTAAATATTCCAACTACTTTTGCTTCGCGGATAACATTGTTTGAGTTGGCACCTGCACAAAGAACTGTGTCTCCAAGATTGAGGGTGCGTGAATACAAAGATTCATAGGCTTTTTTTACACGCGTATCAATCATTATTTCATTTGTGCCCGCAGCAGGATAAGTTCCTTCTACAAAGTTTACGCTTGGAAAAGTATTCCAGTAAGAATCATCTTCGCCGGCAAAAAGCATAGAAATTGGCAGGTCGTCAAAACCAAGATCATCTCTGTCTATAAGATCAGATAAATCCATTTCTACGCCATAGGCAACAAGAATCTGTGCCGAAATAAGCTTTGTATGACTTTTAATTCCCTCTGTCTGATTTACAATTTCCATTACCTTATCAAGGTCAGTAATTGCAGGCAGCTGAGGAATCTCTGTTGTAATGTTAGTTGTATTTACACCAAAAAGATCATTGATAACACCTTTTTCGGGATTTTTACCAATTGCAATATCGCCGGTGTAATTTGTACGAAAATCTTTTTCGAGACCTCGGTTTACAGACTCCAGGAAGGAGTTACCCAAAATAACAATTGCAATACCAAAAACAAGAAAGCTTGCAATTATTATAGTTTTTGACTTGTGTTCCTTAAGGTTTCGCAAGGCAAGCTTAAATATTTCTCTCATTATTTAGACTCCACGTTGTAAACATCTGAGCCTGTCTTGTGCTCATCATTCTTTATATTACCATCAAAAATATGAACTACGTGATCACACATTTCTACAATGCGCGAATCGTGAGTTGAGAAAATAAAGGTTGTCTGCAGCTCCGGATCGCGGTTCAAATCTTTCATCAAAGAAAGAATCTGGGCAGAGTTTACAGAGTCAAGGTTTGCTGTAGGTTCATCGGCAAGAATTACAGGTGCTTTTGTTACAAGGGCACGAGCAATTGCTACACGCTGGCGCTGACCACCACTGAGCTCGCTCGGTTTATGTTTTTCCCAGTCGGTAAGGCCGGTTTTTTCCATAAGATAATGAATCCATTCTTCCTTCTCTTTTTTGCTGAAAGAATCTACAGGACAGGCAAGTTTTTTGTCTTTTGATTCAAGCAGCAGAGGGAACTCAATATTTTCGTAAACATTCAAAACAGGAATAAGGTTGAAGGTCTGGAAAATAAAGCCCAGCTTTGAACGGCGGAGTCCTGTAATTCTTTTATCGAGTTTGTTTGGAACAGTAGTTTTGATTTTTTTATTCTGCTTTTCGTTGTAGTTGTTTAAGCGGCCTGCATCAAGCTCTGTATTTTCAAGATTAAAACCATCGTAAACATCTACTCCATCAATAATGATTTTGCCAGAAGTAGGAAGATCAATAAGTCCAACCATATTTAAGATTGTTGATTTTCCGGAACCGGAAGGCCCCGAAATTGCGGCAAATTCGCCTTTTTCAATGCTGAATGAAACTCCTTTTACAGCCTCTACCCTTTGTTTTCCCAGAGGGTATGTTTTGCGTACATTGTCTAGTGTGATAACTGGCATTGTAAATCTCCTTGAGTATTATTGTATTAATACGATAATACAATTTTTCTTATGTTTTTGTCAATATAACTGTATAACGTTAAAGATAATACTAAAGTTACGTAAAAGGAAAGAAAAATGTGTAAGGCCGCTGGCGGCCGTTGTTCTATAGCAAACCGTTAAAAAAATTGCGTAAGCAATTTTTAGGTTTACCACATATAGTTTACAGTACCGATTTCAAGAACTGCTGAAGGCGTTCGCACTTTGGATGCTGGAAAATCTGCTCAGGGGTCCCCTCTTCTGTAATGTAGCCGCCATCCATGAACATAACACGGTCTGCAACCTCGCGGGCAAAGCCCATTTCGTGAGTTACTACCAGCATGGTCATTCCTTCATGAGCAAGATCCTTCATAACCTCAAGAACCTCACCTACCATTTCGGGGTCAAGTGCCGAAGTTGGTTCATCAAAAAGCATTACATCTGGATGCATGGCAAGAGAACGAACAATTGCAATACGCTGCTTCTGACCGCCGCTCAAGGTAGAAGGATACACGTCTGCTTTTTCGGGCAGGCCTATACGTTCAAGAAGCTGCATTGCTTCGGCGCGGGCTTCTTCCAAAGTTCTGAGCCCCAGCTGAACCGGTGCCAGAGTGATATTTTCCATAACAGTAAGATGTGGAAAAAGATTAAAATGCTGAAAAACCATTCCCATTTTCTGACGACAGGCATCAAGATTTGTTTTTGGGTCGGTCATATCATTGCCTTCAAAAAGAATTGTACCGCCATCCGGAGTTTCAAGACGGTTTAGACAGCGCAAAAAAGTTGATTTTCCGGAGCCGGAAGGACCAATTACTACAATTTTTTCACCCTTTTTAATACTGGTAGATAAATCTTTAATTACGTGAAGGTCGCCAAAGCTTATTTTGAGATTTTTGACTTCGATTAAAATTTCATTATCTGTCACTTTTTGCCATCCTTTTTTCGAGCAGACCAAAGAGCTTGGTAAGTCCTACAGTAAGAATAAGATATATTACCGCACAGGTTAAAAGAGGAATCCAGGCATTGTAGGTTGCATTACGAATCATGTCGCCTGCTTTAGTCATGTCGCGAACGGCAATAAAGCTTGCTACAGAAGTTTCCTTAATTAAAACGATGAACTCGCTTGTATATGTAGGAAGACATGCTTTTACAGCCTGAGGGAGTACAATCT
>CAMNDY010000057.1 GCA_946535985.1 uncultured Treponema sp. | reverse complement strand
AAAATTGATTTCCAGATTCTTATATGTAGTACATCCAGCCAGCGTTTTCTTTATTTTTTTCTACCAGCTGGTCTAGGGTTACGGAGTCTACGTAGTCGTTTATTACTTTTTCGAAGGCTTTCCAGTAGTCGTCGTTACCGATGTCGGTCAGGACGTTTGTGTGGATAGTGTTTACAGGAGAAAGATCGCCTTCTAAGGCGCGGAGGATCTGGCCGGTGGTGTATTGTTCGGTTGGTTTTACGAGCTTGTAGCCGCCGTTGCTGCCACGAACCCCTGCTACAAGGCCTGCTTTGCTCAGCTGAATCAGAATCTGCTCCAGGTATTTTACAGACAAATTGTGCCTATGAGAAAGAAGCTTTAATGGAATAAACCTGTCGGTTGGCTGCTGGGCAAGTTCTGTCATAATTAAAAGAGCGTATTGTCCTTTGGTTGAAATTTTCATCATTTTGTGTGCCTCCTGCAAGTAATATTTATTTTAAGTAATCAAGCGTATACTGAGTTGCCAGAGCCGCTGCATACACAAGACAATCGGGTGCCAGATCAAAATGTTCGTTATGATGAGGAAAACTTGTTGCTTCACCATCAGAAGAACCTACATGTGCATAAGTGCCAGGGGCTTTACGCATATAATCAGCAAAATTATCAGACATAAAACGCTTGTCTATTCCTGTAAGAATATTTTCATGCGGGATAATCTTTTTTGCAGCTTCCACAACTTCGGCGGTAGTATCAGAAGGATTTGTAAGCGGGTCACAAATGTCCTCAATTTCAACTTCTGCCTGAGCCCCATAAGTCTGGGCTATATCTTTACTGATTTTTGTAACAGCATCAGCAAGCTTTTTTCGGTTTTCTTTACTGAAAGCCCTTATTGTACCTTCCAAAACTGCTTCACCCGGTATAACGTTATAGGTTGTTCCAGAATGAAAGCTTCCCACACCAACTAAACCACCTTCGACAGGTGAAACAAGTCTGCTTACAACTGTCTGTAACTGTGCAGTAATAAGAGCTCCAATAAAAACAGAATCAGAACCTTCCTGTGGAGTTGTAATATGTGCAGCCTTCCCTTTTATTGTGATTTTAAAACGGTCACAGCTTGCCATATCCGCACCCGATTTTATTCCTATTTTTCCAAGCTTTATTTCTGATTGAAAATGGATGCCAAAAATTCGATCAACAGAATCGAGAGCCCCGGAAGCAATTACGTCTCTTGCACCTTTTCCAATTTCTTCTGCGGCCTGAAAACAAAAAATCACTTTACCTGAAAGCTCAGCCACATGTTCATTTATGAGTTTGGCAGCACCTAAAAGATATGCGGTATGTCCGTCGTGACCGCAGGCATGCATTACACCGTCATTCTGACTTTTATATGGAACATCATTTTTTTCCTGAATCGGGAGGGCATCAATATCAGCACGAAGAAAAAGAGTTTTACCTTTTTTACCACTATCAATTTGGGCAATTACATTTGTTCCGGCTACACGTTTATTTGTTATGCCAAGCTTATTTAATTCTTCTTCTATGCGGGTACAGGTATTAAATTCCTGCAATCCAAGTTCCGGATGAGAATGAAAATAATTACGCAAATTGTTCATGTAAGGTTTTATTTCAAATGCTTCATCCAAAATACTCATTTTTCGTCTCCTTTGAAAACAGCTTCAAGTCGTTTGAGGGCATCCTCCAAAATCGCTCGTGGAGTTGCAATATTTATACGCTGGAAATTTGCACCTTCTGGTCCGAACATTGTTCCGCGGTCAAGCCAGAGCTTTGCTTTTTTTACAATGATATTATCAAGTTCTTCGTCTGAATAGCCAAGTGCAGAAAAATCAAGCCACAAAAGATACGTACCTTCCGGCTCAATAAGACGGACCTTCGAAAGTTTTTCTTTTACAAAAGTTCGCACAAAATCAAGATTTTCCTGAAGGTGAATTTTCAATGCATCAAACCAAGGTTTGCCTTTCTGGTAAGCCGCTTGAGTAGCAACCAATCCCATTACCGAAGGTTCATCATAACCTGTTTTGTCTATCTCTTTACGGAATTTACTTTTAAGTTCCGGATTTTGTATAAAGTTTACTGAAAATTGAAGTCCTGCAAGATTAAAACTTTTACTGGCAGAAGTAGAGACAATACAATTTTGAGCAGCTTGTTCAGAAACTGTAGAATAAACAATATGTTTATTTGGAGCAAAAATAAAATCATTATGTATTTCATCTGCAAAAACAATCACGTTATGGCGTAAACAAATCTCCGAAAGTTTTGTAAGCTCTTCCCAAGTCCACACACGACCAACAGGATTATGAGGGCTGCAGAGAATAAAAAGCTTTACATTATTCTGAACAATCTTATTTTCAAAATCCTCAAAATCAATTTGATAGCGGCCATTTTTTTCAACAAGTGAAGAAGTCACAAGTTTTCGGTCATTTGCTAAAATCATATTTTTAAAAGGATAATAAACCGGAGTTTGAATAATTACCGACTCCCCTATTTGCGTAAATGCTTTTATAGCACATGAAATTGCAAAAACTACACCAGGAGTTGTTACTATCCAATGACGGTTTACTTCAAAATTGTGTTCTGATTTTTGCCAGTTTATTACGGCTTCATAAAACTGCTGATTTGGAACAGAATAACCAAAGATTCCATGATCAACTTTTGAATGTAAGGCTTCGAGAATTTCGGGAGCAGTTGGAAAATCCATATCGGCAACCCAAAGCGAAAGTACATCTTCTGGTTTTCCGCGTGCCACGGCAAGATCAGTTTTTATGGAGTTTGTATTATGTCTGTCTATCACAGTTTCAAAGTCGTATTTCATTCAAGAGCCTCTTTTAAATCCTGAATTAAATCTTCAGAATTTTCAATACCAACACTAAGGCGAAGTAAAGTATCTGTAATTCCACGACGATTACGTTCTTCTTCCGGAACATCCACATGAGTTTGTGTTGCAGGGTAAGTAATAAGAGAATCTACTCCTCCAAGACTTTCGGCAAAATGAATGATTTTTACATTTTTAAGAACCTGTTCAACAGTTTGTTTACTATCCACATAAAATGAAATCATGCTGCCAGTTCCTGCATAAAGGATTTTTACAACCTTTGGAATCTGTTTCAAGGCTTCAACAATTCGCTTTGCATTTTCAATATGCTTATCCATTCTTACAGCAAGAGTTTTAATTCCTCGCACTGCAAGAAAACTGTCAAAAGGCGCAAGTGCTGCACCTGTAGTTTTAGTTATGACTTCAAGATTTTCTGCAAGCTGTTTATTATTTGTTGTAACAAAGCCTGCAAGAGTATCATTATGTCCACATAAAAATTTTGTACCGCTTTGAACAACAACGTCGGCACCAAGGAGAATCGGCTGCTGCAAGTATGGTGTTAAAAAAGTATTATCAACAATTAAAAGTGCACCAATCTTATGAGCGAAATCTGCAGCCTGTTTTATATCTGTTACTTTCATAAGCGGATTGCCTGGAGTTTCAAGATAAATTACCTTTGTATCTTTACGTGCAGCCTTTGTGATATTTTCAAAATTCGAAGTATCTACATAAGTAGTTTCAAATCCAAGTCTTGAGCCAATTGTATTTAAAAAGCGTTCGGTTCCGCCATACAAATCCTCGGAGCAAATTACATGAAAGACAGCTCCTTTTTTTTCATTCAAAATCAGGGCATCAAAAACAGCAGTGATTGCAGCAAGTCCGCAGTTGTATGCAAAACCATATTCTGCGTGATCAAGTTCTGCAACAAGTTTTTCAAGATAATCTCTTGTTGGATTTTTCAGACGGGAATAATCGTAGCCTGTTGATTTTCCAAGCTCCGGATGTGCAAAAGTTGCCGACTGATAAATAGGAAGAGCAATCGCTCCTGTGTTATCGCATGGTTCATAGCAGGGACTGCCTGTAACACAAAGTGTATCTATATTCATATTAGTACTTCCATTTAATGACTTTTTTCTGAAGCAGCTCAACGAGAGTGTTCAAAATTGTAACAATAATTGCTATATAAATAATTCCTGCAAGAACGCGGGTATAATCTGCATAATCACTGAATTTTTTTACAAAATATCCAAGGCCCGCACTTGCGCCAAGCATTTCTGCACCGGTAAGACAAAGCATTGCAGAAGTGAGCGAAGTTGAAAGCCTTGCAATTACTTCTGGCAAAGAATAAGGCAGGATGATTTTAAAAAGCATGGTAGGCGTAGAAACATTCATTCCTCTTGCAGAATCAATTATCTTTTTGTCTACACTTCCTACTCGTGCAATCATGCTCATAAATGTTGGCCAGAATACAGCTGAAAAAATTACAAAAATAGATGCGCTGTAAAAAGTAGGCATAACAGCAACAACATAAGGCGTATAAACAAGAGGCGGAACTGTACTGATTACCTTTGTAACAGGAAGAAAAGTTTCGCGGACACCCTGAATATAACCTGTAAAAAGTCCAAGAAAAATTCCCAGGAACATAGCAAGAGAAATTCCAATTAAAAGAATTTTCATTGAACTGTAAAGACCAAGAATTAAATCTTTATGGTTAAGAACAAAAACATTAAAAACATTTTCTGGATTCGGAACCAGAACAGGATGAGAAAGTCCAAATCTGGTTGCAACAATCCACACTATCAGTAAACCGTAAACAATTGATACGATATTTGAAGCTGAACGTTTTTTTGTAAGAAAATGCTTCAAAAGAAAAATTGCTTCGATTAAAAAGGAAGCTACTGTAATTGGGATTACAGTCTGGATTTTTGGAGAACGTGGAAGAACAAATACAAGAAGATTCTGTAAAACAAATAAAGCGTTTGCAACAATAAAAGAAACTGTAATCATAGGTATACCTCGTGGCCAATATTTTCTGCAACTCCGCGATAGAATAAACTCATAAGATGTGAGTTCAGAGTGCGGAATTGTTCATTATCTATAAGCTCTGCTTTTGTAATTGGTTTTTTAATGCCAACTTCAATATCAGCCTGGATACTGTGTTTATCTATAAAGATAATTCTGTCGGCAAGAAGAATCGCTTCATCAATATCATGTGTTACAAAAAGAACTGTTTTTGATTCTTCGCGGGTAAGGACACCCAAAAGCTCCTGAAGCTCCTGTCTGTTCTTTGGGTCAATTGCTCCAAATGGTTCGTCCATCAAAAAGATTGAAGAATTAGCAGCCAGAACTCGTGCAATTGCAACACGCTGCTGCATACCGCCGGAAAGCTCAGCAGGATATTTTTCAAATGCGTCAGCAAGTCCAACTTTTGTAAGATAATGCTTTGCAGTTTCTTCAAGTTCTTTTTTACTGCCCTTGATTTTATTCTGCTTCATGGCAAAAACAACATTGCCAACAGTTGTGAGCCACGGAAAAAGTGAATAATGCTGAAAAACAATTCCTCTGTCTTTTCCAGGTCCAGTAATTTCTTTACCGTCAATTAAAACTTTTCCAGAAGTTGCTTTATTCAAACCTTCAATTACAGAAAGCAAAGAACTTTTTCCGCAGCCAGAAGGACCGATTATGCACACAAACTCGCCTTCATTTACTGTAAGGTTCAGATTTTCAAGAGCAGTATAAGATTTACCAGGACTCTGATAAGTAAGTGTTAAGTTTTGAATCTGTATTTTTGCCATAATCGTTCCCCATTGTTTTTACAAAGTTCTACAGTGTTTTATAAAACTCGTCTTTTGGATACTGTTTCTTAATTTGAGCAAGTGCTTCTTCATAAATTGCAGTATCAAGATGATCTTCGATTTTTATATCACCCTTAAAATAGCCTGCATTTACAAGAGAATTGTAATATTCAATTACACCCTTCTTATTTGGATTAAGAGTCATAATTGTACGGTTTTCAAAAAGATAATTGTAAACATATTCCTTTGTCTGGCTTGAATATTCTGCAAGATAAGAAACAATTGCATCGCGGTTTGCAGGATCATTGTAATAGTTCAAAGCACGAAGATTCGCTTTTGTAAATTTAACAAGTTCATCATGTTTTGATTCAAGTGTTGCACGTGCAGTTACCTGACGGCAGCATACATATAAAGGTTCAAGTTCACCAACTTCATAAACAACATCAACCTTTTCTGAATACTTTCGGGCAAACTCAGCTGGAAGGAATCCTAAAACAGCTTCACCTTTATTTACAGCTTCGGCAACATTTACCTGTGTATCTACTTCCATAACTGTGATGGAAGAAACATCAACTCCCACTTTTTCAAGATGAGCACGGCTTACAACCCATGCAGTATCTGCACGAACTGTTGCAATTTTAATTCCGTTATAATTTGCAGGGGTAATATCTTTGAACTTTGCAACATTTTCAGGCTTGGCAACAATTGCACCACCTTCTGCAGCTGTTCCTTCAAAAATAACAAGATCAGAACCATTTGCAATAAAATTCAAATCTGGCACAATTCCTGTACCCCAGATATCAAGTTCACCTTTTGCAAGACTAATTGATGTAAGGGCTGCTGTTGCATTTGCAACTTCTTTAAGCTCAACATCAACGCCTTCTTCTTTGTAATAACCAAGATGGTCTGCAAGAAGAACTACAGCTGTTCTGATTGTTCCCGGCAAAACACCAAATTTGATTGTCTGTGCTTCTTTTGCAGATTTTTTGCTGCAACCTGCAAGCAGAACCGAAATAAGTGCTATTCCCACTCCTAAGATTTTTGTTGATTTTTTCATAATTTTATCTCCCTATATTTTTTTATTCGTACAAATCAGACGACAAATAACGTTCGCCTGAATCTGGTACTATTACTACAATTGTTTTTCCTGCATTTTCTTCTCTAGCCGCAACTTTTGCTGCTGCCCAGAGTGCCGCACCTGCAGAAATACCAACTGCTATCCCCTCTTTTTTTGCAGAAAATCTGGCTGTTTCATAGGCATCTTCATCTGTAACATCAATAACTTCATCAAAAAGACTTACGTTTGTTACAGGTGGAGTAAGCCCTCCGCCGATTCCCTGGATTTTGTGAGGACCAGGTTCTCCTCCATTGAGCACCGGACTACCTTTAGGTTCAACTGCGATAATTTTGATCTCAGGATTTTTTGAACGAAGGTATTCTCCTGCTCCGGAAATTGTTCCGCCGGTTCCACTTGCAGCTACAAAAATATCAACCTTACCATCTGTGTCTTCCCAGATTTCAGGACCAGTTGTTTTAAAATGAGCACCAGGATTATTTGGATTTTTTCCCTGTCCCGGTATAAAGGCTCCCGGAATTTCTGCTGCAAGCTCTGCAATTTTTTCACCCGCCCCGGCCATATTTTTTTCTTTTGGAGTAAGGACAACTTCTCCACCAAAAGACTTGATGATTGTAATTCTTTCCTTACTCATATTTTCCGGCATGGCAATTATTGCCTTATAGCCTTTTGCTGCGGCAACCATTGCAAGGCCAATTCCAGTGTTTCCACTTGTTCCTTCAAGAATGGTTGCACCGGGCTTTAACTCTCCGGATTTTTCTGCTTCTTCAATCATGTTCTTTGCAATACGTGCTTTTGAACTGAAAGAAGGATTAAAAAATTCCAGTTTGCCGATTATATTGGCCTGGGCACTGTATTTTTTTTCAAGTGCATGAAATCTTACCAGTGGTGTATGACCAACTAAGTCAAGAATGTTATCGTAAATCTTTGCCATTTTATCTTTCTAACTCCTTTTGTGTTTCTACACATTCAAATAATCCGGAACCACTTTTTTTGTTGTAGTCGGCTTTGTAACCAAGTTTTTCATAGAACCTTACTGCCGCAATCCGCGAATTAATCACTACTTTTTTGGCACCAAGCTCTTTAAGCCATTTTTCGGCTTCGGTTATCACAAGAGATCCAATTCCTTTACTTCTGTATTGAGGGATTGTTGCAACTCTTTCAATTTTTCCTGTGTCATCATGGATTTTTAATCTGCAGGTTGAAACAGGTAAATTTTCATCAAGTGCCAGTACATAAATATCACCGGGTGTATCAGCTTCAAACTCTCCTTCCAGTGTAAGATTAAAATCTTTTACCATCCCTTCGGTTCTTACATAGTGAACACCAGCTCTCTGCCATTCTTCAGTTACTCGTATTAAATCCATCTTTTTATTCCTTTTTAATAATTACAAATTCTCTCTTCCACTTGGGGTATTCCAGTCACTTAGATCCGGCCCCAGCGGTAAAATCTTATAAGGGTTTTCTACACAACAAAGGTGGTAATGCTTTTTTATTGAAAGGAAATCTGTAGTATCACCAAAACCTTTTGTCTGATACAAATCTCTGGCGTATGCCCATAAGTTTTTGTATTCCTTGAGTGATTTGAGATTTACTTTAAATGCGTTGTAATAGGCAATATCAAATCTGGCTAATGTTACATATAAACGAACATCCGATTCTGTTATTCTATTTCCAAATAAATATCTTGAATGTGATAACCTTTCTTCAAGGCTGTCAAACATTTTAAAAACATTAACAACTGCATCTTCGTAAGCTTCCTGACTTCTTGCAAAGCCTGCTTTATAAACTCCGTTGTTTACCTTATCAAATAATTCATCATTCAGTTTATCAATCTGACTTCTTAATTCTTCCGGGTATAAATCAGGAGCTCCAGGTTTGTGAAACTTTGTCCATTTAGTTTCGAAATATCTTGTGAGATTGAAATAATCATTATTTGCAATTAAGCCTGTTTTTAAATCAACAAGACATGGCACTGTAGGGCGGCCTGTGTAGTCCTTGTCTGATCTTAAATACAGTTCACTAAGACGGTGGATTTTTAAAACAGGATCTACTCCATCTTTGTCCAAGGTAAAAGCCCAGTCGCTTGTAGGTGTGTCAGGTCTTACAGGATCAAGAGTTCCAAGACTGATAACATCCTCCAGACCTAAAAGGCGGCGTACAATTACAGATCTATGAGCCCAGGGACAAACAGGAGCCCAGATTAATCTGTATCTGTTTGCTTCAACAGGAAGTTCATCTTTACCATCTCCAAAAGGTTTTGTAAATCTGTTTACCTGTCTTTTAAAAGAACCATTCTCTCCATGCTCACCACTGTTTACCAAAGATGATACATAGCTTTTGTTTTCTGGTGCTGGTCTTTTAAGACTGCAATATAGTTCACTCATAAAAATATTCTTTCCTTTTTGATAAATTAAATCCTAGAGTTTTCCCTCAAGAGGATTGATTGAAGCATCTACAGACAAAGTTCCATTTTTTGGATTCCTGTCTGCCTGATTCGGACTGTTCCAGATTGTTGAAGAAATATCAGAATAATAATCTTCTGCACTTTCATTTTCAGGATGGCGAAGGAAAAGTTCATCCGGGGTTTTACTCAAATGCTTCCTTGAATCATCAGCCTTCCAAAGCTCTTCAAAATCAATCTGAGGAACAATACGGGACTGATAGTCCTGGAAAATACCTTTTTCTTTTGAAGGATTACCAAGTGCAAGATCCTTAAAATATGTATTCTTTTTGAAAGCAGGAATTGCACAAAGTTCACGAGCATAAGCCCAGATATTTTTGTAATCAACAATTCTGTGCTTTAAAGGACCAACATTTTTATAGTAAGAAGTATCCCAGCGTGCCAGTGTTACAAAGAATCGAACATCGCTGTCTGTAACATAGTCCCCAAACAAAAAGCGGTTAGTTTCAAGACGTTTTTCAAGCTTATCCATTGAATCAAAAAAATCTTCAAAGGCTTCGTTATAGGCACTAAGACTCTGACAAAATGCCATTCTATAATGACCATTATTTATATGAGGAAAAAGCCAGTCATTAAATTCATCAATTTCTTTACGGAATGCCTTTGGATATAAATCAGGGGCATCTTTTGGCTGAAAAGGTCTGAACTGAACTTCAATATAATTTGTAAGACGATGATAATCATTATTTACAGCTTTCTTTTCAATAATATCTACAAAAGTTGGAGTTGTTGCCCTTCCCTTAAAATCAGGATTTGCACGCTTATAAAACTCGCTCAAAAAATATGCGCCGGTAGCAGGATCTTTGTGATCTTTTGAATCACCAAAACCGTGACCATATTTATTTGTTTCGCCTGAATGAGTACAAAGAGTGTCTGAAATTACATTTTCAAGTCCAAGAAGATCGCGTACAATTACAGGTCGATTTGACCAGTTACAGCCCTTTGCCCAATAAATTCCGTATCTATTTGCTTCTGCTTTTAATTCATTTGCACCATTTCCAAACTTCTGAATAAATGCATTTGGCTGACGAATAAAAGCACCAGTTTCATCAATTTCGTTTTTTGTTTCCATTGGGCGAGGAGGAACACCTACTTCCTGTGCATATTTTTCTGCCTGTTCATCTGTATAAACCGATTTTCCTCGTCCGATCAAGCAGCAGCTTCCTGTATTTATTTGTGTTGCCATATTCAACCTCTCTTTACTTTTTACCTACCTTTTTCGTAGGTTTATGGCAATATACAACTTATTACCTACTAATGCAATAGGTTATAAAGAAATAATTTATACATATTTTTTATTGACATTTATAACCAAAACCTATAACCTAATTATATACCTACTTTATTAGTAGGTAATTAGGAATAACAATATGTCATCTACATTAAAACTCGAAAACCTTTTTTCTGATGAAAAAGAAATAGATCCAACAGCTCTGCCAGACTACACAACTCTTGATTTTGTTAGTACGGGCTCACACATTTACGGTGAAATTATGTGGCCTTCTGCAAATCAGCCTACTCCTCATCCTTGTGTAATAATGATGCACGGATTTCCTGGAACTGCACGTAATGATGATATTTCTCATGCCTTGTGCCGTATTGGTTGCCTTGTAATTGTTCCGCATAACCGAGGTGCATGGGGAAGTCAGGGAAAATATTTAATTACAAACTGTATTGAAGATGCACAAAATCTTGCAGAATATGCACACTCGCAGGAGTTTACACAAAAATATAATGTAGACCCTTCACAGATTTTTTTACTTGGACACAGTATGGGTGCAAACTCCGCTTTGAATGCCGGCCGCAAGCTGGACTGGATTGGAGGGATTATTATGCTTACACCGTATGATCCTACCCGCTACCTGAACCGTGCAAAAGAAAGTTATTTTCGTTCGCTTTTAGAGGAAGGTAAAATCTTACAGTCCGATGGAATTGATGCACTTTACGATGACGTTGTAATAAATCAGGCAGAAATAAGCCACCCAAAAGCATTCGAACAGGTAAAGGATAAAAATCTTTTAGTAATTGGCGGTACTTATGATTCTGTTTCGCCTGTTAATGAAATGATTCTTCCTTTATGGAAACAACTTGAAGCACACCAGACAAACGCAATTCAAAAGCGAATAGAGTTCCCTACAGAACACGGACTTTTAGGCCGCCGTATAAGTGTGATAAAAGAAATTGCGAACTTCATTGACAGTGTGTGCAAATAAAAGTGCGCGGGCGTCGCCTCCTTCTGTTATAACTTTTTCCTATACCTCACAATAAAAAACTAGTATTAGCGCAAGTTATAGATTTTGGTTATAAGTAAACAAACAACGCGGTCATTGAGCCTGTCGAAATGCCAACTTAAAGACCCTTCGACAAGCTCAGGGACCACACAAAAGGAGGCCTAAATGCCCATTATTGAACTTAAAGACATATACAAAACTTTTACAGATGGCAAAAAGACTTTTAATGCTGTAGAGGATGCAAGCATTTCTATTGAACAGGGTGAGATTTTTGGAATCATCGGATTTTCTGGTGCCGGAAAATCTACACTTGTGCGAACAATAAATCTGCTTGGACGACCAACTCAAGGCAGCGTAACTGTTCGTGGAAAAGATTTTCTTTCTCTTAGTCCAAAAGAGCTTCGTGAAGAACGAAAAAAAATCGGAATGATTTTTCAGCATTTTAATTTAATGAAAAGCCGTACTGTTTTTAGTAACGTTGCATTTCCGCTCAAACACAGCGGACTTTCAAAAGAAGAAATTGCAAAAAAAGTTCGCGAGCTTCTTGCACTTGTTGAAATTGAAGATAAAGAAAAAGTCTACCCTTCTCAGCTTAGCGGTGGACAAAAACAGCGTGTTGCAATTGCCCGTGCGCTTGCAAATAATCCTGATATTCTTTTGTGTGATGAAGCAACAAGTGCACTTGATCCAACGACAACTCGTTCAATTCTTGCGCTGCTCAAAAAACTCAACAAAGATCTGGGACTTACAATCGTAATCATCACTCACCAGATGGAAGTTATAAAAGAAATCTGTTCAAAGGTTGCCGTAATGGAAAACGGAATTATTGTTGAACAGGGAGAAGTTTTTGATATTTTTGCAAAGCCGCAGAACGAAGTTACAAAGCGATTTATCCGTTCAACTTCGAGCCTTACAAAAATCGAAAAGCTTATTGAAGAAGATTCGCCTGTTGTAAAGCTAGAATCAGACGAAACTCTGGTGCGATTTACGTTTATCCAGAAAAATGTCAGCGAGCCGATTATTTCTGCAATGTCGCGACTGTACGAAATTACAATCAACATAATTTTTGCAGATGTAGAAATTGTTCAGGACGCACCAATTGGCGGAACTGTAGCAATAGTCAGTGGAAAACCAGACATAGTAAAACGCGCACTTGCTCACATAGAACAGCAGGGAGTTGGAGTGGAAGTACTTAAATCTGGAGCTGTGATCCCTGAGCCTGTCGAAGGGCCAAAACAATAAAGGAGGAATTGTATGACAGAAATTATAGAAAAAATTTTACCAAACGTTTCAGCTCATCCGGAGCGATTTTTTAACGGGCTGCTTGAAACTTTTATAATGACACTTTGGGCAGGCGGCATAAGCTTTGCAATAGGACTTGTTTTTGGAATTGTACTCATTGTAACTAAAAAGGGGTCAATTCTTGAAAACAAAGTTATCTATCAGATTCTTGATAAGACAATAAACTTTTTCCGTTCAATTCCTTTTATTATTTTGCTTACAGGTGTAATGCCGCTGAGCAGACTTTTGATGGGAACTGCCATTGGTGTTCGTGGTGCAATTGTTCCGCTGATTTTTGGATGTGTTCCTTTCTTCAGCCGCCAGGTAGAAACTGCACTTGCAGAAGTTGACGGTGGTTTGATTGAAGCAGCAGAAAGCATGGGACTTACTCCTGTAGATATTATTTTCCGTGTGTATTTGCGCGAAAGTATCGGGCCGCTTGTTCGAGGTACAACAATCACTCTTGTAAGTTTGATAGGACTAACAGCAATGGCCGGAGCAGTAGGTGCAGGTGGACTTGGTAACTACGCCATCATGTACGGTCATGACCGCAACCAGCTTGATGTTACATGGCTTACGATTTTTGTTCTTGTAATTATTGTAAACCTTATCCAGCTTGGCGGAAATAAAATTATTAAAAGGAATAAACATTAATTGCGGACCCTGTGGTCCCTGAGCTTGTCGAAGGGGTCGAAGGGGCATAAGGAGAAATATATGCGTAAAATTGGAATCATTGGTGCGGGTCATGTTGGAAGTCACGGAGGCTATGCCTTAATAAGCCAGGGCCTTGCAGAAGAAATTGTTTACATTGACATTGACGAAAAAAAGGCAGCCGCTCAGGCACTGGATTTGCAGGACAGCTCAACCTACCTTGGACGAACAGTCCATGTAAAAGCCGGCAGCTACGAGGATATAAAGGATGCAGGCATTTTAATAGTTGCCGCAGGCCCGCTCCCCGACATGGCAGCTGGTCAGACAGACCGTCAGCAGACACTTGGAGCAACAGTTGAGATCCTTAAGGACATTGTTCCAAAAATCAAGGCAAGCGGCTTCAATGGAATCATCATAAATATTTCGAACCCCGCAGACGTAGTAACACATTATCTTCAGGAAAAACTTGGCTGGGATTATCACCGCATTTTATCTACAAGTACTACACTTGATAGTGCCAGAGTACGCCGAGCCATCAGCGAAGAAACAGGTTATTCACAAAAATCAATCCAGGCTTATGCTCTTGGCGAACACGGAGAAAGTCAGTTTGTTCCATGGAGTGCAGTAACAGTTGCAGGCAAGCCGCTTCTTGAACTTATAAAAGAACAGCCGGAACGTTTTGGCAAGCTTGACCTTGACGCCATTGCCGCCCGCGCAAAACAGGCAGGCTGGATTATTCTTGGCGGTAAAGGTTCTACAGAGTTTGGAATTGGTGCAAGCATTGCAAATGTTGTTCAGGCAATTTTTGGAAATGAAGACAGAATTCTGCCTGTTTCTACACTTCTCCAGGGCGAGTATGGACAGCAGAATGTATTTGCAAGTGTCCCATGCCGCCTGAACCAGAATGGCGTTGCAGAAGTAATCCAGTTACAGCTTACCGCGGATGAGCAGGAAAAATTTAATGCCTCCTGCCAGAGCATGAATGCAAACTACCAGAGGGCTTTGTCCTTATAAAAATCAGGTCAGTTATAGCTTTTTCCTATAACTGACAATAAAAAACTTGTATTAGCACAAGTTATAGATATTTGCTATAACCTACCTAACAACTAGGGAGTTGTATAAATAATAAAAAGGGCCCTTCGATAAACTCAGGGACCCCAAGATAAAAGAGGTATTAATATGAAAAAAATTATCGCAGGTATTTTAATTGGAGCTTTGGCTCTTACATCGGTTTTTGGCGCAGGCAAAAAGTCAAAAAAAGCAAAAGCAGTAGACATCAAAATTGGTGTTGTAGGTTCTATCTACGAAGACCTTTGGGCACCGGCTCAAAAGGCTCTTAAGGCAGAAGGAATTAATCTTAAGATTGTTCAGTTTTCTGACTACGTTACTCCAAACAATGCCCTTTCAAACGGCGAAATTGATTTGAATGCTTTCCAGCACAGAATCTTTTTGGAAAACGATGCCGGCAGTCACAACTACGATGTAAAGCTTATTGGAAACACCTTCATCATTCCGCTCAATCTTTACAGCTCAAAAGTAAAGTCTGTAGCAGAACTTAAAAATGGTGCAACAATTGCAATTCCAAACGATGTTACAAATGGTGGTCGTGCAATCAAGGTTCTTGCCGCAGCTGGTCTTATTAAACTTAATGCAAACGCAGGCTTCAACCCGACGGTAGCAGACATTATCGAAAATCCAAAAAATCTTGTTATTAAGGAGCTTGCCGCCAACACAATTCCAAGTGCTCTTGCCGATGTTGACGCCGCTATCGTAAACGGAAACTACGCCCTGGACTTTGGTATCAAAACAGAAAGCGCAATTTTCAAAGATACATCAGTTGACGAAAAGCAGTACTGGAATCTTATCGCAGCCCGTGGTGCAGATTTGAAAGATCCTGCAAAGGTAGAAATCTTCCGTAAGGTTGTAAAGGCTTTCCAGACAAAAGAAACAGAAGA
>CAMNDY010000056.1 GCA_946535985.1 uncultured Treponema sp. | reverse complement strand
TGCTCGCAACAGATTTTGAGTCTGTCGTGTCTACCATTCCACCACTCCGGCGTGAGTAGACAAAATATAACAAAAAAACGGGGGTTTTTCAAGTGTTTGATGCTTGTTATAATAATTATGTGAAAATAAATGTGCACACGTTTGAAGGCACGGAACCGGAATTTGTTCTTAAAACAGTTTTTGGCTACGACTCCTTCCGCCAGAATCAAAAGAAAATAATTCAGAGCGTACTCAGCGGCAAAGACACTCTTGCCATAATGCCAACCGGCGGCGGTAAGTCAATCTGCTACCAGATTCCGGCGCTCATTTTTGAAGGGGTTACGGTTATTGTTTCGCCGCTCATTTCGCTCATGCAGGATCAGGTTTCTTCGCTGGAAACTGCGGGCATTCATTCAGTTTTTCTGAACTCTTCGCTCAGCTGGGATGAATACAAAAAATCTATGGACGAAATCCGTGCCGGCCAGGTAAAGATGATTTACGTTTCGCCGGAGGGATTGTCTACAGAAAAAATCCGCACGCTGCTGTCCTCGCAGGAAATTAAAGTAGACTGTATTACGATTGACGAGGCACACTGCGTTTCACAATGGGGTCACGACTTTCGCCCGGACTACATGGAGATTGGTTCTTTCCGCGCCCTCTTCCCGGATGCAGTTATGATTGCCCTTACCGCAACTGCTACAGAAAATGTCCGCCAGGATATCATTAAAAACCTGCGCCTCAAAAAGCCGGAAATTTTTATTTCCAGTTTTAACCGCGAAAATATTTTTCTGCAGGTTGCTCCAAAAAAGAATTCTCTGGACCAGATTGTTCAGTGCATAAAGGATTACGACGGCGAAAGCGGAATCATTTATTGTAATTCAAGACGGACGGTTGACCAGCTTGCACAGGCTCTTATTGATCTTGGTTTTTCTGCAATCAATTATCATGCGGGGCTTAACGACGATGTGCGCGCAAAAAATCAGGATGATTTTGTAAAGGGCAAGGTTTTGATTGTAGTTGCAACAATTGCCTTTGGAATGGGAATCAACAAACCAGATGTCCGTTTTGTAATTAACTACGACCTTCCAAAATCGCTTGAGGAATACTATCAGGAAATCGGGCGTGCCGGACGTGATGGACTTCCTGCCACTGCCCTGCTGCTTTATTCTGCCGGTGACATTAACAAGGTACGCTTCTTTTTTGAAAGTTCTGCCGACCCCCGCAAAGCAGAAGCAAGACTTCAGGGAATGATTAATTTTGCAACCGCAGTTTCCTGCAGACGGCGCATTCTTCTTGGATATTTTGGAGAAGCCTATGATCCGAAAAAATCAAACAAAGCCTGCTGCTGTGACATTTGTGCCGGGGGCGAGATTCCGGAAATTGATGTGACAGTCATGGTGCAAAAGCTTTTGTGCTGTATTATCCGCACCCAGGAGCGTTTTGGTTCAACTTATGTAATTGACGTTCTTTTGGGGTCCCGCCAGAAACGAATTACAGACAACGGTCACAACATGATTTCGACCTGGGGCATTGGCCGCGAGCTTTGCAAGGACGACTGGTTTACCCTTATTGATTTGTGTATTGCCGCAGGTCTGCTTACTAAATACGGCGAATACAATATTCTGCATATTACCGAAGACGGTTACTCTGTTTTGTCTACGCGTGAAAAAATTATGCTGCCGCTTAGGATTACCTCGGCTGGCGGGGCTGACGCACGGGATATTGAAGGAGCTGGTGGCGGTGGTGGCAACGGCATGCTCTTCCCAAAACCAGGGGCTGAAAAACCTGCCTTCATTGTTCACAAAAAAGCAGACGGCCGCAAAGTAATTGCAGAAAAACCCGGAGCCGATGACGAAAGGGGCGAAAAAATAATTACAGAATTAAAAGCCTGGCGCCGACACAAAGCCGACGACATGAACGTTCCTCCATACATCATTTTTGGCGACAAAACCCTGTACGACCTTGCCGCCAAAAAACCAACCGACAAACAATCCCTCTTTGGCATCTACGGCATAGGCGAAGCCAAAGTCGAACAGTTCGGCAAAGCAATCATCGCGGTGATTGAAGATGTTATGAAGGAAACAGAAAATGATTAATAATGAAAATGAATTGCGATCAAAAATATATATTATCCGCGGTGTTCAGGTGATGCTGGATTCGGATCTCGCAGAGATTTATGGGTATGAAACAAAAAGATTTAATGAACAAGTAAGGAACAATATTGAAAAATTCGATGAAGATTTTAGATTTCAATTAACAAAAGACGAATATCAAGAAATTCTAAGGTCGAAATTTTCGACCTTAGAAAATAATATAAGATCAAAAGTTTTGACTTTAGAACAAGGAAAATATTCAAAATATCTCCCATACGCTTTTACTGAACAAGGCATTTATATGCTAATGACAGTTCTTCGAGGCGAACTGGCCATAAAACAAAGCAAGGCCCTGGTCAGAATCTTCAAACAGATGAAGGACTTTATTATTCAGAGTCAAAATGTTCTTTCGACACCCGAACTTGTAAAACTTTCTCTACAGACAATCGAAAACACAAAAGATATCCAGAATTTAAAACATAATATGGTCACTAAAAATGAACTCTCAAAAGTTATAAAAGATTTTACCGACCCAAACATCAAAAAGGATTATCTGTTTTTTAATGGCGAGACAGTAGAAGCTGACATTACATATTCAACAATTTATTCGGCTGCCAAAAAGTCAATAACTATTGTTGACAACTATATCAACCTCAAAACGCTGGTACTTTTGAAAACAGCAAAACCAAATGTTCAAATCACACTATACAGCGACAATATAGGAAAACAGCTTCACAAAACCGAATTCTCTGACTTTTGTAATGAATATCCAAATATAAACATAACTCTAAAAACCACAAACGGAATCTACCACGACCGATACATTTTTGTAGATTTTGCCACTTCCGATGAAGAGATTTACAGAAAAATTCTGTCCTTGTTTTATAGGTTATTTCAAGACACTCAATTTTTCAAAGTCGCAATTTGCGACCTTGAATAAATCCCTACAAATTCTTCAAAACAAACTGTCCCTTTACCAGCCAGGCAAAACCGAAGAATAAAAGAAGTAGGGCTTCGGCAATCATTACTATCCAGCCGGGAATTGGGAGACCAAAAAATCCAACGATTTTTAAGAGCAGGAAAATGCTCAGAATTATAATCATTGCATAGGAACAGAATTTATAAATCTTATTTTTCTTTACGTTGGAGCCGCGGGTAAAAAGCCAGCCTATGTTATAGGACAGGAAGATAAAAAGCAGCAGTGCACAGATTGAATGAATGACGTTTGAAACATCAACCGGTAGCTGAAAAAATCCTACGTAAGGATAATCATAAGGCCCCTTGCATGGGAAAAGAACTACTCCCATGGCAAAAATACCGGAAATGATATTTATTACTGTGTCAATTGTGTCGTAAGATCTGTAGCAGATTAAAAAGATTGCGCTGGCACCAAGAATTATTGAAAGAGCCGGACTGATATAATAAGTTGCGCTGATTGACCACCACCAGCCGGGCACTTTATTTCTTACAAAAAGTCCGCTGAACATGCTGATAAAGGGCAGCAGCATTCCCAAAAGACCAAGGACGTTTCTGTGAAGCAGGCTGCTTCTTACTTTTTCGATTACTTTTTCATCCATTTTTTCTTACTCCTGTGTTGTTTTTTTACGGCTTTTAAGTTTTTCGTTAATCTTTTTGGCTTCGTTAAAATCAAGAAGGTAAACAAGTGTATTAACAAGGAAATAAACAATTATGAACATTACTTCCATGAGAGCAACCGAAGGCCAATCCTTTTTCATCCAGCCAAGCTTTAGGGCGACAAAAAAAAGCACCGCATTTATCATTAAAAAATAAATGGCTTTGAGCAGTAAAAGCAGTTTGTTTGACATATTCTTTTTGATATAAAAGATTCCAAAACCGGCTCCTGACACAATACCAATTGAAAGAACTCCCCAGATATCTGTAATGCTCCAGCGGATATTTTTATCTTCTGAAAAAAGCAATATGAAAAGCGTGGCAATCATAAAAACAAGGGTAACAACGCGCGTGCAGATATTTATCATTATTGAAATCATTTCTTTATTTCTTTCTGAAGAACTCATAAGCCTAACAACTCCTTTAATGTGTTTAAGTAATTTCTGGAAATCATAACCTTATAACCGTTTTCTAAGACAGCTTCAAAACGTCCGCCAAAAACTGGTGCAAGACTGTCGATTTTATCGAGATTTACAATTACTGCTTTGTTTGCCCTGAAGAAGGTGCTGGCAGGAAGCTCTTCTTCCAGCTGATACAACTTTGATTTTGTTTCATAAACAGAATCTTTTGTATAGGCAAAAACTGTATCATCAACTGATTCAAAATACAGAACGTCGCCAGGTTCAACAAAAACAATTTTGGAGTCTTTGTAAAAAGACATTTTGCCTTTGCCGGTTTTGAACTGATTTATGAGCTTGGTCATATTATCATCAAGATAGTCGCACTTAACGATTATCTCGTCTTCTTCGCCGGCCTGTTTTTCTAAAATGGTAATTTTCATTTTTTGTCCTTAGTTTAATTCTACCATCTTTTTGGCTTCTTGCAATACAAGATTTGCCTGGCTTTCTTTTCCGCAGGACTTATAGCATTCATAGGCCATAACATAACAATAGGCTTTGAGATTTGTGTCCGTTGTAAGTGAAACTATTCGCATAAAATCTTCGGCACCAATTTCTGCTTTTCCAAAAACCTGCTCAGGAACCGATGCGCTTACAGAACCTCTGTTCATAAGAACATCAATTTCGCCTTCCTGACCAGCGGAAAGTTCTACGGCTTTATCAAGATAAGTAAAGGCTTCGTTTACAAGGGCAACTGCTTTTACTACAGAAGATTCTCCTCCCTTCATTGCAAGGAAAGAACCGTAGTAAGCCATGCTCACAAAATCATCTGGATTTTCGGAAAGCTTTTGTTTGTAGAGGGCAAGACCTTCGTTTGTTGATGAAGGCATTTGCATCTGTACCTGAGAGCCAAGATTTTCTGCATAAGTCTTTTTTACCTCAGCAATAAAAGCTTTGTTCTTTTCTTCTTCGCTTTTTGATTTTTTGCGGGCGGTCATGGAGGCTTCTACAGGTGTGAGTTTTGCTTTTTCAAAGGTCTCGCTGTTCCAGGAAGCCAGTGCTTCATTTGGGCCGACAATATCATAAACAGGAGGAACAAGATTATTAAACTCTTTTGAATTTTTCATTCCACCGTGAGCCATTGCAGGCTTTTTTTCCAGAGGTATAAAACCTCCGCGGTCAAACTGAGAATAGGCGCCTGTCAAAACATAATGCCAGGTTTTGGTTGCGCCAAGGATTTTTTGGATTCGTTTATCGCGCAAAGGAATGCGTACTTTGATTTGAGAGCCATTGTTCAGATTGTAATATTCTGTGCTGCAAATAAAATCGCCGTTGCTGTCATAAAGCTTTGCCTGGTTTGAACAAATCCAGAGAGCAAAATCCCAGGGATGTTCTTCGTCAAAGCAAACCTTTTCTGCTGAATCAAAAAGGGGTTCTGTGCTTCCGCCTTGGATATTATCTGCATCAATATAAATCATGATATTGCGAACATCAGCGGGACCACTTTTATATTCCAGAGCAAGCTGCCAGTATTCCGACGACTGCTGCCAACGGGCATTTATTACAGGTTCATGAACTGTATAACGCACAAGATCAAGAGAGTCTTCTGTAAACGCTTTGTTTAAAGGATAACGAAGTTCAAAGTTTCCGCCGGCTCCCTTGTCGTCGCCAATTGAATCCATAAAATCTGCACAGACAAGGCCCCCGGTAAATGACGGATCTACATGCAGAAAGTTTCCTATAAAGTTCGAAGGAATCGATGAACAAATGAAAAAGAGGGAAACTCCAAAAAAGCAGGTGAAAACCGTTTTTGCAAGAGTCCACTTATATCTGATATTTGTTAGTACAGCTTTACTCATTTTGCACCTCCAGAAATTCCTGCAAGAAGATTAAGCGATTTAATCATAAAATCCGAAGACATGATTACGGCAAAAGTAAAAGCCGCAAAACGGAAAAGCTGAGCCGGATGTAAAAGCTCCTGGAAAACCCTGCCCGCAGCAGTTTTTGGCTTTGCCTGATTGTGACCGCAGCCACATGTATTTTTGCTAAAACGCAGACTGTATGAAATTGCTTTTTGAGGACACGCCGCTACACACTCCCCACACTTGGCACAGGTTAATTCGGGATGGCCTTTTTTGTCCTGAATTGTTTTAATATCAATTGCGCTGAAGGGACAGACAGAAGCACACTTCATACAGCCGGTACATTTTTGTGTATCAATCTTCATCTGAAACAAACTGAAGCGATCTGTCAGAGAAGCAAAAGCTCCAAAAGGACAAAGCGTGCTGCACTGTGTTCTCTTTTTTGTAAGAATTGGAAGCACAACTACAAGGCCCAGAAAAAGTCCTATAAACATTACTGTTGCTATCAAGCTTGGAATAGAATTAATCGGGCTGAATTCTGTTACAAGCTTAAAGGGGCAAAACCATTCACAGTAAATACAGGCAAGTTCACAAAGCGACGCAAGAATTACAAAGAACAAAAATCCAAAATGAAATTCACGAAGCTCCCTGTTTTTTGGAAGAAACTTAAGGCGCTGTTTTTTTGCTGCATGAGAAAAACCTTCTTCCCAGCCGCCGTAAAAACAAACCCAGCTGCACCAGCCGCGTCCGAGTGTAAGAGTACAGACGAGCCAGATTAAAATCATACTTGAAACAGCTGCATAGTGCCCCGCAATACGAGCCGGAAAAATTATATTTTTTGTAACAAGCAGAGGAAGGAGAACCTGAGGAATTGCGATATGACAAAAAGGAAGCTCTGAATTACTCAAGGCCTGACTTGTAATTGCCATGCTGCCACGCTCGCTGTATAAATCAGAAATGAAAGCAATGCAAAATCCCACTGCAAAAACTGTCTGAAAGATACGTCGGTAAATTACTCCGCTGCCCATTTTTTTGTGCTCAGAAAAAGTCATTCTTACAAAAAGGAACATGAGAAAAAGTGTGTACACAATTGATGCAATAGAAAAATTATGCATCAGAACAACAAAGAAAAAAATTATAAATGCCATCATGCAGGATAAAATCAAAGAGGAAATCATACCGCACTCCTTATCCAAAAATCAGGGGAATCAAACCCAGAAAAATCATAAAATAAATGCTCACACAAACCTGTGTAACTCTAGCTACCTTCTTAATTGCAGGAAGTCTTTTTGCTACAAACGGAATACCAAAAAGCGGAATAAAAAACGGCAACGTCCCGATGTAAAAAAAGATAAAATAGAAAAAGCCGGAAAGTCCCTTGCCGCCAAAAACAGAACGCACGATTGCAGTCCAAAGAGGTGGGCAAACGTGGAGGCCTACAGCAAGCCCTGCACAAATTGAAGTAATCCAGTCGTTGCCTACGCGTCTAAGCTTTGGGACACGACAGCCGTCACCGCAACCCCATGGAAATTTTATTCCCAGAGAATTCACAAGTAGCGAAAGTCCGCATAAAAGATATGCATAAACAGAAAGCTTATGTGCAAGAAGGGGATCCATAAACTCATTAACTAAAAGTCCTATTGCAGCAAAAGCCGCGCCAAGAATAAAATATGTTACAAGTCGGCCGCCAAGGAATGCGCCAATAAGACCTGAGTTTCTTTTGTAGCTGACCTTTTCTGTGCCGGACAAAAATGGAATTAAAACAGGGGCGCAGTACATTGTGCAGTAAGTTCCTGTGGAAAGTCCAAGTAAAATTGCTTCTAAAATCATAGGGTCCTCGCTTTATTCAGAATATTTGTCAAGCATCTTTTGTGCCCGCTTGCCAGAATCAGAATCGGGAGCCGCTTCTTGTGCAAGTTCAAAAAGTTCAAGCGCATAATCAAGGTCGCCCGAATCAAGATAATAAAATCCGCAGTACAAATAGGCTTCTGATTTATCATTGCCGGAAAGTAGCTCGACTTTTTCATCATCTATTAAAAACTCAACATCGCTTTTGATATCGCTGTATCTTTTTAATGGTGAGGTTCGACTAACTTCAATTCCGTTTTCCAAACGAAGCATGCGGCAATAAATTTCATCAGGCTTCATTGAAACAGCCTTGTCTATGAACTCGTTTCCCTTATCAAGATACTCAAGCGATTTTATAGCGTTTGTTTCTACAACGATGCTTGCCTTAATTGTAAGAGCGCTTCCGTAAACTGCACAGGCAATAGCATCAGTTTGTGTGAAGGGTTCCAGAGTTTTTAGACATTCTTCAATCAAAGCATCAGTGTTTTTTGGGTCACCGGAACGCGCACGGTCATGACAATCAATTCCCTTTTGAATCTGTGGATTAAGCTCCTGGGCAAAAAGAGGACCGCACACAAAACCCATCAAAACACAAGCTCCAAGCAAAATGATTTTTTTCAATGTTTTTTTCATTGTATTCTCCTTAAACAAAACTGATATTAAAAGTTCTGCATTGCTGCAAAAACAAATTTTCCTTTCCCCTGATGATTTATTCCGTAAGAAAAATTAAAGTATGCAAAAACAGGACAATCAAAATTAATCGCAAGTCCTACTCCGTATGCATCAAGCAGACGGATTGACTTATCTGAATATTCCTGAGCCAGAGCAAGGTCTGTGAATATATACGGAATGATGTCTACCGGAAAGCATGGCGGCATATTAAAACTCAAAGCATTCCATCTGAACTCTGCAGAAAAAAGTCCGTAGCAATCGGAGGTCAAATCTTGTGCTGTATAACCAGAACGGATTTTTTGATCTGTAAGATTTATTTTTGTATCACAAATTACAAGTCCACCGCCTAAAAGTCCCGCAAGAGTAATTTGTTTTATCGGAATGCATTCTATATTTATAGCGGCTTCCAGACTGCTTCCCCGTTCTTCCCTCCCAAAAAAATTGAACTGCCGAATTTCTGTTTTCATCTTAAGAGCTTCAGAAAACAAAGCTATATGACAGAAAAATGGAGAAAGAGTGAAATCTGCGGACGTACCATCTTGTGTGCTGATTAAAGCCTGCACATCAGCGCCCAGACTGATATCCGGAGTGGCAAAAATGCCTGCCTTAAAAGAGGTGTCAAAAGCAAGCGGTTCTTTTTGAACAAAACTTTGAGGAAGATTTGTAAACGCGCCTGCGCCAAGAATAAGAGGAAGCCCAAAAGCATTTTCGTCAACATAGTTTACGCCGCTTTTGTTATAACCAAGATATCCTGTAAGAAGATTTCTTCTACCGCCAAGCGCTGCTTTTCCAAAAAGCCCATAAGCATTGCCACTACCAAACCTGAGCAAAAAGCCTGTGCGCACTGTAATATAAACAACCATGCTTCCGGGATTTTTCCGTGATTCACGGGTTTCAACCTGGGCAGAATAAAAAAGTCCGCTGTTCATAAGACGGAGCCTTGTAGTTTCTGCTTCTTTTTCAAAACCCTTTTGGGTAAACATTTTGTTTTCGCGGAACTTTGTATAACTTAAAATTGTAGAATATTTGATTTTTCCGTTTGCAGGTGAATCCGGGGTGAGATCTTCTTCATCAAGGAAAACCTTTACTTTTGAGATGGACATCCTGGCTGGGGCAGAAGCTTGTGCCGGCCTAAGGATACCGTCAGCTTCATCTCCAAAAAGCGCCCCTACTGAGAACAAAACAAAAATAATTAAAAACAAAATCCCGCGTCGTTTCATGATTTGAATCATAAATCGGGTATTTTGAGAAGGCAATACGGTTTTGGGTAAGATGCAAAAAGGGGGTGGTATGATGCAAAAGGAAGGGGGTAAACTTTTCATTTCTGTTGCAACAGTCAAACGACACCTTGCAACAGTTTTTGAAAAGCTGAACATTAATTCAAGACGGGAACTTGATAAAGTTCTCAATGACTTTTAATCTTGTAAAGCCTCATACCCCTCTTCGCCGGTACGAACCTTTACAACGTTCTGAACATCGTATACAAAAATCTTTCCGTCGCCGATGTGGCCGGTGTAAAGAACTTCCTTGGCAGCTGTAACAACCAAGTCTACAGGAACTTCGCTTACTACGATATCTACCTTAATCTTAGGCAACAGTGTCATATCCATTTCTACACCACGATACTTCTGGGTGTTTCCATGCTGAACTCCGCAGCCAAGTACGTTTGTTACTGTCATACCTGTTACGTTGATGTCGTTCATAGCGCTCTTAAGTTCATCAAACTTGCTCTGGCGAGTAATGATAGAAATCATATGGAACTTTGCATCCGGACGGGCTGTAGCCTTGGTAACAGGGACAGCCTTTTCAACCGGAACAGTACCTGCGGCATCTGAAGCAGAGTCTCCGCCAAGCACCTGTGGAGCCATGATAAAGCCTGCGTAGCTGGAGTCAATTCCGTGTTCAAGCTTATCAAGTCCGACAATTTCTTCTTCTCGACTGGCGCGCAGACCATGGAGTTTCTTAATCAAAGTAAAGGTTATGACCATACAAACTGTAGTCCATACAAGGATTGCTGCTTCTCCAACGAACTGAACTCCAAGGTGATGTACTCCACCACCGTAGAATAAACCGCTGTCTACGTTGAACAAACCGTCGCTCAAGGTACCCCAGATACCGTTGGCAAGGTGAACTGCTACGGCACCAACCGGGTCATCAATATGAAGCTTAAGATCAAGGAACTCTACAACAAGCACAACGATAATTCCGGAAACGACTCCGATTACTGTGGCACCAAGTGCATCAACTGTAGCACAGGTTGGAGTGATTGCAACAAGACCTGCCAGTGAAGCGTTGAGGGTCATGGAAACATCAGGCTTACCGTTCTTTATCCAGGTAAAAATCATTGTTGTAACACAGGCAACTGCCGGAGCAATTGTTGTAGTTGTGAATACGGCAGCAAGACCGCCTACTCCAAGTAACTGTGTACAGGCAGCACCGTTAAAGCCGTACCAGCCAAACCAGAGAATGAAGGTTCCAAGGGCTCCAAGGGTGAGCGAGTGGCCCGGAATGGCGTGAACCTTTGTTACCTTGCCGTTTGCATCGCGATCATACTTACCGATACGAGGGCCCAGGAAGATTGCACCAATAAGGGCAGCAGTTCCACCAACGGAGTGAATTGCAGCACCACCGGCAAAATCAACAAATCCAAGTTGAGCAAGCCAGCCCTGACTGTTCCATACCCAACCGGCTTCGATCGGATAAACTACTGCAGAAATTACTGCCGAATAAATACAGTAAGCGCTGAACTTTGTACGCTCTGCCATAGAACCGGAAACAATTGTAGCGGCCGTAGCACAGAATACTAAGTTGAATACAAAGCTTGACCAATCCAGTTCTGCAAAGTTTGTAAAGAGCTGCAAGTTTGGCTTACCAATAAAACCAAAGAAATAGTTTTCGCTCATCATAAGGCCAAAACCCAAAAGCATAAACATCGGTGTACCAATACAAAAATCCATAAGATTTTTCATTATGATATTTCCGGCGTTCTTAGCCCTTGTAAATCCAGTTTCAACCATCGCAAATCCGCACTGCATAAAAAATACAAGTGCAGCACCAATCAGGAACCATACGCTCCAAACTTCACTCATAATATTTCTCCTTTCCGGGCATGAGAAAACCCGGATTATAAAAAAAAGAGCCGTAGAATTATTACTCATACAAGTAATTTTCTACGGCTTCATTGCCATTTTATTTTAGACCTCCGGGTCAAGCCCGAAGGTGACATGTCATTGTCAGGCTTGACCAAAAGGCCAATGTCATTGTCGGCTTGTCAAAAGGCCAATGTCATTGTCGGGCTTGACCCGACAATCTCTTTCTAACGAACACTGAACAACAGATCCCCGTAACTTGGGAATGGCCAGAGCTCTTTTGGTGTAATTGTTTCAAGCTCATCGGCACAGGCCCTCAGTTCGTTCATGGCTGCAAAAACATGCTCTCGGTAGAAGAAGGCAGTTTTGCTTGAATCTCCTTCACCGGCAGTTTTCTTTGCCTCGCTCACTTCTGTCTCAAGCTTTTCGGTTTTGTTGTAGATACAGGAAGTCAGGCAGCTTACCTTTTTAAGCATTGCACTTTCGTAACTTGTATCACACTCACCGCAGGCTGCTTTTTTAAGGCCAATTGTTTCTGCAAGTTTGTTAGCATATTTACTTGCAACCGGCAGAATAAATTTCTTAGCCATCTCCAGCATTGTTTCTGCTTCGATATTTATAATCTTTGAATAGTTTTCGTTGTGGATCTCAAAGCGGCTTGTTAGTTCCACCTTACTGTAAACGCCAAACTTTTCAAAAATCTTAACGTTCTTTTCGTCAAGGATATGTGGCAAAGCTTCCGGAGTAGACTTAAGATTATAAAGTCCGCGCTTTTCTGCTTCTTTTACCCAGGAATCATCATAACCGTTGCCGTTGAAAATGATTCTTTTGTGTTCCTTGATAGTCTTCAAAATCAATTCATGTAAATCACTCTTAAAGTTTACAGACTTTTCAAGAATATCAGCAAACTCGCTGAGCTCCTGGGCAACAACTGTATTTAAGAAAACGTTGGCACAGGCAATCGATTCGTTAGAACCCAGCATACGGAATTCAAACTTATTACCGGTAAAGGCAAATGGTGAAGTTCTGTTGCGGTCTGTTGTATCCTTATTAAAATCAGGAAGAACAGTAACGCCAATCTGCATCTTTTCTTTTTCATGCTTGCCGTAAGGTTTGCCCTGCTCAATGCATTCCAGAATCTCGCTCAGCTCATCACCAAGGAAGATAGAAATAATTGCAGGAGGTGCCTCGTTAGCTCCAAGACGATGGTCGTTACCGGCCGATGCAACAGAAATACGCAGCAGGTCCTGATACTCGTCAACACCCTTGATGATTGCACAGAGGAAAAGGAGGAACTGTGCATTCTGATCAGGGCTTGTACCAGGGTCAAGCAGGTTCTTTCCGGTGTTTGTAGAAATGGACCAGTTGTTATGCTTACCGCTTCCGTTTACACCGGCAAAAGGTTTTTCATGCAAAAGACAAACCATTCCGTGGCGGGCAGCAACCTTTCGCATCATTTCCATTGTAAGCTGGTTGTGGTCACAGGCCAGGTTTGTTGTACTGAAAATTGGAGCCAGTTCATGCTGGGCCGGCGCAACTTCGTTATGTTCAGTCTTGGCAAGAATTCCAAGCTTCCACAGCTCGCGGTTCAAATCCTTCATGAATTCCTGAACACGAGGTTTAATCATACCAAAGTAGTGATCTTCGAGCTCCTGTCCTTTAGGAGCCTTTGCACCAAAGAGGGTACGTCCTGTATAAATCAAATCTTCTCGCTTGTCGTAAACGCTCTTGTCTACAAGAAAGTATTCCTGTTCAGGACCAACAGTTGTTTTTACGCTGGTAACTGTTTCGTTGCCATCAAAAAGCTTGAGTACACGAACAGCCTGCTTACTGATTGCCTGCATGGAGCGGAGCAGCGGAGTTTTTTTATCCAGAGCCTCGCCGGTATAAGAACAGAAGGCAGTCGGAATACAAAGGGTTCCGTCCTTTATAAAAGCGTAGGAAGTCGGATCCCAGGCAGTATAACCTCGGGCTTCAAAAGTAGCACGGATTCCACCACTAGGGAAGCTTGATGCATCCGGTTCACCCTGAACAAGCTCCTTGCCGCTAAACTCCATAATTACACGGCCACCATCTACAGGTTCAATAAAGCTGTCATGTTTTTCGGCAGTAATACCTGTAAGTGGCTGGAACCAGTGAGTATAGTGAGTAGCGCCCTTTTCAATTGCCCAGTCCTTCATAGCATTAGCAACAACAGTGGCAACCGAAGCGTCCAGTTTTTCTCCGCCTTCTATAGTTTTCATCAGCTGTTTATAAGTTTCCTTAGGCAGCCGAGCCTTCATCACAGTTTCGTTAAAAACGTTTTCTCCAAAAATTGGTGTTACTTCGTCCATAGTTTTCTCCTTGCAGGAGGGGGACGTCTCCCCCTCGCTCGCACTGCGTTGCTCGCTACCCCCTCCAGCGGGGACACCCCGCAACGCCCCGAATTAATCTATAAAAAAACGCGACATTCATATCACATTCATGAATGTCGCGTCTTTGCCGATTTAAGTTTCTCCGAACATGCCAACGGCAGCCGGAAGGTTTAAAACAAAAAAGGTCGCAGAAATACCATTTCTGCGACCTCATTGTCGTTTGATATTTTGGTTATACAATTTAGAAAAAAAATTGTCAATCAGTTTTTAAAACTTTTTTTATTTATATATTTTTTTTATTCGGTTTAAGGCTTCTATAGTGCGCTCGCGGCTGCCAAAGCCTGTTAGTCTTAAATAACCTTCACCCATTTTTCCAAAGCCGCTGCCGGGGGTGCCGACTACATTACATTTTTCCAAAAGCTCATCAAAGAAAGACCAGCTGGTAAAGCCCTCGGGAATTTTAAGCCAGACATAAGGCGAATACTCTCCACCAAAGGCCTTAAAGCCTGCTGACTTTACGCCTTCCAGAATAATACGGGCATTTTCGCGATAAAAGTTCAGGTTTTCCTGAATCTGTTTTTGTCCTTCCTGGGAATAAACTGCTTCTGCAGCCTTTTGCGTGATATAGGAAACTCCGTTGAATTTTGTTGACTGGCGGCGGAACCACAATTTATTGAGCTCTGTTCCTTCAAAAACAAGATCATGTGGAACTACAGTATATCCGCAGCGCAGACCCGTAAATCCCGCAGTTTTAGAAAAAGAGCGGAGTTCTATTGCGCAGGTTTTTGCTCCTTCAATTTCATAAATTGATTTTGGATATTTACCGTCGTTTATAAAAGCTTCGTAGGCAGAATCGTAAAGTATAAGACTATGGTGGGCATTTGCGTAGTCTACCCATTTTTTAAGATATTCTTTTGAAGCTACCGCTCCAGTCGGATTATTTGGGAAACACAGATAAATTATATCTGCTGCAGGATCGTCTTTGGCTGGCAAGTCAGGCAAAAATCCATTTTCTTCGCTGCAGGGCAGGATAATGATTTTATCTTTTCGCCCGTTCATTATGTTTGTGTCTATGTAAACAGGATAAACTGGGTCGCAGATGGCAACGGTGTTGTCGGTGGCAAAAATGTCTCCAATATTTCCGCAGTCGGATTTAGCACCGTCAGAAAGGAAAATCTCGTCCAGCTGCAGGTTTATGCCTCGTTCAAGATAATCTTTTTCCAGAATCTTCTGGCGCACAAAATCATAACCCTGCTCAGGAGGGTAACCGCGGAAGGTCTTTTCATCTGCCATTTCATCTACTGCCTTGTGCATGGCATCAATTACTGCAGGACAGATTGGTTTTGTAACATCCCCTATTGAAAGTTTTATTATATCCGCCTGAGGATGGGCAGCAGCAAAATCGCGGGTCTTTTTGTTTACCGTCGAAAAAAGATAAGATTCCTCAAGGTCTAAAAAGTTTTTGTTGATTTTCAT
>CAMNDY010000055.1 GCA_946535985.1 uncultured Treponema sp. | reverse complement strand
TTGCAAAAATCAAACCGCTTCTCCAGGACGGAAAATGTGCCCGCACAGCAGACCTTACAGATGATGAACGCGCAGCCCTTTACGACATGTTTCTTCTTACAATGAAGCCTACAATTTATGTAGCCAACGTAGATGAAGATTCTATAGAAGCGCAGACAAACAAATATGTTGAAGTTGTAAAAAAATACGCTGACGAAGAAAAATCAGAAGTTGTAGTAATTTGCGGAAAGTTCGAAGCCGACCTTGCCGAAATTGAAGATCCAAACGACCGCAAAGATTTTATGGAAAGCGTTGGCCTTACCGAAAGCGGCCTTGCAGTTCTTGCCCGTAAAACATATCACCTTATGGGCTTGCGAACCTTCTTCACAGGAGGCCCTGATGAATGCCGAGCCTGGACCATCCACGCAGGAGACAAGGCTCCACGTGCAGCCGGAGTAATCCACACAGACTTTGAAAAAGGCTTTATCAAAGCCGAAGCCTACACTATCGACGACCTCCGCCAGTACAAAGACGAAGCCGCAATCAAGGCTGCCGGAAAGTACAGACAGGAAGGAAAAGAGTACGTTGTGCAGGATGGAGATGTGTTGTTCTTTAAGTTTAATGTGTAAAACTTTTTAAAATCATACAACAAAAGGCCTGAATTTGCGTTCAGGTCTTTTTTTTTAACTTTTTTTTCTGAAAAACTTCCTCTTTTTACAAATTATTTCTAATACTATGCAGGAGAAAATTTTAATCAAAGAGGTATTGATATGTTATCCACTTTAAAACCGTTTGAAGAACTTGATTTCACAGATGACTTCATTTTCTATCAGGTCATGCAAAATGATGAAATCTGTATGACTATTCTTGAACACCTGCTCAAAGTACGTTTAGATCACATTGAAAGGCAGGAAGTTCAAAAAGAACTAAAACCATATTATGAATCTCGTGGTGTTCGACTTGATGCCTACGTAAAAGACAGCAGCAGAATCTTTAATGTAGAAATGCAAAAAGTTTCGAATGATGAACTTCCTAAACGTAGCAGGTACTATAGTTCAATGATTGATGCCAGCGATTTACTCAAGGGCGTTGATTATACTAACTTAAGTGAAACCTTCATAATTTTTTTATGCAAAGAAGATCCTTTTGAAAAAGGAATGCCCGTTTATACATTCAAAACTACTTGTCAGGAGGACAAAGACTTTGTACTAAATGATGAGGTATACAAGATTTTCTTTAATGCCGCCGCAGCAGAAAACGAAAAAGACCTTGAAATACAGTCAATTCTGAATTATATTAAATGTAAAGAAGCAACAGATGAACTTACTGATAAGATAGCAACACTTATCAAAGAAATAAAGAACCGCGAACAGAACAAGGAGGCATACATGATTGAACATTTGAAAGTCCGAGACAACATCATGGAAGGTCTCAGAGAGGGACGAATTGAAGGACGTAAATTAGGTCTCCAAGAAGGTCGTCAAGAAGGTATTAAAGAAGGCTTCCATAAAAAAGCCATTGAAGACGCAAAAAAGTTGCTTGCAGACAAAAAATATACTGCTCCGGAAATTTCTGAACTCCTGAACATTCCGGTGGAAGATTTTGCAGAGGCAAAAATTACAAATTAAAAATAATTCGTAGGAAGGTAAAACAAGCCACCATGTTTGGATAACACGGTGGCTTGTTTGTTTTAGCAGATCAAATGTTAGTAAGAAACATGTCTACAAAGTCGCATACCAAATCTTTCTCGGGCACTATCAGTTGTTGCAGGCTTATAATAGTAATCGTTTTTCTGATTTGTACAATAACTGCTACCTCTATTGAATGAACCACCTTTGAGAAGAACAGCATTCTTACTATTCTTTTCTATAGTTGTAGTTGTAGTAGATGTATAATTACCACACCAAGGGTCTGTATATGTGCCACTAGGAACACTATTATTCCAATCAGAAAGCCATTCATAGACATTACCATTTAAATCATACAAACCATGATAATTGGAAGATTTCTGACCAACTTGATGACTAGTGCCGCCAGAATTGTCTACGTACCAACCGACGTCTGAAAGTGTATTACTACCAGCATAAGTATATTCCCATGGATTTCCACTTGAATACTTACCACGGGCAGCATACTCCCATTGACATTCTGTAGGTAAATAATAACCATTTGCATTCTGATTCAAAGTAACATTATTCCAATTCGAATTATCTGAAGTTGGTACATAAATATATGATGAAGAAGATGTATAATTACCTTGAGAAATAGTTGCAGTTTCCCACCAAGAGTTTTGTATACCACTAATAGAGTAACAAGGGGTTAATCCTTGAAGAGCACTCAGTTTATTACAGAATGCTATAGCATCATACCAGCGTAAATTACATACAGGATAATAAGCATAATCATAATTATATGCACTTGGATTGTATCCCATAACAGCTTTGAATAACTGTTGTGTTACTTCATAAGCTCCCATAGAATAATTATTCAAAGTAACTACTCTATTAGAAGTAAATGCCCCTTCTGTTCCTCTTGAATTATAAGCAATTATTGCACTACCATTCTTATTAACAATACGATTCAATTTTGAATAAGAATATGCTGTACCATTTATTACGAGTAATCCATCTGATCTTGAATTTTGTGTTACAGAAGTACCATAGGTGTGGCCCGTGTATTCTTGAGCCCAAGATGCAGTATCATTTGATTTAGAATTATTATAATGATATGGAGCAATTCTAATAGTATAAGTTCCTCGAGTATAATCTGGAATTGTAACAGTAATATATTTATATCCAGTTCCACTAAAATAATTATAAGCTACATAAGTATCACCTACAAATACATCAACATATGTACTACTTGAACTTGTATAGAACTTAATACGAACGGTTCCCATACCATCATCAGAATACAAACTAACATTACTTAAACCTGCTGGAGGTGCATAGAATGATGTTGTATTGAAGCTATCAGATTCTACATAAAAGTCAGTACTATCACTATATGTTCTTCCAACAACCTTAAAATTATAATAAGAATTATTTGTTAAATCACTGTTACTAAATGTATATGAAGTTGATGATGAACTTACAGTATTTGACGCTAAAGACCAGCTTGAGCTGCTTGATAATTTATAGTAAACAGCATAATAATCTTTATTACCGCTAGAAGCAGACCAAGAGATTTTAGTTCCGCCATAAGAAGCCGATGCTGTAAGACCTGTTACTGTTGCTGGAGTTGTACAAGTTGTTATAGTAGAACTATTTGAATAATATGTTGTTGAATAATTATATGACATTAAATAAATATCATATTTTGTACCTTCTGTAAGTCCTGTAATGTTATAACTTGTATTTCCATATGAGATATTGGTATAAGAATAATAAGTTGAAGTATGAGCCTTATAATAAAGTCTTACTCCCGTATAGTTCGCAGGATTTGTCCAGCTAACCTTTATACTGCTTGTAGTTCTTGAAGAATAAGCAAGTCCGGTAGGAGCATTTGGTCTTAAGTGAGCTGTTACTGTACCAGTTTGACTTGAACCATCACTAAGATTTGTAACTCCGTTAAGATAAGTTGTTACATAGAACGAGTAGTCACAACCAGGAGTAAGAGCACTTAAGTTAGTCCACTGTTTTGAAGTAATGGTTTTGTCGGTTATCTGGCTAAACAAGGCCCATGAATTAGAAGATCCAGACAATTTATAATAGATATTCAATCCTGTATAATTACCAGTAGGATTTTCCCAAGATACTGACAGACCTTGTGTACTTGTATCAGTTACTGTAAAGTTTGTAACAGGAGCAGGTGTAGTAGTTTTTGTAACTGTTGAATAATTGTTATTTACATCTCCACTATTATTATAAGTTCGCACAGAGAAGGTATAAGATGTTCCTGGAGTAAGATTATTTACCATATATGATTGAGAAGCATCTTGAGTTCCTTTTGATGGAGAATAATAGGTTACATATGTATTGCCTTGATAAACGTAAATTCTAGAATAATTCCAGTTTGATGTATTTACAGGATTTTTCCATGTTACTGTTACTGAAGTTGGAGAACTTACATCTGCACTAATACTCTGAACAAGAGAAGCAAGAGTACGTTGACCAAGCCTTACAACAGCAGTTTTTTCGGAACCATCGACCATTTTATAAGCTACAATATAAACGTAGTAATATGTATTTGGCGAAAGGCTTGAAATTGTGCAAGAAGTAGTTGTCTTGTTTGTATAAGTTGCCCTCAAAGTACTATTAGTCGTAGAGAAGGTAGAATTAGAACTTGTATAAATTCTTATACCATCATATTCTGCAGGATTTGACCAATTAACAGTTATAGAATTTACTCCATAAGAACTAACTTTCTGGTTTGTTACAGGGTTAATACTTGTAGAACAAATAACAGTGTCTGATTCTGTGTAAATCAAACTAGTCGAATCGTTATATTTATATACTCTTGAATACAACTTATAATAATATGTAGAACCTGTGGTAAGTCCAGTAGCAGTATAAGAAGTTGCGCCTGCTGATAGCTTAGTTGACTTGATAAGGTCAGTAAAGTTTTCATTTGCTGATATATACAAATACAGATCGTCACACATACCTGCCGGGCTTGTCCAGGTAAGTTTTGTACTTGTTGTTGTTAGGTTCTGTGCTACAAGATTAGTAACAGGATTTGGATAAGTTTGCGCTGTAACAATAGACGAGTCTACACTTTCTACCGAAGAACTTGAAGATCTATAATAGAAGGTTTTTATCTTAATATTATAAGTTGTTCCACCCTCAAGCCCTGTAAGAGTATAAGTTACTGTTGATTTATCATTGATTGTTATTTGAGGGGTTGACGGATAATTTGTATCTGTCGACTTTTTGTAATAGATTCTATATCCATGGTATCCACCGCTTTGAGGCTTTGTCCAATTCAAAACAACACTATTAGTAGTAATGGTATCCTTTGTAAAAGAAGCAACAGGCTTTGGTTTTGTTATACACCAGTCAGAACCAGTCTCACTCTTATTTTCTTCAGTTTCGAAGTATGCCATAAGCTTGAAATAATATTGAGTTCCCGCGGTAAGTTCTGTAACAGAATAAGTACTTGAATGATTCTGGCTACTATCAGAAATAACTGTATATGTTTTATGAGAGAATGAATAATCTGTATCATAATAAAGTCTAAGTTGTGTAAATGGACTATCTGGTGTTGTATATCCATAATCTACACTATTTTCATTAGAACTATAAACTGGTAATCCTTCAAAATCTGGAGTTGCAGGTATAGTAGAATATGCAGGATATTTATTTTCACTCTTATATGGAGTAATACCTGTAAAACCGCTAGAGCTATCCTTTACACGAACAGCGAATTCATATTTAACGCCATTACTAAGACCTGTTATATCCTGATTAATTTCGTTTGCAGAAACATTTGTTACTTCTTTTAATTGCCAAGAAGATTCTGCCGTTCCAGTAGGTCCATAACGAATTTCAAATCCAGTGCAGTTTCCTAGCTCAGGCTTTGTAATTGTAAGTTTTGCTGTAGTTCCATATATAGAAGTATCCACAGTAACATTTTCAGGAGCAGCAGGAATTGTATAAGCATCAACCCAGTATCGTTGCTGTACCCTATTACCCCAGACATCGTAATGGATGGCATAGAACATATAACGGGTTCCTGGAGTTAAATTGGTAAAATTATGAACAATATATCCATCGGCATCTGGTGTTTGATTTTCTATTTTAACAGTAGGTTGTTCTCCAGAATCAGAATACTTCTTATAATGAATAATTGTATAGTCATAATCTTTAATATCCTTAACATTCCAGGTAAGTTTAACTTTTTGGTTTTCATTAGTAACTGGAGCTGCTTTCATTGAATCCTGAGCATTTGTTGGTCCAGTTTTATCTATACAGAAATAATAGGCGCCTGTTGTCGGATAAGACAGTTTATTTCCACTCTTATCGGTAAACTCAAACTTCATTGAGTAAACACCATCCGTAAGATTACCTAAAGAACATTCTCCATCAAAATCAGCAGTTTGTCCTGCTACATATGAGTATTCAATTCCTATAGCTTTTGTTTCTCCATTTGAAAGACTAGCATAGCTTGCGTCATATACTTTTTGACAGATAACAGTAAATGAAGGAGCGACACCACTTCCATTAGCCTTATCATCTATTTTCAACTTAAGATTAAATTTTCCATTATTAAAATGGTTTAATGATTTAATTTCTGTTTTATTTGAAGCAGTTGGGACTGTAGTTGAAGACGTAAGCGTATTTGTTCCATTCGTAACAAGAGGCTCTCCACCATCTGCTATAATAGGAGCCTCGTCATCAGACTTATCACTTACCTGATAATACCAGGCGAATGAACTTGCCATCTTAACAGGCTTGTTATCTACAGTATAAAAAACATTATCGCCCGTTGAATCATCACCAATAGTAACAATTATCTGTGCATATTTTGGAATCAAAGATTCTGTTGTTGTCACACCGTTATTTACTGTTTTACTTCGTTGTATACCAATAGAAAGTGTATCATTACGCTCAAAAAGAGGAGGTTCAAAACAAGAAAGCAAATTCTCCCCAGATTGTCTGTTCTTTATATAAATATTTTTAAAATATGTTTCACCGTCTTTTACATAACCGTAATAAACTTTTTGACCATTAGCATCTAAGAACCAAAGCAGTCTATTTGAATTTTCATCACTAGAGTCTGCCACATCAGTATTATAAGGTATTCCAAGTTCAGAACGTTTTTTCATAAGTTCAGGTTCTGTATAATAAACAGATTTCTTATCCATATCATTGTCAAAAATTACCTGAATTGTGTTATCCCTCAATACATTTCCTGTATTCAATGGAGAATTTGATATTACCTTTGGACGTGGTGCAAGTATTGGGCGAATTCCAAGACCTATTGCAGGGACATTATTTTCATCATCAACATCATCACCTTCTCCACTATTCTGTGTATTATTACCCTCTGGTATCTGTATTAATTTATAAGTAATAGATTTACTATATACATCTTCTATATAAATATATCGTTGTTCAGAATCAAGAGCAGTGTTTGTATTTGTATCGTAAACTTCCCATCGAATAAATTCAAAATTTGATTCCGGTTCAAAGCTTATTGTATTAGAGAAATTCTGCTTAATATTAAAAGATCCTGAAGAAGGCGAGAAAGAACCTCGATTACCACTAATCGTAACAGATGTACTTGGGGCTTCTACTATAACCGGATGTATTTTTATTGTTTCGTTAATTTGACTCAATGGTGTAATATTTGCCGTAATTATCCCATTTACTCTGTCATAACCATATTCATTTTGAAATGCGTCAAAAGAAAGTTTTAAGCTTAAGTCATCAAATTCATCATCACCAATATTGTAATTTGTTACATTTCCTGTACTGTCTGTCAAAGAGAATTCCCAACCATTAAATACAAAATCATCATTAATTTTGTATCTGACAGAAATTGGTTTTCCTATTGAATATTCATTACTGCTGGAATTTTTATATTCACCATCAACAAGGAAGGTTCCTGCATCCTGGTTATCTATTACAAACTGAATTTTTGATTTTTTATTTGTTTCGTTATTTATCTTATATGAATAATACAAGTTTGAAGAAAGATAGATTTTTATATTTTCTCCTAAAGGAGTCTGTACTTCATAATAAATACTTTGAGCATCAAAACTAAATGAAATGGTATTAATTCCCGTAGCGAGCAAAGGAATAAGCTGATCAGCATTTTCATTTTTGGCTTTTATTGCAAGTGTATTCTGATTAAGGACAGATGCCTCAAAATAATCAGAGAAAGATTTTTCTTCTTCTATTCCAGGAATCTTAATTGTATAAGCATTTTTACATGCAGCTGCTATAGGTTTTGTAAATGTAAATACAAGTTCACTATCACGACTATATTGCTTATTTGCATCATTAAGAGAGAAGGCTGTTATTTCCAGATTCTGGAAGCAAATAGGATTAATTGAAATTAAATTATCTGAATATTCATTTATTGTAACCTGTGCCTGAGCCAATCTTGTTATTACATCAAAACCATTTTCACTGCCATCTTCATTTGTTTCAAATGTAACATCAATTCCACACTTGTCTTTTAATAGTTCTTTAGAAAGAAACTCTGTTTGTGTAGCACCCTTATCATCTTTGTAAGTTCGAGAATAACTCCAGCCATAGAAGGTGTAACCAGAAGGTACTTTATAACTTAAATCAAAAGAACTCTGTACTCCATACAAAAGCCCCTGATCTTCCTGCGTAATTGGGGTTGAATCAACTTTAAACGTTCCAGTGTCACCTGTAGTTTTAGAAAAAGAAAATTTAACAGGTTCGTAAATATCTGGTATGAATGTAATTACATCAGATATGTAATTTTCTACTATAAATGTTGTTTGAACAAGATTGTTTGCATTTTCGTTTTCAGAGAAAGTAAAACTTAAATCTTCCAGAGGAATATCAGTTCCATCAGATTTTTTAAACTTCCACCCCGCAAAGGTATAACCATCAGGAAGTTTGTAGCGCACTGAAACAGACTGACCTACACTATATGGATATTCTTTATTAACAATGTCCTCACCATCAATTTTAAAATTACCAATATTTTTTTCTTCAGCATCTTTTTTCAATTCATATTTTATGCGGGTTTTTGCAGACGTTTCGGCACCAATAAGGAAGGTCTGTTTAATATCTTCATCAAGAGTTACTTTAATCGGTCGTAAATACTGATTGTTAATATACCAGATTTTATCTTTTGGAATTTTTACATTAATACTGCGCTGAGCATTATTTGCAATTGAAATATAACCATTGGTGGAATCAGAACGGAAAATCAGTTTTTGTCCGTTTACTTTTGGAGAAGAAAAATATTGCGAAACATACTGTTCCTCAAGATTTGAAACAGTAATATAGTTTTCTACATTAACGGGTGTTGAAAAGCATTCCTCAGCAAGAGGTTGGTTAAATGTAAATTCCGGAGAACTATCACGTGGATAAATTTCTCCTCCACCCTGTGTAAAACTATAAGTAAGTTTTGGAGGACAAACTGGATGAATAATTATTGTTTTAGCAGAAGCTTTTTTAAAGGTTACGTTTGTTTCAAGAGCATAAGGATCTTCAAACACAATATAATTACTTGGCTCTTCGCCAGGTTGCAAATCTTTTATTACAACTTCCCAACCTTGGAATGTATACCCATCAGCAGGCTCAAATCTTACAGGGAAAACATCTGTTACTTTTTTAATTATTTCACCAGTGGCGGGAGTTTTTACTTTACCACATTTATCGTTATCTATAGTCTCTACGTTGATTGTATAGGATGGCGCATTATTGTATTCAATTGTATTTACAATATCCTGCTTTACATCCTCGCTCTTTAAAAAGTTTTCACAGGAAGTAAAACCTGCAGCAAACAGAACAAAGAAAGTTAAGGCACCAAAAAGTGATTTGCAAATTTTTCCAGAAGCGGAAATAGAAGAACGATTCATAAACCCTCCACGAGATGTTACAAAAAAAATAAATATTCTTCTATTATACCCCCCCCCCTCACCTGTGTGTCAAATGTTATGAGTAAAAGAAAATAAAACAAAATAATCGTTTTTTTTCATAATTTACTTCCTAAATTCGAATTTTATTTCTAATACTATGTATGAATTTTTTACAGGAGATTTTTTATGGAAGAATTACAGGAAAAGAAAAATAACATCAGAGGGATTCTATCTCAATCTTACAGACCATCACCGGATGCCTTATTGAATCCGCTGGCAGATCCAACATTTAAAGCTCTTTTTACAGACTCATCACCAGAAGCTATTTATGTTTTTTCCAAGTTGACACCGAACCAAATGTGGGGTAAATTCTTTTTGTACGCTTCTAATTCTGAAAAGCAGGATTTTGTGAACGAACTTGCAAAACATAACAGGGGGATTCAAATGGCAGTAACAGTTTTGAAAAACATTAGTCAAGATGAAATAAACTGGTATCACGAAACTCGCTATTGGATGAGTGTTTCTGATAAAAAATCTATGATTTCCTCTGCAGAAGACAGAGGCATTAAGAAAGGCCTTGAACAGGGATTACAAAAAAAAGCAATAGAAGATGCAAAGAATCTTCTTATAATGAAAATAGGCACACCAGAACAGATTTCACAGGCAATAGGACTCCCCCTTGAGAAAGTCCTTGATTTGCAAAAACAGATCCCTTCAAAAGAAAAAAGTTCAAATTAAAGCCCAAAAAACTCCACACTATTCTTATAGCAGATATCTTTTACCAGCTGGCCCAAGGATTCTTCGTCCCAGGGGAACTCGCCCTGCTCTACTTGATTTCCTATGAAGTTGCAGAGGATGCGGCGGAAGTATTCGTGGCGGGGATATGAAAGGAAGCTGCGGCTGTCGGTGAGCATGCCTACGTAGCGGCCAAGGACTGAAGTTCTGGCAAAGACTCTGATTTGTTCTTCGATGCCGTCTTTGTGGTCGTTGAACCACCAGGCAGGACCAAACTGACAGTTGCGGAAATTTGCTGCCATGGTTGCAAGGGCTTCGTTATCTTTTGGGTTTAAGTTGTAAAGGATTGTACGTGCCCCCGGTTCTGCTGTATAAATGCCATCCAAAACTGCGGCCAGTTGTGGGGCAAAGTTAAAATCATTGAGGCTGTCTTCGCCGATGTTTTTACCTGCCTGATTTAAAAGAGCAGTATTGTTGTCGCGAAGGGCACCGATGTGCAGCTGCATTACAAAGCCTTTCTGGGCATAAAGTTTTCCAAGTTCAATAAGAACATAACCTTTGTATTTTGCGGCTTCTTCTTTTGAAAGAGGTTTCCCCATCCAGGCTTTTTCAAAAATATAATTTACGTCTGTGAAATTAGACGGCATGTAAAAATCGCCTTCGAGGGAATGGTCGCTTACAAGACTTCCGTGTTCTTTGAAAAAATCCATGCGGGCTGCAAGGGCTGTGAACATATCTTCAATTGATTTGAATCTCATTCCGGAGAAATTTTGCAAACGCGAAATATAATCTGCAAAGGCCGGAGAGTCGGCATTTAAGATTGGGTCGGGTCGGAAGGATGGAAGGACTTTTAATTTCCCTTCGACAGGCTCAGGGACCACATTATGCTCAGGGCCATTCAATTTTGCATGCCACTCTAATGAGTCCAGTGGATCATCAGTGGTACACAGGGCTTTTACTCCCATTTTGGCAAGAAGGCCTTGTGGAGCAAAATCCGGCTTTGCTAAAAGTTCATTACACTTTTCCCAGATCTGGCGGGCATTCTTCAAAGTCAGAGGCTCTGTAATTCCAAAATATCGCTGCAGTTCAAGATGGCTCCAGTGGTAAAGAGGATTTCCTACACAAGCCTGCAGGGTTTTTACAAAGGCAAGATAGCGGTCGTAATCACGCCTTTCGTCAGACTCATAATTTGCAGCAAGATGGCCTGTAATTAAATCTTCGGGGATTCCGGCTGCACGCATGGCACGCCATTTATAGTGGTCGTGGTCCAGCCAGGCATTTGCAAGATTTCCAAGACTTTTGTTTTCGAAAATTTCCTGAGGCGAAAGATGATTGTGAAAATCAAAAATCGGCTCTTTTTCTGCATATTTATGATACAAGGTTTTTGCTGTTTCTGTCTGCAATAAAAAATCTTCGTTTAAAAATGATGTCATGCTGCTACCCCGCTATTAAAAATCTTCTATATATTATATTTCTTTCAAAAGCTTTCTTACAGAACCCTTGCCCTTGTTGAGTTCTGCAAAATATTCTTTTACTTTGCCGGCAAGGCCTGCTTCAAAAAGGTCTACGCCGAAAATTTCTTTGCGGTGAAGAAGTTCATCTATTTGGTCTGGTACATATTTCTTTACATCCTCCAGCAATGGGTCCGGGCTAAGTTCAAAAGGATTTCCATTATCATCAATTGCCATGAGGTAACGAAGCCACAAGGCAAATACAAGAGGAAGAACCTTAAGATTTTCAATACTCAAATCAGGACGGCCCAGATATCCTTTTATTGTTTCTCCAAAACGAATGCTCAATTTTTGAGAAGTATCGCAGGCAATGCGCTGAGGAGTATCGGGCATAAAAGGATTTGGAATACGAACATTTACAACTTCATCAATAAAATCGCGGGGCTTGATAATTCCAGGGTCTACTACAACAGGAAGCCCTTCTTCATAACCAAGACGCTTTACAAGACGAAGCAAATCTTCATCTTTCATTTCATCGGCAATCAGAGTGTAACCAAGTAAGCAGCCGCTAACTGCAAGGAAGGTATGAAGAGGATTAAGACAGGTGCATACCTTCATTTTTTCTACCTTATCTACAGTAGCTCGGTCTGTAAAATAAAGTCCGCCTTTTTCAAGTTCAGGACGTCCGTTTGGAAAAGAATCTTCTATTACAAGGTACTGGCATTCTTCTGCATTTACGAATGGAGCAACGTAAGTTTTTTTAGAAGTGATTACCGGCTCAAGTTCTTCAATTCCGTCATCGGCAAGAATCTTTTCTATTTTGGCATCCGGACGTGGAGTGATTTTATCTATCATTGTCCATGGAAAGCTTACCTTAGAAGGATTATTTACATAAGCAAGGAAGCCCGGTTTACATACACCGCGATTTTCCCATTCAGTTGCAAACTCATTTACAGCTGCATAAAGTTTGTCTCCGTTATGAGAACAGTTATCCATGCTCACCATTGCTATAGGAAGCTCTCCGCTGATGTATCGTTCATGAAGAAGTGTTACAACTTTACCAATATAGGATTTTGGAAGAACAGGTCCCTGAGCAAAATCCTCTTCTACTCCCGGCATCATAAGGCCTGAGGCATTGCGCAAAAGATAGCCCTTTTCTGTGATTGTAAATGTTACCATCTGTAAAGAAGGTGCACGGAAAATTTCAAGAAGGCGGGCCCAGTCTTTTTCGTTATCGGAATTGGCAGTAAGGGCTTCCATAATAGAGCCCACTACAGTTTTTTCAACCGAGCCGCTGGATTTTAAGGTTACAAGAGCCCCGATATTATCGTGAGGGCGGTACATTTTTTCTATAATTTCATAGTCATAACCTTCGGCAACAACAAGTCCCCGGTCAAGCAGGCCCTGATTAAGCAGATTTTGAACTACATTTGCCTGAAAAGCTCTGAAAATATTACCTGCACCAAAATGAATCCAGAAAGGATTTGCTTTTGTAGCAGCCTCTACTTTTTCTCTGTCAAATTCTGGAAGAGAATATCCCTTTGACTTCCATTCTGTTGTGTTTTTTATTCCTTCATTTGTAAGCTTCATAATTTACTTCCTGATTTATTATAGCATGTTTTTTGTAAAATTTCTGCAAAAGTTGTTACATACTATCATACTAGTATTTTATTTTTTTTTCTACAAAAATCATTTTTCTTTGTGATTTTATGCTCAAATTCAAGACTTTTGTGCTATAATGTAGGAACTATGCAGAAAACAAAATTAAATGGTCTTGCGGTTCCTCTTGGAGCTTTATATACAAAAGAAAATCCTGTAATCGGCGAGTTTCCCGATCTTATTCCCTTTGCACAATTTTGCAAGGATGCGGGGCTTGGTATAATTCAACTGCTTCCTGTAAATGATACAGGAACCCAAAGTTCACCCTACTCAGGCTTGTCTGCCTTTGCCCTCCACCCTATTTATATAAGATTAAGCGAAGTTCCGGGCTTTGGGGCTCTTTACAGCTCTGATTCTAAGTTCAAAAAAGCCTATGATGATTTTGTAAAAGCAAATGATTACCGCCTGCGTTATGATTATGATGCAATTTTAAATACAAAAATCAGCCTTTTAAAACGGATTTATGATTTTTTACCTGTGGGACAGACCGGCGAAGCTGACAAAGAGCTTTCTGACTGGATAAAAGCCAATGCCTGGGTAAAAACCTACTGTGTTTATAAAAATCTTAAATGGAATTATATGCAGGCCAGTTGGAAAAGCTGGCACGATGACGACAAGGAAATTACTTCTGAGCAGATTACAAAACGCTGGAACACAAAGGCATTTAAAAAGGAACATCTTTTTTATGCCTGGTGTCAGATGCTTGCGGCAAAGCAGTTTGAAGGAGCAGTTGAAGCTGTACATAAAATGGGAATCCTGCTCAAAGGCGATATGCCAATCCTCATGAACGAAGATTCCTGCGACGCCTGGGCTTATCCGGAGTTTTTTAATCACGACCTGCGAGCCGGTTCTCCAAGTGACGGAGAAAATCCAACCGGCCAGAACTGGGGATTTCCTACCTACAACTGGAAGAATCTTAAAGCAGATAATTACAGCTGGTGGAAGCAGCGCCTCAAGACAGCATCCCGCTATTACGATGCATACCGCCTTGACCACATTCTGGGATTTTTCCGCATCTGGGCAATTCCTTCTGATGACTGTAACGCATTAAACGGCCACACAGAACCTTATGCTTCTATAAAAATTGACGACTTATATGAACTTGGTTTTGATGATGACAGAATCCGCTGGTTGAGTAAGCCTCACATTCCTACAAGTGCGGTTGAAGAAGTTACCTGGAACCGCGATGTTGCCCATAATATTTTACAGACAATATGTACCCGAATCGGCGACGAAGAACTCTGGCTTTTTAATAAATCAATTAAGGGAAGCCGCGACCTTGCCCAGCTTGATTTAAGCGCTTTTGTTGACGAGCCGGCTGCTCAAAAAATCAAGGCCAAGCTTGTTGAATACTGGTCTAACATTACGCTTATTGAAATTGGCAAAAACAAATTTATTCCTCTGTGGACTTATGACCATTCAACATCCTGGGCGAGTTTAAATGATGTTGAAAAAGAAGGACTTCTTGAACTCTTTGCGGCGCTTGAAAAAAAGAACCTTTCGCTCTGGAAAAAACAGGCTGATGATATTTTTACAGCAATAACTTCCGGTCTCAAAATGATTCCTTGCGGAGAAGACCTTGGTGTTGGCATTGCCTGCGTTCCAAAAACAATGGAGCAGCATAAGATTTTAGGACTTCGTGTTGTGCGCTGGACCCGACTTTGGAGCGAGCCCGGACAGCCTTATCTTCCTTTTGAAGACTACACTCCTCTTTCGGTTACAACAACTTCGGTTCACGATTCTTCGACAATCCGCGAATGGTGGGATACAGAAAAAGAAAGCGTTACTGCTTTTATTAAAGCAAATGCCCAAGCCTTTGGAATTGGCAGCGAAGTTGAAGGCGCTCTCTTTGAAAAAGACCCTGCCGAAATTGAAAAGGCCGCTGCCACACTTGCACAGTCAGACTTTACTCCGGAGCTTGCCCAAAAGATTCTTGAACTTTCTGCAACTAGCGCCAGCCAGTGGTTCATTCCGCCGCTACAGGATTTCCTGTATATGGATAAATCTCTCTGGCTGCCGGACGCAAAAGACGAGCGCATAAATATTCCGGGAACTGTAACAGCCTTTAACTGGACCTACCGTATGCCATGCAGCCTTGAAGAACTTGGTCAAAACAAAGATTTGATTCAAAAGATCAGCACTCTCTGTCATTGCAAGCAGCGAAGTTAGGCGGAAATCCACACTTAAAAATTTACTTGCAAAAAGTATCGTTATAGCGATATAATATTAGTATCGTTATAGCGATACTTTTTTTTGCATATGAAACAAATCAAACTTTATCATGGTTCGGAAAACATAATTAAAATTCCTCAATATCATTTTGGGAATCCAAAGAATGATTACGGTTATGGTTTTTATTGCACTGAAAATCCTGAACTCGCAAAAGAATGGGGCTGCTCAGAAGAGAAAGATGGATTTGCTAATGAATACCTGTTAAATCTCGAAGGACTTTCTCTTCTTAATCTTTCCCAAAGTAAATACAATATTTTAAACTGGCTGGCAATACTTTTAGAAAACAGGACCTTTGAGTTAGCCTCCGATATTTCCATTGCAGCAAAAGGATACCTTCTAAATAACTTTTCTATTTCCTATAAAAAATATGATATAATCCGCGGTTACCGTGCTGACGATTCATACTTTTCATTTGCAAATGCTTTTCTGAATAACACAATCTCTGTCCAGAAATTAAATGAAGCAATGTATTTAGGAAAGTTAGGAGAACAGGTTGTATTAAAATCAAAAAAAGCTTTTTCACAAATATCATTTGTTTCAAGTTCTACCGCAGACCGAAACATTTATTATCCGAAAAAAATGCTTCGCGACTCAACAGCAAGACAAAGCTTTTTCAAAATGCGTTCAGAATCTGAACTCACAAATCCTAACGCAATATTCATTATAGATATTATAAGAGGAGGTATAAAAAATGGCGACCCGCGCATACCCAAAGTTTTATTTGAATGACGCTCAGCAAAACCTGGCTGTAATGTTTGACTATGCCCTCAGAACTTTAAAATATGACGGCGACCAGTTTTTCCTTTATTTTATTCAGTCAGAAATTGCAGAAAAATTTGGTCATG
>CAMNDY010000054.1 GCA_946535985.1 uncultured Treponema sp. | reverse complement strand
GTAATCAGAAAAATCAAGGAATTGTGGTGGGCTATTCAGATGGAACGCCGCTATTCTAAAAACGAAGTCCTTGAGCTTTACCTTAATAAAATCTATTTTGGTGGTGGTACTTACGGTGTAAACGCTGCTTCTAAATATTACTTTGGACACAGTGCAAAGGAAATCACTCCGGCAGAAGCTGCAATCCTTGTAATTCAGCTTTCGAACCCTGCCTATTATAATCCTTTTGATCATCCTAACCGGGCAATGACAATGCAGAAAAACGTTCTTGCTTCTATGGTTGATTCAAACTACATTACTCAGCAGGAAGCAGAGAATTCTTTTGAAGATTATTGGGCAAGCTTTGACTATACAAGAACTTCTGCGAGTGCCTACATGGTTCGCGATGACAAGGCTCCATGGTTCAGTGAATATGTACGCCGCGAACTTGGTAATATGATTTACGGTTCTGATGATATTTATTCTTCGGGCTTTACCGTAAATACAACACTCAACCTTCAGCATCAGCAGGTTGCACAGACTGTAATGGAAAAATATATTGAACGTGCAAACTATCTTTACCAGAGGGAGCATTCTACCCGTGGAAATCTTTCTACCGGAACCTATATTCCTTTGACCGAAATGCTGGCCCTGCTTTTTGATATTCCATCTTTAAAGGTAAGCGAACAGCGTGCTCAGTTTGTAGCTAATTCAACCTTTGTAAATAAAATCAATCCTGTGCTGGATGTTGTTTCAATGATGACTGGTACAGAAAAGCTTAAGGTAAACATTGTAAACAAAGCAACTACACTTGCTAAACAGGAAGCAGAAAAAACAACAATTGAAGGAACAATGATTTGTCTTGAGCCTTCTACAGGTTACATTGACGCTCTTGTTGGCGGCAGCAAGTTTGATCAGGAAAACCAGTTTATCCGCGCTGTTCAGGCAAAGGTTCAACCGGGTTCTACCTTCAAGCCCCTTTATTATTCTGCTGCAATTGACTCAAGAAAATTTACACCTTCTACACAGATTTCTGATACGCCTGTTGTATTCCACACAGCAGACGGCAAACCATATATTCCACAGAACTTCCGCGGAGAATGGATGGGAAATGTTTCTCTTTACTATGCGCTCATTCACTCTATGAACGTTCCTTCTCTTAAGGTTCTTGATGGTATTGGTTTTGATGCAGCAATCAACAGAGCAGTTGCGCTTCTGGGTATTTCAAAAGAAGAGCTTCCTACCCGAGCTTTTGTTCCGGGCTACCCTATTGGTCTTGGTGTTTGTTCGGTTCGTCCAATCGAAATGGCCCGTGCCTACGCAATCTTTGCTAATGGAGGAAAAGAAGTTACTCCAATGGCAATCCGCACTGTAGAAGATAAAAACGGAAACGTAATTCTAACTCCTGAGCTTGATATCCGCAAGGAACAGACAGCTAAGGGAGATAAGATTCAGGTTATTTCTCCACAGACTGCATTTGTAATGACAAAGCTTCTGGAACAGACTGTAAACGGTGGTGGTACTCTTGCCGGTCAGAAAGGCAAGTTTGAATATAAAGCTGCAAATGGACGTTCATACAGAATGCCTGCCGCAGGTAAAACAGGTACAACACAAAACTGGGCCGATGCCTGGACTTGTGGATTTACTCCATATTACGCTGCTGCCTTCTGGTTTGGATTTGATAAACCGGGACAGTCACTTGGTTTGAATATCACAGGTTCTACTCTTGCAGGTTATGCCTGGGGTGATTTTATGGGCGGTATAAACAGGGATCTTCCTTCTAAAGACTGGGACAAACCTCTTGAAGGTGTTGTTGAAGCAACAGTTTGTTCTACAAGCGGTCAGATTCTTACAGAAGCCTGTGGTGACCATAAAACAACTCAGTGGTTCCTTGCGGGTACAGTTCCAACAGAATTGTGTCCTGTTCATTCAAATACAACAAACTCTGCTATTGCAATTGCAAGGCTTGAAAGAGAAATGTATCAGTCTGGACAGAGAAGAACTCTTACCTTTGACACTGCCCCTCTCTCTTTGAATCTTGATTTCTTAAAAGATGGATATGACTTTAGCCAGGACGAAAATGAATCGATATTTGAAGATGAAGAAGAGGATTATAATTCTGGTCATGGAAACATTTCGCTTGAAGATATTGACTATAATTATCTGATGGAATAAAGTTTGTAAAGGAGGTTTTGAATGCTTATACCAATTGCGAATATAAAAGTAAAAAAGCGCGTTAGAAAAGATCTTGGTAATCTTGAAGATTTAAAAGCAAGCCTCCGCACCTACGGGTTATTAAATCCAATTACTATAAACAGCAAATATGAACTCATTGCCGGTGAACGTCGTCTTACAGCTGCAAAAGAGCTTGGCTGGACAAACATTCACGCAAATATTGTAGATAACCTTACCGACATTGAACAGCTCGAAATGGAAATAGAAGAAAACAATCAGCGCAAGGAATTCACAGACCAGGAATTACTCGAAGGCTACAAGAGACTTGAGCGCTTGAGAAATCCCGGCTTCTTCTACAGAATCTATTTATTCTTTAAACATCTCTTTGAAAAGATTGCAGATTTCTTCCGAGGCGGATCTAAACGCAAGCAGGCATAAACTTAGGCAGATTCAACAGCTCTTTCTTAAATGCCATATTTTTAATCTGATTCTGAATCTTCTCTACTGTATCTGGTGAAATGCCGTCTGTTTTTCCTTGGGAAACTTTTTCAAGCTGGTCATAAGTAAAGCCAAGCTTCTGTTCGTCTGTCATGCCGCTCATTCCGTCTGATGGAGCTTTTTCTGTCAAATCATCAGGAAGGCCAAGTTCTTTTCCAAGCTGAATTACCTGACTTACATAAAGATTTGCTAATGGTGCAAAGTCCCCTGCTCCGTCGCCCCAGAGTGTAAAATATCCGGCTATGCATTCGCTTTTGTTTCCATTGTTTGAAACACGGCAGTTTCCTTCTATGGCGGCAATACTGTATAAGGTTGCCATGCGAAGACGGGCCGGAGTATTTGTATTGTATTGTGCAGGAGTCTGTTCTACGCCTGTTACAGCTTTTATTTCTTCTGTAAGCCCCTTATAGGCATTTGCAATATTTACGGTGTAGTTTTTAATTCCAAGAAAAGCACAAAGCTTTTTAGAATCTTCAATGTCGGCCTGAACGCCATTTGGCATCATTACGCCGATTACACGGTCTTTTCCAAGAGCAGCACAACAAAGGGCAGCAACAGTTGAAGAATCTTTTCCTCCCGAAATACCGATTACAGCCTTTGTCTGGCTGTTGCCGTTTTTTTCAAAATAGTTATTTACCCAGGAAATGGCCTGTTCTTTTAAAGTCATAATTACCTCATTTTTTCTTTCATCCCCTTCGACAAGCTCAGGGAACGCGATTATTTAATAATGAGTTCGTCTTGTCCTGCTGTGATGTTAACAATTGAACCTTCGGATATTTTACCCGAAAGTAATTCTTTTGCCAATTTGTTTTCGACATAAGTCTGGATGGCTCGTTTTACAGGACGGGCACCCATATCGGGATCGTAACCTGCCTGGCAGAGGAAGTCGATTGCGCCCTGATCAAAATTAAGTTTAATCTTGCGGTCATCAAGGCGGCTTTGTACACGTTCAAGCTGAAGTTTTACAATAGCAGCAATTGCATCTTTTTCGAGGCGGTTGAAGATTACAGTTTCGTCTATTCGGTTTAAGAATTCAGGACGGAAGGTAGTCTTGAGCATCTCGGGCTTTAAGTTACTTGTCATGATGATAATTGTATTTTTAAAATCTACTACTCTGCCCTGTCCATCGGTAAGACGTCCGTCATCAAGAACCTGAAGAAGTACGTTGAATACATCGGGGTGGGCTTTTTCAATTTCATCAAATAAAATTACGCTGTATGGGCGGCGGCGCACTGCTTCGGTAAGCTGTCCACCTTCATCATAACCAACGTATCCTGGAGGGGCTCCAATGAGTCGGGTTACGCTGAATTTTTCCATGTACTCACTCATATCAATTCGGGTTAGAGCCTTTTCATCATTAAAGAGGAAATCGGCAAGTGTTTTGGCCAGCTCTGTTTTTCCAACACCTGTTGGACCAAGGAAGAGGAAGCTTCCCAAAGGTCTGTTAGGATCGCTAAGACCGCTTCGGTTACGACGGATTGCATCGCTTACAACTGTAACAGCATGGTCCTGCCCAACTACACGTTTATGAAGAACGTTTTCAAGCTCTATGTATTTTTGCTTTTCACCGGTCATCATTTTGGCTACAGGAATACCTGTCCAGCTGCTTACAACTTTTGCAATATCTTCTTCGGTAACAGACTGGCGTAGTAGAGACTCTTTATTTGAATCACTTTGAGAATTCTCGGCTTCTGCCGCTTGGCTAATCTTTTTTTCAAGCTCAGGAATTATGCTGTATTTAATTTCGGCAGCCTTTTCCAGATTTCCTTCGCGGGTATATTTTTCCTGATCAAAGCGGGCCTGTTCCAGCTGTTCCTTTGCTTTACGGCTCATATCAATTTTATCTTTTTCATTCTGCCACTGAAGCTTCATTGAAGATTGTTTCTGCTTCAATTCTGCAAGTTCCTTATCAAGCTTTTCAAGGCGTTCATGGCTTGCAGGATCATCTTCCTTGCTTAAAGACTGGCGCTCAATCTGCAGCTGTAGAATCTTTCGCTCAACCTGATCCAGTTCCACCGGCTGACTTTCAATTTCCATTTTAAGGCGGCTTGCAGCTTCATCTACAAGGTCAATTGCTTTATCAGGCAAAAAGCGGGAAGTTATATATCGGTTAGAAAGTGTAGCTGCAGCAACAAGAGATTCATCTTCAATTCTTACACCGTGATGGATTTCGTATTTTTCACGAAGACCACGCAGAATTGCAATTGTATCTTCTACACTTGGTTCAGCACAATAAACCTGCTGGAAACGTCGTTCAAGGGCAGCATCCTTTTCTATGTACTTACGGTATTCATCCAGAGTTGTGGCACCAATGGCACGCAATTCTCCACGGGCAAGAGCCGGCTTTAGTAAGTTAGAAGCATCCATACTTCCTTCGCTGGCACCAGCGCCAACAAGTGTATGAAGCTCATCAATAAACAAGATTATCTGACCTTCGGACTTCTGTACTTCTTTTATAAGAGCCTTTAATCTCTCTTCAAACTCACCACGGAATTTTGCACCTGCAACAAGGCTTCCAAGATCAAGGGCAAGTAAACGCTTATTTTTAAGAGACTCAGGAACATCACCGCTTGCAATACGACGGGCAAGACCTTCTACAATTGCAGTCTTACCTACTCCAGGCTCTCCAATTATTACAGGATTATTTTTTGTACGACGACAGAGAACCTGCATAACACGACGGATTTCTTCATCTCGTCCAATTACAGGATCAATTTTATCCTGGCGGGCAGCAGCAGTTAAATCGCGGCAATATTTTTCAAGGGAACGCATTGTGCTTTCCGGGTCCTGCGAATCTACAGTCTGATTTCCACGCACAGCTTTAAGAGCATCAACAATAGCTTTATGAGTTATTCCGCATTTACGAAGAAGGTCGCCTACCGGGCAATCTGCTTCTGACATTGCAAGAAGAAGATGTTCTGTAGAAAGATACTGATCTTTAAAAGCAGCCATCTCCTTTTCGGCATTGGCAAGAATCTTTTGCAGTTGTGAAGAAAAATAAACCTGAGCCGCACCAGAAACCTTCGGATTTGAGCGTACAAGGTCCTTTACTTTATTGTTGAGTTCTACAGCATTTACCCCAATTCGCTCAACAACAGGACCAATAAGTCCGTCCTGCTGTTCAAGCAAAGCTTCGAGCAAATGCTCCGGAGAAATCTCGGCATTATCATTTTTATTGGCAATTGAAGAAGACTCCTGAAGAGCCTCCTGAACTTTTATTGTAAAATTTTCGTAATTCATAGACATCACCTATCTATGAAAATAATAATAAAAAGGGGAAAAAGGCAAGTTTTTTTTGATTGATTAAATCACACCATCTTCTTCGTGACCAAATTCACATTCGGCATTTGTGATGTTTGCAAATTCAATCTGTTCAAGAGTTTTGCGGGTCTTTTTGAAGAGTTTTATTTCGCCAGTGCCGGTTGCGCCCTGTACTACATTCAGGATTTTTCGGTTTCCTTCAGGCAGTTCAAGAGTTCTGTTTGCAAGTTCACGTACACGGCAGTACAAATCAATATCAATTACCCAAAGCTTACTGTTTATACTTACAGACCAGTGAAGTTTTTCTTCTTCGGGATCTTCGGTAGATGGGGCCTGAGTACAATCCCAGACACAGGTATAAAGACGTTTGTTGGAATCTGCCGGGAATAAAATATCGGAATCTTCAAAGCTGCCCATAAAAGCAAGACGATCTTCGAAAGCTCCCTGAATTGCAAAATATGAATTTTTAAGCACACGGCCAGAAATAATACTCTGCAGGCTTGATGAATAAATATGGAACCAGTCGTAAGGAAGAGTTTTTCCCCAGTAGCGGTCCATGTAACCGTGGCATTTACGAGGCTCAACTACATAGTCGGCACCATCAAAGCTTACAATTCCAGAAAAATCTGTCCTGATTCCATAAGGGAACCATTGCTCTGTTTTGCCTTTGTAGCCTTCTGCCATGTCGCGCACGACTTCGTATTTTAAGTTCCAGGAAGCATAGCCCTTATCGCAAAGATATTCAGGATGCTTTTGAAACTCCTCTTCGCTGATATTTATAAAACCGCTCAGCTGATCTTCTGAAAAGAGCTTGTTATCCATTTGAATGGAAAAAGGTTTGCCCGAAAAACGCATGCCTTTTAAAGAATGATAGGCGCAAATCTGTTTTGGCTGGCTGCCAAGCTTTCCAAAGCGCACTACGATATATGATGGCTGTACAATATTTTCTGATTTTAATTCTGACGCAGAGGTTGTGCCGGCAAGAGCGTATTGAAGATCTTCTTCTGTAATTGTTACACGAGGTTTAAAACCCAAAAGTGGTTCGGCAACCGATAAAGACGGATTTACCATTTCAAGTTCAAGAAAGAATTTTTGTTCTGAAGCAGAGTTTTTTTCAAAAGCAGTAAAGAAACAGCGCCATAAATTAACACCAAGTTTCTTTGAGGTTCCAGATAAACCGTATCTGCTGATTTTTATAGTTTTTTTTGTACCACCCATTACTATAATTCACCTTAAATAAGTTATCTCTCTTATTTTCGGTTAGTAATGGGCTTTATGTTAGGATTATTTGAGATGTATTTTAATCAAAAAGTTTGTCGATTGATTTATTAAGTTCTTTCTGTTCTTTAGGGAAGTTAGCGTTCAAGAACTCAAAGCATTCTACAGCAGCTTTCTGTGCATGCTCATACCAGATTGCATATAATTCTGTATCGATATCGCCGCCAGGAAAAGGTGCACCCTGAACATCAGAAACCAATCCGCGCATCATTTTCACACATTCTTTTGTTTTTTTATCCATACGCATCTCCTGATTTTTCTATTATAATGGTAATTCAAGATTTTTTCCATAGGAATCTTTAGAATTATCGCAGAAAACTACCCTGTGAGAGCCTTCTTTTGACATTTGAGCAAGGCGACCGGCAGCATTTTTAACATCCTGATCTTTTACAGCCAGCAGCTTGTCCACTTTTAGCTGTTTAAAGCCATTATTTGCATAAAGGAAGGTTTCAAAAGCCTGTTTACCCCTGTCCTGTGGAGTTTGTGGTGTAATTGCATCGCTGTAGCAGGAAACTATGGACTTTTCTATATCCTCGTGGGTAAAGTCTGTATCTGCAAGTTCCTGAATTGTCTGAGGCAAAAGCTCTGCATGTTTTATAGGATCCGGGTCGCGGTAGGTACTCATCTTTAAGCAGCATTCCCCTGCATCAGGATAAACTCCTGAACCATAACAGCCGCCTGTTGTACGGAATTTTTCCCAGAAGGTGTGACTGTTGAGCCAGGTGGTGTATACATATTCAGAAGCAGCTTGGTCTGTAAGATATGGTGAACACTTTGTAACAACTGTTGCATAGCCTGTTTGAGACTGAGTTTTAAGGCTTTCTTTAGTTTCCTGTCCTATTGAGTTTTGTGCGGCCTGAACATAAGGCAAAAAGTCCTGCAGAGTGTAATTTCTTGAAGGAAGAAGCTTTGTAAGGCCTGCTTCTTTTGCAAAGTCTTTGAAAAGCGGCAGGATTTTTTGCAGAGATTCGTCATCGGCTGTAATGTGAAGTACGGCACCGGCTTTAAGACATTCGCGGTAGATGTATTCAAATTCCTTAAGGATTTTCTTTGCATCCTTTTCTTTGTAGCCGCTTACGGTATAAAGCTGTGTTACTCCCCAAAGGATTTCTGCAAGGGCATAACCTTCGCTCCAGGTGGCAGTACAACGCTTAAAGGCAAGCTCTCTACCCTGGTTTACAATAGAGGCTTTTCTACCAGCCCTCTGTTCCTGAATCATTGTCTTAAGGCGGGCGGCATCTTTAAAGTCCATTTTTGTTATTATTCTTGCAAGCAGGTCCAGAGATTCCTGGGCTTTTTCTGTAAGGGCCTTGCAGCTTATTCCAAGCCATTTACGGCCACAGAAGTTGTAATCCTTATATTTTGCAGCCAGGTCTTTGCACTGTGGAACATCGTATACAGAGCCTGTAAGGATTCTTCCCCAGACATCGCCCATTATACAGGCAGATTCTGCGATACATTCGTCCCATTTTTTACCTTCCCAGCCTATGTTTGTAATTACATCAGAAAGGAATGGAATATGCTTAAAGTATTCAGGAGAAAGGCGGTCAAATGGGAAAAGCACGTCTACATAAAAAAGTCCGTTTGTTTCTTCGCGACTTACCATAAGAGGGATTTCAGAGCCGTCGGCACCAGGGACAGTCTGCAGTTCTACCTTTGGTTCGTCTACAGTTTTTTCAAGCTCTGCCACCTTTGTATGAGGAATGCAGGCAAGCTCTTCTGGAGTTTCTACATGGGCCTGGAATTCGTGAAGTCGGTCCAGGTCTTTTTTAAGTTCTTCCTTGTTTACATTTGCACTAAGCTTTTGAACAAGGTCTTCTTCTGCCTTGGTACGGTCTTCAAGATAGGCTTTTGAAGGACGAACTATCATGCGGCATTCTATGTCTGAATCAAGGAAGTATTTTTTTATGAGTTTTTGAACATAGTTTTTGTCGGCTTTAAGTTCTTTTTTAAGCTCTTCAAACTTTGTTATAGGGCAAAGCTGGCTTGTGCAGGAGTCGCCCCATACCCAGCCCTTGAGAGCCTTTTCCATAATGTTGATTGAATATGGACCCCAGTAGCGGTTTTCTTCGCGCAGGTTAAAATCAATTCCCATTACGGCAGAATCTATATCTTCCTGAGAAACTCCGTTTTTATAAAGCTTCTGGATTTCTTTTTGCATGAGGTCAAAAACTTTTTTCTCTTTGCCTTCTTTTACACCGCCAAGCCCGCATACCCAGAATTCTTCTTTGAACTGGCCAAAGTTTCCAAGATAAGGCATGTCTCCAAGGCCAGATTCTCTTACTGCTTTGAGGAAAGGTGAACTGTCGTTTCCACAGATTACTTCGCCAAGGAAATATTTTTCTATATTCGGTTCACCGGTGTATTTTGCAATTAAGGCAAGATTTCCTGTTGCTCCCTGCTCCGGTGCTGTTTTTTCAAGGAAAACAGATTTTTGTATTTTATTGAGTTTAAGGATTTCTTTTACTTCCGGTTTTACATAAGGCAGGGTTTGATTTGCCCAAGGGACGTCGTTTTTACAGTTGAATTTTTCTTCAAGTCGGCGCATATAATTGTCGTCAAGAAAGTCCAGCTGGTCGGCTGTCGGAATATCTCCATAAAGGAAGAGGCAACAGTTGTCAGGGCTGTAAAAAGTTTTGTGAAAGTCCAGGAACTGCTGGTAAGTAAGACTCGGGATTTCTGCAGGGTCGCCGCCACTTGAAAAAGCAGGATATGAGTCCGGGAACATGGCAGCCATAATTTCGTTATTTGCAATCTGGTAGAAGGTTGTAAAGTTAGCCTTCATTTCGTTGTAAACAACACCCTGAATACTGAAATTTTCCTTGTCGTCTATTTCCAGACGGTGGCCTTCCTGAATAAAAGTGTCGCAGCTAAGACGAGGGAAAAATACGCAGTCTGCATAAACATTAAACATATTAAAATAGTCGCTTCGGACAAGTGAGGCGCCGGGATAAACTGTTTTATCGGGGTAAGTCATGGCATTTAAAAAGGTTGAAATGCTCTGGCTTACAAGAGTATTAAAAGGCTCTTTAAGAGGGAATTTTTCTGACGCACAGAGGGCAGAATGCTCCATAATGTGGGCGGTTCCCTTTGAGTCTTTTGCAGCAGTACGGAAGGCAAAGGCAAAAAGATTTTCGTGGTCCGGTTTTATAAGATGAAATACTTCAAGACCTGTGCGTTTGTGGCGCAGGAATACAGACTTACACTTGTAGTCTGGCACGTCTTCTATTTTTAAAAGGATAAAGCCTTTGTATTCTTTTCCAAGATTGTCAGGGTTTAGAAAGTCAAAATTTTTCATGGTATGTTCCTTTTTTTGGGCCCTTCGACAGGCTCGGGGACCCCGCCAATTATATTGTGGTCCCTGAACCTGTCGAAGGGCCCTCTATAAATACTATTATATATACGCCTCATCGTTTCGTCCTTTAATTACCAGCTTGCCTTCTTCATAAGCCCGTCGTAGGATTCCAACAAAGCGGCTGGTAATTTCTTCGCAGGTGGAGCGGCGCATTGGCTTTAAGATATCTTCCTGTGTTGCAACTTCGTTTTTGCGGGCATGAGAAATATTGTCAAAAATCTTTGCACGAAAGTCATCAGACTTAGCAGCAACAAGATAGGCAAGCTCCTCATCCGAAAATTCGCGCAGGGTTTCCTGAACAAACTTATCATCTGCTGCAATAACATCATCAAGGGTAAAGAGACGTTTTTTAAGGTCGTAACCAAGATCAGGGTCTTCGGCAGAAAGAGATTTAATGATATCTTCTTCGGTACCGGAATCCATCTTTTTAAGAATCTGAGCAAGGGCATTGCGGCCATCTATATTTTCCACCTTTTCGGTTGTAAGGGTTTTTGATTTTTCCTGCATTGCGTGGTCTACACGTTTAAGGATTTCTGGCGAAACAGGTTCCATTTTTGCAAGACGGAGCATTACTTCTTTTTTCTCTTCATCGTCCATCTGCTTTATTACATCGGCGGCTTTTTGAGGCACAAGATGAGAAAGCACCAGAGACTTAACTCCAACATTTTCATCCTTGAGCAGCAGCTTTATTTTCTCGGTTTCTTCATCATTTAAATATTCAAAAGGCTTTTTGTTACTGGCAGGCATTGCCTTTTTGAGCATTTCATCTGCCCTATCCTGCCCATAAGCCTTGGTAAGCATTTCGCGGGCAGTCTCGGGTCCACCGCTTTTTTTTGCATTTTCTAAAAGAGTCTGGAACTCTTCGAGAATTACAGCAGCCTCGTCCTTATCTACAGAACGAATTGAAGCAATTTCGGGGATTATTTTTTCTATCTGTTTTTCGGTAAGATGAGGAAGGATTTTTGCAGCTTCGTCTTCGCCAATTAGAAGAAGGAATTTTGCAACCCTGCGGTAAACAGACTCTTTACCTTCGGGACTTTCTTCCTGAACCGGAACCTTTACCAGTCCCTGATTTTTAAGGATTTCGGCAGCAGCTTCTGCTCCAAACTTTTTAAAACCCTCTCCATCTTTTTTTTGGGCCGAGGCAGCCTTTATTTCGTCACCAGCTTTTCTGGCATTTGTGTATGCATTGTTTCTTAAATCGTTGAGATTCATATTTTTATTATACCATAACCTCGACCGTACTTCCACCGGTACGAGCTTTTTTTACTACAATCTGTTTGTCGATTTTTTCTTTGAGCAGGTCTACGTGGGAAATTATTCCAACAAGGCGGTTACCTTCTGTTATACCCGAAAGGGCCTTAAAGGCTTTTTGAAGGGCATCGCTGTCCAAAGTTCCAAAGCCTTCGTCTACAAACATAGAATCAATTTTTATTCCACCAGCAGAAAGGCGGACTTCATCAGAAAGTCCAAGCGCCAGTGCAAGAGAAGTCTGGAAGGATTCACCACCTGAAAGAGATTTTACACTACGCTGCCCGCCGTTATAATGGTCAATTACATCAAGTTCAAGACCGGTCTGACTGCGAAGATCTGCAGCCTGCTTTTTACGCACAAGTTCATACTGCATATCGCTCATTATTAAAAGGCGTTTATTTGCATGGGCAATAATTCTGTCAAAGTAAGTCATCTGAATATATGTTTCAAGTTTGATTTTTTCTTTACCGCCAGAAAGATTACCGTTTGCAGTTTTTGAAAGAGCGCTTACATAGGCATATTTTTCCTGAATTGCGCTAAGTTCCTGTGCATGCTCATTTATATTTTTGAGGGCAGTATTATTTGCATTAATTCTTGAATCTACCTGGGATTTTTTATTAATGTCATCGGAACGTTCGTTTTCTAGTTCAGTAAGTTTTTCTTCAAGCTCCAGGGTATTTATTTCTTTTGTATCTTTAAGCTGAGCTTCGAGCTGTTCCACCTGACTCTTAAGCGCTGTAAACTTTTCCTGCGCCTCCTGATATTTTTTCTGCGCATTTTCAAAAGCCTCTTTCATATCTTCAATCTGCTTTTCAAGTGCAGAAACTTCTTTCTGGGCAGCATCAATATCCTTAAATTTCAGTTTTGCTCTAAACTCTTTAGCCTGATTTTCTTTTTCATTCAAACGCGCTCCCCATGCCGAAAGCTCTTCGCTTTTTGTCTGTAGTGTTTGACTTTGTTCTTTGAGCAAGTTCTGAACTTTTGGTAATTCTTCAGTTATCTTATTTTTCTGATTTACGCGGGCGCTTTCCTCGTCCAGTTTTTTATTGCAGATTTGCAGTTCTTTAAGAGCTTCTGCTTTTTGTACTAAGATTTTTTCTTTTAATTCCAGAAGTTCAGATGCACTGTCATCTTTTGTTAGTTTTAAATAACTTTCTTTTACAAGCTTGAGTTTATTTTCATAATTTGTTTTACCTTTGGCACATTCAATATTTGCAGAAGAAGCATTTTTTTCAAGAGCCTTATCTTCTTTTTCTGTCTTATCAAGCTCTTCTTTTGAAGGAGCCCCTTCAGACATTACAGCAGGCTTCGGATGTTCAAGAGAGCCGCATACAGGACAAGGAAGCCCATCCTGTAAATCCCGGGCAATTATTCCGGCCTGTTCATCCATATAAATCTTACGCAGGTGTTTGTAATTTAAATCAAAGTCTTCGTAGGATTTTTGTGCAGCCATGTAAGCTTTCTTTAAATCTTCAAACTCTTTTAAAAGCCCTTCACATTCCCCGGCAGATTTTTGGAGCTCCTCAAAAGAATCCTTTCTGTCACTGGCCTTTTTTTGCAGGGCATCGGCTTCGTAATATTTTTTTTCTGCATCAGAAAGAGACTTCAGGACTTTTGTAAGTTCAGTCTCCTGATTTTTATAATTTTCGCATTCAGCTTCAATATCCTTTATCTGCTCTTCAAGTTCAGTCTTTTTATTTTGAATATCCCTTATTTCTTTTTCAATTGCATCAAGCTCTTCGTATTTTTTTAATTCTTCTTTTTGAATTGCAAGATCCGCTTCCTTTTTCCTGCCTTCTTCGACACGAGCCTTTTCTTTTTCAAAGGCCTCTTTAACTTCATCAATTGAATCACTCACTGACTTAAACTCGGCTGACTTTTCTTTATAGTCATCACGAAGTTTTTCTATCTGATTATTTTTTGAAAGCTCATCTCGAAGTTCATTCATCTGCTTTTCACTTGCGGCAATGGCTTTATTTACTTTTGTCTGGGCCTCAGTATCTTCGCCGATGATTTTATTTATAAGTTCAATTACATCTGTAATTACAAGCTCGTCTGCTTTTGCTTTTTCAAGCTCAATATTAAGGGTGCTTGCCGGGTCGCAGAAAAGGCCTTTTATATAAATTGAAATTGCACTTTCAATTTCTTTGCGCTTCATTCCTAACTGCTTTTCATTTTCTAAAAGCTGCTGTTGAAGCTCCTTGTAATAATCGGTTTTAAAAATCTTACGGAATATTTCCTGACGGGTTTCTGTATCTTCCATAAGGAGCTTTTGAAAATCGCCCTGGGCAATCATAACAATCTGAGAAAACTGTTCCTTGTCAATTCCCAAAAGTTCTTTGATTGCGTTAGTTACTTTTAGCTGGCCTGTTACTATAGTGCCATCCGGTTTTAAAAGAGTAGCATCGGCAAGCCGCTTTACAAGAGAATCCCCACGCTTTGAAATTCCTTCATATTCAGGATTTCTTTTTACAAGATAAGTTTTTCCCCGATATTCAAAAGACAGTTCAACTTCGGTTGGAATATCAGGCGTGGCAAAGGTTGAACGAATCATTGAGACTGTACGATTTTCTCCATTTACATCACCATAAAGAGCATAAGTAATGGCATCGAAAATAGTTGTTTTACCAGAACCTGTGTCACCTGTAATTAAATAAAGCCCCTGACTTCCAAGCTCTTCAAGATTAATCTGGGTACGCTGGCAGTAAGTTCCAAAGCCGGTAATTGTTAATTCTAATGGTCTCATTTTTTACCTCCCCAGATATCTTCAATTAAATCTTGAGCAAACTTTTTCTGTTCTTCAGAAAAGGCCTGATTATTCTGCAGGGTATAAAACTGCTCAAATAAATCAAGCGGAGAGATATTTTCAATCTGAGCCACGGCTTCTATCTGATTATCTTTTTGTGTACGAGAATTATCATAATCAAGACTTACAAGATTTTTGTAAATGAGCTGAAGTTTTGCAAAACCTTCCGGGATATCTTCTTCATCTGTAAGTGTGATGTGAAGGTAATCGTTTATCTGTTCCCCCAGCTGCTCCCAGTATTTTTTAAGAGTAAGTTCTTCATAAGTTCCTTTTAAAGAGCGAAGATCATGCTGAGGAGTAAAAAGCACCGGTTCAACCTTAAGACTTCCCTTCTCTTCAAGTTCCAGAAAGAGGCCGCCTTTTTTATGATTAACTTCCGAAAATGAATATTTTAAAGGACTTCCACTATAGCGGATATTTTCACCGCCTGCCTTTTGCATGCCATGAAGGTGTCCAAGGGCGACATAGTCAAACTTGTCAAATACTTCTGCACTTATGTTATCAGTCCCTCCTACACTTATATCTTCGGAATCGCAACGGGCACTTCCTGTAACAAACTGATGTGCCAGAAGAATATTTCTTTGCGACCAATCAACGTCCATTTGAGAAATTGCCGCTTCTACTGCAGAATCATAGGAGGTGATTTTTTCTGCGAGTTCATCTTTTCCCTGAGCCTCAAGTGCAGCTTTTACAATAGCAGGCTTTATAAAAGGAAGCAGATAAATATTTACAGGACCATTTTTATCATTAAGGGTATAGCGGCAAACTTTACCATCATAAACTGGGGCAAAATGAATACCGCTTGATTCCATAAGAGAAGCCCCGCAAGTCATTCGTTCAGGAGAATCATGATTTCCGCTGATTATAAAAACATCAATTTTCCTTTCTGCAAGGCGGCACAAAAAATCATCAAAAAGTTTTACCGCTTCTACAGAAGGGATACCTTTATCGTAAACGTCCCCGGCAATAAGAAGTGCATCAGGCTTTTTTTCGTCTATGCACTGGAGGATTTTTAAAATAATAAACTTCTGGTCTTCTATAAGAGAAAATTCGCTTAATCTTTTTCCAAGATGCAAATCTGATATGTGCAGGAATTTCATGAGTTTATTATAACATTTTTTTTATTACATTACGAGATTGTAAAACGAGGATTGCTTATACACCGTTAACCAAACCTGCATAATTTCCATTCAACGCCATAAGTTCCTGGTGGTTTCCGCGCTCTACAATTTCGCCGTGGTCTACGAAGAAAATAATATCGGAGTTGCGGATAGTCGAAAGGCGGTGGGCAATAATAAAGCTGGTGCGCCCCTTCAAAAGCTGGTCAAGGCCCTTCTGCAAAGCTTTTTCTGTCTGAGTGTCTACAGAGCTTGTTGCCTCATCAAGAATCAAAATGCGTGGATCAGAAAGCAAAACTCTTGCAAAAGAAATAAGCTGCTTCTGGCCCTGAGAAAGACCTCCTCCATTTGCAGTAACCTTTGTGTTATAACCATCAGGGAAGGCTGCAATAAAATCATGAGCCTGAACAGTTTTAGCAGCAGCAATACATTCTTCATCAGTCGCATCAAGGCGGCCATAGCGGATATTTTCCATAATGGTTCCGCTAAAGAGGAAGGAATCCTGCAGCATTACACCAACCTGCTTACGGATAGACTTAATCTGAAGGCTCTGAATATCAAGACCATCAATCAAAATCTTTCCGTCATCAGGATTATAAAAGCGAGTGAGAAGGTTTACGATAGTTGTTTTTCCGGCTCCGGTTGGACCAACAATAGCAACGCTTGTTCCCGGAGTAATTGTAAAGTTTACATCCTTAAGAATAGGATTTCCCGGCTCATAGCTGAAGTTTACATGATCAAAAGAAACGTGTCCGCGGATTGGAGGTAACTCAACAGCCCCGTCTCTGTCTGTAATATCTTCCGGTTCATCCAGCAATTCAAAAATGCGTTCTACGTAAGCACCGGTTGTTACCATTGAGTTGTAGAAGTTTCCAAGATTTTGAATAGGCATCCAGAATCTCCAGATATATCCGGTAAAGGCAACAAGAGTACCAACCGTAACAGTTCCTCCCATGCCGTCGCCAAGCCAGGCAATACCAGCCATATAAACAAGAGCAACTCCAAGCGTAGAAAGATTATCTACAACCGGCCAGATGATATTATTAATGTTTACAGCGCGGATCCAGACCTTTTTACACTTATCACAAAGATCATTAAAGATTCCCTGATTTACACGTTCACGTGCAAAGCTCTGGGTAATCTTCATACCGTTAAGACTTTCGGAAAGATAGGCTGTCAAATTAGAACGCTTATAACTTTCCTGCTTCCAGGCTTCGTGCTGCTTTTTCTTCATAGAAA
>CAMNDY010000053.1 GCA_946535985.1 uncultured Treponema sp. | reverse complement strand
GCTGGAAGAACGAAGCATACGAGGACAAGGCCAAGCCAGTCAAAGAAGGTTGGAGAAATTGCAGCTGCTCCGTGACCAATGGCTACTTCGCTTGGTTCAAACCAGCCGGTGATAACACCAATCTGTCCAACAAGGCCGCAGGTTCCCATTCCGGAGCTTACGGCTGCACCATTCATTTCCATTTTGAAAAGGCAGGTTGCAAGAGGACCTGTAATCATACTTGTAAGAATTGGGGCAATCCAGACTTTTGGATTTTTAATGATGTTAGGCATCTGAAGCATACTTGTTCCCAGTCCCTGTGAAAGAACTCCACCCCAGCGGTTTTCGCGGAAGGAAAGAACTGCAAATCCAACCATCTGTGCACAACATCCTGCAACGGCAGCACCACCGGCAAGGCCTGTAAGACCAAAAGCGGCACAAATTGCAGCAGAACTGATTGGTAGGGTGAGGGCAATACCAACAATTGCAGAAACAATAATACCCATCCAGAAGGGATGAAGCTTTGTTGCCCAGACAATGAGTTTTCCAACAGAGCTTGCAGCAGCTCCAATATATTTTGCAGTAAGAATTGTAAGCAGGGCTCCAACAAGAATTGTAACTGCAGGAGTAACAATAATATCAACCTTTGTTTTCTTGCTTACAAGGCATCCAAGTTCTGCGGCTATAATAGCAATTATCAAAACTGCAAGTGGACCGCCAGCTCCGCCTGTAACATTTGCAGCAGCACCAACAGCAACAAGGCTAAAAAGTACAAGGGCAGGTACTCCCATTGCAAATCCAATTCCAACAGCCATTGCGGCTCCAACAACATGACCTTCTGTTGCAAAATTTCCGGCGTTTACAAAGAACTGAAAAACCGGATTTACCGAAAGACGCAAAAGCTGCTGTCCTAAGGTTTTAATAATTGTTCCAATAAGCAGAGAGGCAAATAATCCCTGTGCCATTCCGCTCATTGCGTCAATAAGATAACGCTTAACGTACTTGTTCATAACAGAATCCTTTAAGAAAAAAATAAATTGTGTTTGTTTTTTTGGGCATGCCAGCCCTTTAGTAAATTACGGGAAAATGTTGATACGCGGTGCGTCGTAACGTCGCCGGTAATGCAGGACACCGTGGGCTCTGCGCTGGTTCATTCATTCGTAAAGTCTAGTGAGAATGTACTATAAAGGAAAAGATTTGTCAAATCACGTATTAAAGCACGTGCTATATCAGGCTGGCAATTAAGGCTTCTGCCATTCTTGCGGCTCTGTTGATGATGTTGTTGTCAGAAGGCAATTCAAAAAGGCTTCCGTTTCCAGTTTCCGGGTTCTGGCGGATTGTTTCTTTGCGTACGGCAATATAGGCATCGAGCTGTTGTAGAATTAAACTTGTAATGCTTGCAGCAATTTCTTTTTGTTCTTTATCTGATTTTTGAGAAGCCTTATTGTCTGTGGCTGTAATTAACTTTTTAATATCTTCTGTAATTGTTTCTATCTGCTGCTGAACAATTTTGAGGGCTGCTGGGTTAAAATATTGTTCTGTATGTACAAATACATACATTTTAAATAATGGTTCAGAATCAAATAATGCAAAATATCTGGCAATGAGTTTTTTTATGGCAGCAGGGGCGCTTGTTTTTCCTGTTGTAACCGAGTCTAATATTTTCTGAGATAAGAATTCTACCTGCCCGATTTCTTTTTCACAAAAACTGAGCGAAGCGTCATACATTGCATCTCGGCTTTCAAAATGGTTATAAAGCGAGGCCTTTTTAATTTCGAGATTTGCGGCAACGTCCTGTAATGAAGTTGCACCTGCACTGCGGTCAAAGGCTGAACTTAAAAATGCCTGTATGATTTTTTCCTGCGAAATATTCTTTTTACTCATATCTAAATTATCGGAAACTAATGTTCGTTAGTTTAATGAAATTTCCGGCAGTTTTTTTCCCTTGCGTACTTAATAATGTGGTGTTATCCTATTTATAGAGGAGATTTATCTTTGGAGGGATTATAATTATGGAGCAGGAAGTTGTTCAAACAAGACTCACAGATTCAAAATATGCTGCAGATGATTTATGCAAGCAACTTAGAAATCAGCCGGAATCATATAATTGTATAATCTTTTTTGCAGCAACTTCAGTAAACTTTCAGGAATTGCAGGCTGAGCTTAGCCAGAGATTTACTAAAGCTCAGGTAATCGGGGCAACCACTTCTGGTGAAATTTCACCACAGGGTTTTACTAATAATTCGGTAGTTCTTAATGCCATTGCAGATTCTAAGTCTACCTTTAGTGCAGTACTTGTAGATGATGCTAATAAGTTCCCGATTATTTCAAAAGATAAAATTTCTGCCGCTGCACGTTCTGCAGAAATAGAACTTGCTTCAACAGTAAGCCACACAAATGCTTTTGCAATATCGCTCATTTGTGGATTAAAGAATATTGAAGAAGGTTTTCTTTCGATGTTCTATTCCCTTATAGCCGATAAAGAATTTCTTGTATGCGGTGGAACAGCTGGCGACGATCTCAAGTTCAAAGCTACTTATGTATGTGCTAATGGCGAATGTTCCGATTCCGGGGCTGTCCTGCTTTTTGTAAAAACTACCCGGAAATTTATTATCTATAAAGAAAACATCTTCCAGAAATCCGGAAAAAGCGTTCGCCTTACAGATGTTCAGCATGAAAGCCATATAGTAAAAACAATCGATGGCGAAAATCCCCGCAGAAGATATGCAAATATAATTGGAATCCCAGAATCGGAAGTAGATAAAGCTCTGCTCGATCATCCTTTTGGCCGTGCCTTTGGTGACAATATCTTTATTGCAAGTCTGGTAGGCTTTGATAAAAACGGTATTCTTTCAACTTATGCAAGAGTTATACAGGATTCTGTCCAGGAAATTCTTGATCCTATGGATCCTCTAAAAATTACAGAAGAAACTTGTGTAAAAATAAAAGATGCAATTCCTAATCCTTCCTGGGTTATCTTGTTTAACTGTATCTTAAGAACGATAGGTTTTAATAACAAGAATCTGCAGGCTCCGGTTAACTCAATATGGAAAACTCACTTTCCAATTTACAGTGGTTTTTCTACTTATGGTGAGCAGTATGGACATATGAATTCAAATCAGACTCTGGTTCTGCTTGTAATGGGAGAGTAACTTATGGCACAGGAATATACAGAAAAACAATTAATTCAGGCCGGAAAAGATCTGGTCGAAGTTCTTTTAACTGTAGCAAAATCAAATAATAATCTCACAGGTTTTATTAAGGAATATCTTAATCATCTTACTTCGAGCAACGGTATTTATCAGAAACAGCAGGAAGAACTTTTTGCTTTTGCGGCATCAAGCGATACGGTACATCGTTCTGTTGCCGACAATACAAAATTAACTGCCGAAAAACTTGCAGAAATTTGTACAGAATTTGCAAATATGAATACTGCAATTGATCAGGTTTATACAGGTGGAAAAGAAACTACCGAAGAAGCCTTGAGACTTGCCGAAAACATTACTGAAATCAGAAAATTCATTAAGGATATTCAGGACATCAGCTCACGAACAAATTTGCTTTCGTTTAATGCTTCTATTGAGGCGGCTCGTGCAGGAGAAGCTGGTAAGGGTTTTAGAATTATTGCAAACGAAGTAAAATCTCTTTCGGCAAAAACTCAGGAAGTTTCTAAGCATATTGACGATACTATTCTGGATATGCATTCTAATCTTGAAAAATTCATAGAGAAGAATACTGAACATGCCAGAATTTTAGGTGACCTTCAGACAATGGCCGATGATTCAAAAGGCAAGCTTGGTAAACTTACCGAAGAAACAAACAATAATGCCGAAAAAGCAAATGATATTCTTAATTCTATGAACAAGAGTATTATTACAATTCAGGAAGCTACCAGAGTTGCAGAAGAGCATAACCTTGAACAGGTAGAGCAGCTTGCTAAAAAAGCTATGGATCATACAATCCAGGTAGACGACGAGCTTTCCTTCCTTTTTGAGCTGCAGTCTTTGTTTGATTATATTGAAGGTAAAAGTAAGTATCAGGACGTAGAATAGGGGTTTATTTTGACAAATTCGCCTAAATTTGTCAAAATCCCTTGTCGGTTTTTAAAAACAGTTATATACTTTTATTTATGGAATTTAAAGAAACGTATACTATCCCAAAAATGATTAAGGATTCTGCAGATAAGTATGCAGAAATCAATGCGCAGTACAAAAGACAGAAGAACGGTGAGTTCATTCCTGTATTGTATCGCGAAATGTTCCAGCTTGGTCTGGATTTTGGTGCTGCTTTGCTGCAGCTTGGGCTTAAACGCGAAGAACCAATAGGTCTTATCTCTGACAACCGTGCAGAATGGATGCAGGCCGATATTGGAATTATGAGCATTGGTGCTGTTGATGTTCCTCGCGGCTGTGATGCAACTCCTCTTGATTTGGAAAAAATCCTTTCTATAACAGAATGCCGATTTGTAATTGCCGAAAATCATTCACAGATTAATAAGATTCTTAATCTTCACGATAAGCTTCCTTCGTTAGAAAAAATCATCACCTTTGATACAGAAGACGATGTAAAGCAGGATGTTAAAGACACTGCTAAATCTAAGGGTGTAGAGCTTTATTATTTTGACTCTCTTCTTAAAGAAGGTCAGAAGTGGAGAATTGAACATAAGGGCGAAGTTGAAGCTGAGCTTGAAAAGGGAAAAATTGATGATGTTGCAACAATCATCTTTACTTCGGGTACAACAGGAACTCCAAAGGGTGTAATGCTTACCCACAAAAACTTCCTTACCCAGCTTGATGAAATTGTTGAGAGAATCTTCTTAAACCCTGGCGAATGCGCTCTGAATGTTCTTCCTGTATGGCACGTATTTGAACGCGAAGTTGAATATGTAATTTTGATTCAGGGTTGTGCAATCACTTATTCAAAGCCTGTTGGTTCAATCCTCCTTGCAGATCTCAAGAAAATGAATCCTTCTGTACTTCCGGCTGTACCTCGTGTATTCGAAGCTGTGTACGATGGAATTACAAAAAAGATGCGCAAGGCTGGTGGTATTGTAAATGCAATGTTCAACTTCTTTGTAAAGGTTGCAATTATTCACAAGCGCATGCAGCGTAAGATGTTTGATCAGAATCCTTGTTTTACAACTTATATAACTCCGGTATGGTGGATTTTGTTCTTTATTCCATGGATTTTATTGTTCCCGCTTTACTGGCTTGGCGACCTCATTGTATTCCGCAAAATCAAGACAATGCTTGGTAAAAACTTCCGCTGCGGTGTAAGTGGCGGTGGTGCCTTCCCTCCTCAGATTGATGAATTCTTCTGGGCAATTGGAATTAAAGTTCTTGAAGGTTATGGTCTTACAGAAACTGCTCCAATTGTTTCTGTTCGTCCTTTTGCCGCTCCTGTATTCAGAACAATTGGTTCTCCAATACGCGGTGTAAAAGCAAGAATCGTAGATCCACAGGATGGCTTTATTCTTAGCCGTGGTCATGAGGGTGTTCTTCAGATCAAAGGTCCTACAGTAATGAAGGGCTACTACAAAAATCCTGAGCTTACAGATAAAGCCTTTACTCCGGACGGATGGCTGGACACAGGTGACCTTGCAATTCAGACAATTCATGATGAGCTTATTATTAAGGGACGTATTAAAGATACAATCGTTCTTCGTGGTGGTGAAAACCTTGAACCTCTTCCAATCGAAATGAAGCTTGCTGAATCTAAGTTCATCAAGGCTGCAGTTGTTGTTGGTCAGGACAAGCGTTATCTTTCTGCACTCATCCTTGTTGATGAAGAAGAAGTGCGCAACTTTGCCGACGAAAACGGTATGCAGTATGATACTTATGAAAACCTTCTTAAGACAGAAGAAATTCACAAGTTGTACGAAACAGAAATCAGCAATCTTATTAATGCAAAAACCGGCTTTAAGATGTTTGAAAGAATTAACAAATTCACCCTCATTACAAAGCCATTTGAAGTTGGTGTTGAACTTTCTGCAAAACAGGAAATCATGCGCTTCCGCATTAATGATATTTACAAAAAAGAAATTGATGCAATGTTCAGCGAGGACGAGGATTAATGAATATTCATCTTTTGGAGATGCCGCTTGATTTTGGCGCAAGCAGACACGGCTCTGATATGGGGCCATCTGCAATCCGCCTGGCAGGAATAAAAGAAAGACTTGAGTCGCTTGGACATACAATCTCAAATCATTCTGATATTTTTTCTGTTTCACCACAGGAATATGAACAGGTAGGCAATCCAAAAGCAAAATATCTTGAGCCGATTACAAAGGCTTGTACAAAGCTTGCCGAACGTGTAGAAAAAATCTGCACCGACGGCGAGTTTCCTCTTATTTTAGGCGGCGACCACTCCATTGCACTCGGTTCTATTGCAGGAGTTTCTGCCTTTGCAAAAAAGAAGAATAAAAAAATCGGCGTTTTGTATGTAGATGCCCACGGCGATTTTAATACCGCAGAAACCTCTCCTACAGGAAATATTCACGGAGAATGTCTTGCAGCTTGTGCAGGACTTGGTTTAAAAGAACTTACAAATCTTTATTACGAGGGCCGCAAGATTGACCCAAAGGATATCTGCTTTGTAGGTTGCCGCGATCTTGATCCTGGTGAAAAAAAACTCATGAAAGAGGCGGGTGTAACTGTTTTCACAATGAGCGATATTGAGCGCCAGGGCTTTCCTTCAATTGTAAAGCAGGTTACTGTTTTTTGTAAAACTCATGCAGACTATATTCACGTAAGCTTTGACATGGATGTTCTTGACCCGATGTTTGCTCCTGGAACGGGTATTCCTCTTCCCGGTGGATTAACAAACAGAGAAGCCCTTCTGCTTATGGAAGAAATGGCTGCAACTAAAAAGGTAGTTTCTGCAGAGATTGTCGAAGTAAATCCTATTCTTGATGTAAGAAATCAAACTGCGGCTCTTGCAGTGAGTCTTGCGGCACGGCTTTTAGGGGAGACGCTTTACTAGCGCCCTTCGGCAGGCTCAGGGACCTTAGATTTTAGAAATTCCAGGTATTCATCCTGCTTGATTGGTTTGCTGAAGTAGTATCCCTGAATGTAATTAACTCCAAGTGAGCAAAGGTAATCAAGCTGTTCCTGGGTTTCAACACCTTCTACTACAATTTGAAGTCCCATCTGCAAAATCATCGAAACCATATTTTCGAGCAGGATTTTTGCATTCTGACGGTTTGGATTTTTCTTTTCAAAAATCGGCCACAAAAGACTTTTGTCTACCTTTATGATAGAAAAATCTGCGCGGGTAATCTGCGAAAGGTTAGAGTAGCCTGTGCCAAAATCATCCATAGAAAATGAGCAGCCATAGCGGATTAAATCTTCCATATTTCGTTTAAGGCGTCGGCCCGAAGAAATTGCAATAGATTCTGTAATTTCAAGGTTTACCATGGAAGGATCAATCTGGTATTTTTCGAGCAGCTCTTTCATTATTGAAGGAAAGCCTATATCTACAGATTCAATTGCAGAAAGGTTTACTTCCATATGCTTAAGGCCCTGGGATGGTAAATCATTCTGAGCCATAAACTGGAAAACGTTTTCAAAAATCTTAGAGCTCAACTGCATAATCAGGAAGTTTCGTTCGGCAACAGGAATGAATTCCTCAGGCGAAATAAAGCCCATTGTTTTATCATCTTTAAGTCGGACCAGAGCTTCGCAGTTAGAAAACTTTTGTTCTTTTACATTCCAGATTGGCTGGTAATACATTTCGATTCCGTTTGTACGGATTGCTTCTTTTAAAATCTTAAGAATTACATCCTGCCTGTTTCTGTTCTGAAGCAGCTGGGAATTTACGCGGTGAACAAATTCTGCTTCGTCGGAATAGGTGTGACACATTTCTACAAATTCCAGAAGCTGACTTGTTGAGCTTTGAACATCATCTGTGCTTAAGAAAGGTGTATCTTTTGGAACGCGAACATAATCAACGTGGGCATTAAGATGAATCTTTGTGTGCTCATTTACTTCCCATGGTTCGTGAAAGCGTTCATAAATCAGCTTAAGATTTTTTTCCATATTCTTTTCATCATGCTCATTAAAAATGAGGGTAAGCGAATGATGATTAAGCTGAAAAACATCAATAGCAAACTTTTCGGCAATGAAGGTTCGGAGCTGTGCATAAATTTTGATAACACCCTTATCGCCGTTTTGTTTACGCAGCTTTGAAAGTTCATCCATGTCTATGTTTATAATATAGAAAGGTCTTTTCTTATGGATTTTATCTGAAATTACAAGTTTGAGCGCATCGTAATTAAAGGCACCCGATTCTTTATCTACATACTCTGCAGGATTACCAAGAGAGATTACAAGAACAAGGAGCATTGTTGAAATGCTTACACTTAAGAAAAGAACCTGAGGAAAGAAGAGCTGGAATAATCCAAAAACAACCCATAATCCCATTGCAAAAAGCACATAGGATGAAACCCTGTGCATTTCGATTTTACGGAAATTTCTGATTGCGCTTACAATTGTGCTGGTTGATAAAATTGTGATTATGACAGTTATGGAAGTTATCATGGGGCCATCTGCAAAAATGTAATCTTCGGTTATTCTATAATTGAGTTTTGTAATTGAAATCAGAATAAGGCTTAAGCCGGCCATTGTAGAAACAAAAATCCTTTTAACATGCGAAAGTCTTCGCTGATTATGGCTTATTACATCAAGATAAACGTAAATGAGAAGGAAAGTAGCTACAAAATTGAAAATGAATCCCTGGTGAATCAGGCGTACAAGCCATTTAGGAAAGGAATCAAAAAAGACAAGTGAAAAGACAGAGGCATAATCAAAAATAAGATATATAGCTGCAAATATCATTATCCAGTTGAAAATTCGTGTTGAAAGAATCTTTATTTGTGGTCGTGAAAAATAAAGAATTTCAATAACAACGAGTACAACTGTTGCAGCAATCTGGAACCTCAGATGATTGAATAAAAAGGTATTCAAAAATCCCAAGAGTATGCACTCCTTAACTCTCTGCTCTATATTTTAACACACTTTTGCGATTTGACAATAATTATTTATCTATGATATACTATAATATACGGTATATAAAAATATAGTGGGGAAAATGTTTTGCCGAGAACACAACGAAAGGTAAAAAAGTTCGAAAAACGTTTCGCAAATAAAGTTACGAATAAAACCGGCAACTTCTTTAAGTCGTTTGGTATGCTTTTTGTCCGCCTCTTTAAAGTGTTTGACAGCAAACTTACTATTATGGTTGTTCCCCATTCCCACGGTAAAGTAATCAATTTCCAGACAAACGTTTTTGCCATCATGCTGGGATTTTTAATTTCCATAGGCGTTATTGCTTCTTTTGTATACTTTAACCGTAGTTCAGTTTCTACAAAAACAGAAATTGCAAATCTTATGAGCCAGAACCGCGAAACTCTTGCAAGTCTTGATCAGCTTCGCGATGAAAATGCAAATCTTTTTAAGGCTGCTAAACGATTCCAGTCTTCACTTTCACAGAGTCTTTCCCTGCTTGGTATTCAGCAGGTTGAATCAAGCTCAGAAACATCTCTTAATAACGGAGACCTTTCTTCTTTATTCAGTTCAAAAGAAATTACAACAGGCTCTGCCCGCGAGCTTGCAGACATAAAAGAACTTACTTCTTACCTCGAAAGTGCAGTAGATCCTATTGAGCAGATTGGAAAGATGATTAAAACACAGCAGGCTTTGTTTACAGAAATTCCAAGTATCTGTCCAATCAAGAGTCCTAATCTTCATGTTTCAATGGCTTTTGGTCCAAACCAGCATCCTTTAAATAATCAGTGGTATATTCATAAAGGAATTGACTTTTCTACATACCGTTCAGGTGATGCTGTAATGGCAACTGCTTCTGGCCAGGTAGTAAACGTTGGTTATGATTCTAACTATGGAAACTTTGTAATCATTAAACATAATCATGGTATTTATACACGCTATGCCCACTTGAGCAACTATCGCGTAAAGAAGGGCCGTCTTGTACAGCAGGGTGAAGTAATTGGTTACGTTGGAAACACTGGTATTTCGACAGGTCCACACCTTCATTACGAAGTTCACATTGGTTCAGACGTAGTTGACCCTGCAAAATATGTAAACGTTAAATTTTCAAAATAGGTTTTTATGGCTTTAAAAGTTGATGACATTTCTATAAACACAATAATCGGTAAAGGTTCTTCAATTACAGGTAATCTTCGCATTAACGGTTTTGTCCGCCTTGATGGTGATATTAACGGAAATCTTGAAACAGATGGAAATATCATTATTGGTGATAGTGCACGCATTAAAGGGGATGTAAAAGCTAAGGCTGTAATTGTAGGCGGAATTGTTCTTGGAAATATTCTTGCCCAGGAAAGCATAAAACTTCTGTCTAACTCCGCTGTTCTTGGGGATATTATTTCGCGCAAGGTTCAGGTAGAAGACAAGGCAATCTTCCACGGGCATTGCATTTCTATAAAAGACGAAGAGCAATTCAAAAAGACTTCTGATGCTTACCTTGAATCAAAAGCAATAAAGGAGAAAGTTGTCCTTTCATGAGTGATATAAATCCACTGGGAGCGTCAACATATTACTCCGGCCTTCAGAATGCCACAAGTCAGGCTGCTAAAGATGCCAAAAAAAATGAAAAATCTTCAAAAGTTTCAAAGCTGAGTTTTTCTGAATTAAGAAAATCTATGGCAAAAACAGAGGCAGAAAGAGAAGCAGAAGCCGCAGGATATCCCGCAGAAATTGCAAATCTTTCCATAGAAGATGCTGCTGTTTTTTTAAGAGATCAGGTAGATAAGGCAGGCAATAAACTTTCCGAAAATCAGAATGCTCAGAATATTGCAGAGTTTCGTAATTCGGTAAAGCTTTTAATAAAGTTTGTTGTTGAAAAAAATTATATAGAACATAAAAAAGAATTTAGAAATAAATTTTCAAAGCCGCTGCAAAACTTTTCAACCTTTAATGATAAAAGGCGGCCAAAAGATCCGCGCGTTATAATAGAAACAATCAATCTAAAACTCGACAGCATGGTTCGGGATACTTTAAATATGCAGGCAAACAATCTTAAGATTCTGGAACAGGCCAATGAAATAAAAGGTCTGATTGTAGACTTAATGCAAGCCTAGGGGTATAATCAAAAAGTATGAGTGATATTTTTGAAACAGACATAGATGACGAAGCAGAAAACCTGTCGAGTCTTGAAGATAATGAAGGTGCGGTTGTCGAAACCGAAAATCTGGAAATTGATTATCCTCTTTATCATATAAAGCTTGAGTATTCTAATGAAACTCTTTATGCAAGAACTCCCGGAAACATTGCGCTTTATGCCGGTGAATATGTAATTACTCCAACACGCTACGGAAAAGACATGGCTCTTGTTCTTGGTGAATCTAAAAAACCAATCGGTATTAAAAAAGACGATATTGTAATGATTGACCGCAAGGCAAATGCTGATGATATGGAAAAACGCAAGCAGCTTGCCCAGAAAGAAAAAGAAGCTTTCCCGATTTTTAAAGAAAAAGTTGCCAATCATAATCTTGATATGAAGCTTGTTGATACACACTTTTTGTTTGATGAACCAAAGGCTTTGTTCTTCTTTAGTTCAGACAATCGTGTAGATTTCCGTGAACTTGTAAAAGATTTGGTAAGCGTTTTTAAAATGCGTATTGAGCTTCGCCAGATTGGTGTTCGTGATGAAAGCCGCATTACAGGTGGCCTTGGTATCTGCGGACGTCCCTTCTGCTGTAACGCTGTTTCGGACAAGCTTCGCCCGGTTTCTATACGCATGGCAAAAGATCAGAATCTTTCTCTTAATTCAATGAAAATCTCCGGACAATGTGGACGCCTTTTATGCTGTCTTTCTTATGAGTTTGACTGGTACAACGAAGCCCGTCGAAATCTTCCTAACGAAGGAATTCATATTTTCTACGATGGAACCAACTTCCGCATTACAGAAGTAAATCCTCTTACAAATATGGTAAAGATGTCAGGCGAAGACGGACGTCTTCTTGAAGTAAACGCAAAACGTTTTGTTCAGGAAAACAATCGCTGGAAGATTTATTAATTCTCAAAAAATCTACATATAAAACTTTTCACGGAGTTTAAAATGAAACAATGCTTTAACCCTTACATGCCTTCATGGGAATATGTCCCAGACGGAGAACCTCATGTTTTTGGCGACAGAGTATACGTATATGGTTCACACGACGAATTTAACGGAGCAGTTTTTTGCCTTGGAGATTATATCTGCTATTCTGCTCCTGTTTGCGATTTAACTGACTGGCGTTATGAAGGAGTTATATATAGAAAAGATCAGGATCCTGCCCAGGATGGAAGAATGGTTTTATACGCTCCTGATGTTGCACAGGGACCTGACGGACGTTACTACCTTTATTATGTAATGGACAAGGTTGGTTTTGTTTCTGTTGCAGTCTGCGACAAACCTGCAGGTAAATATGAGTTTTATGGTTATGTTCACTACGAGGATGGAACCCGCCTTGGAGACCGCAAGGGTGATATGCCTCAGTTTGATCCTGGTGTAATTCGCGAAGGAGATAAAACTTACCTTTATACAGGCTTTTGTGGCCGGGGAATGAAAGACCGCATTGGTTGTATGGCTACAACTCTTGGACCGGATATGCTTACAATAATAGAGGAACCAGTTGTTGTTGCTCCGGGCGATATGTATGTAAATCTTAAGGATGCCGGTGAAGTTACCACAGGCTGTCCTTACCCGCTTAAGTCAATTCAAAACTGGGCAGGCTTTAAGGATCACGCTTTTTTTGAAGCCCCAAGTATCCGCAAAATTGGAGACACATACTATCTTGTATATTCTTCGGAAGTTATGCACGAGCTTTGTTATGCTACAAGTAAATCTCCCCGCGACAACTTTGTATATGGCGGCGTAATTGTAAGTAATGTTGATATGCACATTGATACTTACAAACCAGCAGATATGCCTGTAGCCTACGGAGCAAACAATCACGGAAGCTTTGAAATAATCAATGGTGAATATTATATCTTCTATCACCGTCACACAAACGGAAACTGGTATAGCCGTCAGGGTTGTGCAGAAAAAATAAAGGTGCTGCCCGATGGTTCAATTCCTCAGGTAGAAATTACTTCCTGCGGACTCAATGGAGGCCCTCTTAAAGCAGAAGGCGAGTACGATGCATACATTGCCTGTCATATTTTTAATCCCGATAAGCCGGGCCCTTATGTAGACTCAGGTCAGCCAAAAATCACCCAGGATGGCCGCGATGGAGACGAAGAGCCTGGTTACATTGTAGATATCACAGATAAAACAACTATCGGTTTTAAATATTTTGATTTTAAGGATGTCCATAAATTAACCCTCACAGTCCGCGGTTATATGTATGGTGGCTTTGAAATCCGTAACAAATGGGATGGTCCTGTGCTGGGCACTCTTAAATGCGAGTCTGCAAACTTCTGGGAGCCTGATAGCATAGATATAGATTTTCCGGATGGAACCCACGCCCTTTACCTTACCTGGGTTGGCGGAGGAAGCGCACAGCTTAAGTCAATCAAGTTTAATTAATGCTTGTAACACTGGATGGAATGATAATATTTTTACCATTCCTCTGGTATTGCTTTGGCGTGCAGCCCATATAATTTTTAAAGGTCTTAGAAAAATACTGAACAGTATTAAAACCATTCTCGGTAGCAATTTCGGTAACGTTTTTAGAAGTATAAATTAAATCAAGACAGGATTTTTCTATTCTATATTTATTTATATAGTCGGTAAGATTCATTCCTATATTCTTTTTGAAAAGACGTATAAAGTGACTCTTGCTGTAAGACGTGATTTTTAAAATATCATCAAGCGAAATATTTTCTCTGTAATGTTCACGGATATATGAAATTGTAACATCAATTGCGTTTACATTGTGATTTTGTTCAGACAAGACATTCTTTGAAATTTCTACATACTGATTTGTTGTAATGATATGCGAAATGATTTCAAAAAGCACAGACTTTACAACCAGCTCATGGCCAAAGGTTTGATTTTTTTCGCATTCGGTTGCAACTTTGATTCTTTCAAGAATAGAATCGGGAAGTTTTACAAATCGTGAAACTCTGATTCCATCAAGAGTGTTGCGAACAGGTTCTCCTTCGGCTCCTAGTACAGAGTTATCAAAAACCATAGCATAATAATGGTAATCAATGTTGTTGAGCTTTTTTACAAAGTGATTTGTTCCCGGATGCATAAAAATTACATCACCTTCGGATGCCGTTGTAACAGAGTCTTCAATACCAAAGGTTACAGAGCCCTTATCCAGATAAAAAATTTCATACTCAATATGATGATGCGCCTGTTCCAGATAATTAGTCTGCGAGAAAAGCCCGATAGGAAATTCTTTAGTTCCCTTGTACATTCTTTCCCAATTATATGCCATATTTCCATTATACACCCAAATGAGAATAAAGTATAAAAAATATGAGATTTTTCTTGTATTTTTCCGCGAGAGGGCGTTTCATAATTTATCTAATTGATTGTTATAAGAAAAAGAAAGTGGTTATAAAAAATGCGGAGTCAAAAAGCGATTTTGTGGAGCGTCCTTTTCGTTCAGCGGAGCAAAATCGCTTTTTGACGGGAGCATTTTTTATAATCAGGAGGAATTTTAATGTTAAGAATTGTTGATACAAAATTTGGTAAAATAGAGGGACTGCCCGCTGCAGATCCTCGAATAACTTCTTTTAAAGGTATTCCCTTTGCCAGACAGCCGGTAGGAAAATTGAGATGGCATGCCCCAGTTCCATGGGATGAAAAATGGGAGGGACTACTGCAGGCCTACAAGTTTTCACCAATCCCTGTACAGCCAACCCCTTACTATGATCCAAATGATATTTATTGCCGCGAATGGTCTGTAGATAAAGATATTCCTATGGGCGAAGATTGTCTTACCGTAAACATATGGACACCCGCTAATGCAGCTGATGAAAAGCTTCCTGTATATTTCTGGATTTATGGTGGCGGCTGGCAGACAGGTTTTACTGCAGAGATGGAATTTGACGGAGAGCGCATTGCCCGTCGCGGAATAGTCGTTGTAACAGTAAACTATCGTCTTAATATGCTGGGCTTTCTTTGTCACCCGGAAATCACCGCAGAAAATCCTGAACAGCCTGCAAACTTTGGATTGCTTGATCAGCGATGTGCCATGCAGTGGGTTAAAGACAACATTAGTGCATTTGGAGGGGATCCGGAAAATATTACAATAGGAGGTCAGTCTGCTGGTGGCGGTAGTGTGTTGAATCAGATTGCTTTTGGAAGAAAAGGGCTTTTTAATCGTGCAGTAGTTCATAGCGGTATGTTCTATTCTCCAGATAACAGCTTTTTCCGTCAGAAAAATCTTAAGGAAGCAGAGCAGTGCGGCGTAGATTTCTTCAATTTTATAGGTGCAAAAAACCTTGAAGAAGCCCGTGCAATTGATATTCAGACTCTGCGTAAAAAGTGGGATGAATATGGCGGACATGCAAAATCAATAGCTACCTGGACTCCTGTACGAGATGACATTTTTGTAAAGGGTGACTTTTTTGACCTTCTTGCCAAAAATGAAATAGAAACAGTGCCGCTTATTCTGGGACACACTACAGATGAATTCCTTTTCCCTGCAGATCCTTCAAAGCCGGATGGTCCAAAAATCAAGCCGCTTGAAATTGCAGTAAAGAAGTATCAGGAGCTTGTAGAAAAGAATGGTAAAACTTCGCCAAACTTTTACTATGAGTTTGATGTTCCGATTCCCGGCTGGGATAATCCGGGAACCTTCCATTCTGTAGACCTATGGTTCTGGTTCGAAACCCTTGCTAAATGCTGGAGACCTTTTACAGGCATGCAGTATGATGTTTCAAGAAAGATGTGTAACTACCTCTGCAACTATGTAAAAACAGGAAATCCAAACGGAAAAGATGCAGATGGAAGCGAAATGCCTGAGTGGAAACCATATAAAACAAGCGATACAAATAAGATGGTCTTTAACTCGGGGATTTCCCCTATAAAAATCTAAAATCCTCAAAAAATGAGACTAAAATATAAAAAATGCGATAGTATAGATGTATTTTTTATAAAATTCACGTCTACACTATATTTATATAGGAAAAGGTGTATCGTTTTACAAAAACACCAGGGTTAAAAAAGTGGAGATAGTAGATGCAATTCCTGTCCAGTACAGGGTAAAAGCTGAAGGCGGCGGGATCATCGAAAAAATATCATATAATACAAAGGATTATTTTGGCGATGGAGGTGCCATTACAAAACAAGCCTTTGTTTATCTGCCTGACGGTTATGATGGTACAAAACAATATGGAGTTTTGTATCTCATGCACGGAATAGGCGGAGACGAATCCGAATGGGGGATGACAGGGGATAATTCCATGATAAAAAAAATCATGGACAATCTTACTGCCAGGGGTGAAATCGAATCGTTTATAATTGTTACTCCTAACGGGCGTTCAAGCCGTGTTTATGGTAAAGAGGGTTCCGATTACAATTCCTTCTATAAGTTTGGACAGGAATTACGGAACGACTTGATACCATATGTTGACAGTCACTATGCAACCTTTGCAGACAGGGAGTACCGAGCTATGGCCGGGCTTTCCATGGGCGGTATGCAGACTATCAATATCGGAATCTGTGAATGTCTGGATTTGATAAGCTGGTTCGGTGCTTTTTCGGCTGCCCCGACATCTTACCAGAGTACAAGGATTGCTTCATATTTAGAGAGCAACCCGGAGCTCAGAATCAACTTTTTCTACAATATCTGTGGAAAAGAAGATTCTGTAGCTTTTTCTTCTGCCAGTGGTGCTGCTAAGTATCTTTCAAAGCTTGCGCCAACCCTAAAGGATGGTAAAAACTTTGCCTGGCAGGAAATTTCAGGCGGACATGATTTTAATGTCTGGAACTTGGGATTTTATAATTTTGCAAGAATCATATTCAAGCAGAATTAAAAAATAAAAATTTTTTAACAAAAAGTCAAAAGGAGGACTTTTATGAAAAAAACAGTTGCAGTGTTGTTGATGGCATGTGCTTTAACAACATCTATGTTTGCTGCTAAAAAGAAGGTAGAAAAACTTAAGATTTCTGTTTTCACAATTCAGCAGCGCAAACAGCCACCTAAAAACAACAAGACTTACAAGTGGATTAAAGACAACTTCGGTGTTGAATTTGCTTGGGATATCTTGGTAGGTGATAAGGATCAGAAGATTGGTTTGCTTATCGCTTCTGGTGATCTTCCAGATCTCGTTGAAGTAGATTCAGAAAAATTCCAGGGTGCTGGATGTCTCCGCGACCTCAAGCCTCTCGTAGAAAAATACTGTCCTAACTTGCTCAAGCACTATTCTTCAGCTTGGAAAAAGATGGTAGATCAGGATTCAGAAAAAGATGCTAACGGAAAAATCGTAAAAGAACACATCTATTCTCTTCCTAACTATGGTGTTTATGATGGAACTCCATCTGATACATATTACAACCAGAATGGTTGGTGGATTCAGAAAGCTGTTCTTAAAGAATTTGGATATCCAAAAATAAAGTATATCGATGAATATTTCGACCTCATCGAAAAATACTACAAGAAGTATCCAACAATCGATGGAATGCCAACAATTCCATTCTCAATCATCACAGCTGACTGGGAAGCATTTGACCTCTGGAACCCACCACAGTTCCTCGGTGGTAACCCTAACGATGGTAACGGAC
>CAMNDY010000052.1 GCA_946535985.1 uncultured Treponema sp. | reverse complement strand
CCGAAGAAGAACTCATTTCCTTTGCCGAAGAACTCCAGATTTGGGATTCGGATGCTAAATGATAATTAAATACGGGGCGTTGTACGTTCGCTGCGCTCACTACCGAGTTTGCTTCGCAAGCATCGCAGGGGTGTCCCCGCTGGGTGGGGTAGACGAAAAGCTTTGCTTTGAGGCGTAGGGCGGGGCTCCGCCCTTATTTCTATTTCTTATTGACTAAATTTACAAAAAAACATATTATATTATACCCGTTAAATATGATTTTGGACTGCTCATCTAAAATCATAAGCGACAAAGGACACGATGCAAAAGTCTGGAGTTGCAAGAAATTTTTTAATTCAAGGGATTATCATGAAAACTATTTTCGTTAATGAAAATGACCAGGTTCGCAAATGGTATATCATTGATGCGGCTGGAAAACCAATGGGACGTGTTGCTGCTAAGGCTGCTGCTATTGCCCGCGGTAAGAATAAGGTTACTTATACAAAGAATCAGTTGATGGGCGATTTTGTTATCATCATCAATGCAGAAAAAGCTGCTTTGACTGGCGGTAAAGAACAGAAGAAGATTTATTATCACCACACAGGTTTTGTTGGTGGTCTTCGCGCTCATACTTATGAGAAGCTTGCAGAAAAGCATCCTACAGATCCAATGAAGTTTGCTGTAGAAGGAATGCTTCCTGGTGGTCGTCTTGGTCGCAAGATGATGGATTGTGTTAAGATTTATGCTGGTGCTGAGCATCCACATGCAGCTCAGAATCCTCAGCCTATTGAACTTTAATTACGGGAGTTAGACGATGGTAAAGAATATTGCTATTGGTACAGGTAGAAGAAAGACTTCTGTAGCCCGCGTTTTTGTTCGCGACGGCTCAGGAAAAATTGTTGTAAATGGAAAGGATGTAAAAGAATATTTTGCTTCTGCTGAACAGATTCAGCTTGTAAACCAGCCTCTCCTTGTTACTTCAATGGGAAATAAATATGACATTCTTATCAATGTTTGCGGTGGCGGTATGAACGGTCAGGCTGCTGCCTGCTTGCATGGTATTTCACGTGCTTTGGTTCAGATTGATCCAGATGCCCGCACAGCTCTTAAAGCTAACGGATACCTTACACGCGACTCTCGTATGGTTGAGCGTAAGAAGTACGGACAGAAGGGTGCACGTCGCCGCTTCCAGTTCTCAAAGCGTTAGTTTATACTTTATACTACGTACAAAGCTCGGTCTTGTGGCCGGGCTTTTTTTATTCCTACGTCATTGCGAGGAGCGGAGCGACGTGGCAATCATTTGTTATAATAAAAAACAACAAAAATAGAAAAGTATGTTATAATAAATCATCAATTTTCCAAGGTGATTTATGAGAAAAGCACTTCATTTCTTATTGATTTTATTTTTTTCTTTCTCTTCTATATTAGAATTTCCGTCTTGTAATAATGGTTTAAAGGCTGATAATAATGAAAAAAATCAAGCAAATGAAAAAGATAATAATGATAATCAGCCAGTAGCGCCAACAACAGTTAATGCTGATTCATTCTTTTGGGGAACCTGGGTAAGAATGGATAATGGAAACGAGTATGAGTTCTTAGAAAACTCTGTTTTGTGGTCTGGAAAAAAATATTGTGTAAGCGCCTCTGATGATAATTCTGTTACTGTAAAAGACTTAGGAAGGTTCAATAAAGAATCTGATAGTGTGATTGTTTGTGATAATATTCCATATTTCAGAAAGGGGGGGACAAATCTTGAATATTCACTTAAACTTGTTGGATTTATATCATCAGAGCAACAGAGTGCAAGAGCTGCTGGAAGTGTCATGCCAGGGGTAAAAGGTAAGGGTAAATCAAAAAAATACAAAACCTTTGAAGATGATAGTGAAAGTGATGTTGAAGGAATTATAAAATTTAAGGCACCTACTGTAGACGATATTCAGACAGTAACAATCACAACTGGAAATGATATTGTTGTCATTCCTGAATTATATATTTCAAATTCAGGTGACTACATGGGAACAGTTGCTCTTGTAGGTAAAAACGATTATAACCTTAAGATTACAGGAACAATAAGCGATAGTCAGAAAGATGGAGGCTATCTTTATGGGAATAATGCCAAATCTTATGAGTTGGTTTTGACAATTACTAACATAAGTGAGAATAAATGTAAGTCTTCTGTTTGTACAATTTCTACTGATGATCCTAATTTGAATCTTTCATCCGAAACAAATTTACAGGGTTTTACAATTTCAACTCTTGAAGGTGGGGCAACTAAAACTTTAAATATCACTGTTTCATATGGTACTCTTACAGAGCCTTATATTAATACTGGAATTAATATAAAACTCACAAATCCCTCAACAGGACAGGAATGGGTTGATTATATACCATTAAGATTTTTTAAAGGAACAATTCCTATTACCATTTCTGCCAAAAATCCGGAGAATAATAAGAATGCGGCACTTAATGGCTTTGTAATTTATCCTGATGGAAATAATCAGTTTTTTGCTATTCCGCATAATTCAAGCAAACCTGTTTTTGTTCCAACTTTTGGAAAAGATAAATCATATAAGTTAGTCTTTAGTGGAGCAACTGTTACTTCAAAACTTGATGACAGTACAGAAATGTATTATACAGTTGAACCGGCTTCTTTGAATCCTCAACAGGTCATTACAGAAGGGGATTCACAAAAACTTATTGAATACATGAATTTTGGAGGCAATAATCATTCAGAACAAACAGCTTATTCTGTAACACAAGGATTTGAAGCCTATTTAAGTGAAGGTGAGATTGATTATTATACAATTAGCGCTGATTCTGATTATTATTACAGTTCAGATCAAATTCCGTTATTCGAGGTAAGTTATGAAAATGAAAAGGGTTCTGCTCCAGAAACAATTCTTGTCAAAGAAGAATCTTCATTAACTGTTGACCAATTACCTGAACTTGAATATGAAGGATTTGAATTCTTGGGATGGTATAATGGAGAACAGAAGGTTGTTGTAGGGGACAAAATTAGTGGAAATTTAGTTTTGAAGGCCGGGTGGAAGAAAGTAGTATTTTTAGTTACTTTTGAAACAGAATATGGAGATGTCCCTGAATCAATAGCTGTCCATGATGGAACAATACTTAGTTCCGATGTTTTACCAGTGCTTGATAATGACGAATATTTATTTAATGGCTGGTATGATGGTGAGAATCAAGTGCAGGTAGGAAGTTATGTAGTTAATAAGGATACAATACTTACTGCGAAATGGAGAAAAAAGTGCTTGATTACTTATGTTTCTGAATATGGTACAGTTCCAAAAGCAATAGTTTTCGGAAGTGGAAATAAAATTACTGAAAATGAACTTCCTAAAATTGTAGACACTGAACGATTTTTTTTAGGTTGGTATAAAGATTCAAGTTTAACAGATGAAAAGAAAGTGTCAGTGGGTGAAACTGTAGACGCTGATATTATTCTATACGCAAAGTGGTATGCATTAAAGGTTCCAGTCCTTACTTCAAATGTGACAATTGTTCAAACTGATACGAATTCAACATATGTTTTATTTGGAGATTGGCCTCAGACTATAAAATCCGCTGATGTTATTATTGATGATAGTATTAGTGAAGAGCATGGTTTGTTTACTTATTATATTGGAAGTGATGGTTGTTGGTATGTAAAATGTCTTGAAGATGCGTATAAAACTGGATATACATATAGTAATGGAGAACCTGTCGCACTGAGATCTCAGAAATTGACAAAATACTTTAAAGTGGAACCCATTAAATGGCATGTTATTACAGCCGACTATAATGGAACAGGAAAAGCCCTCTTATTATCAGAAAATATACTTATAGCAAATATTGCTTATTATGATTACGAAGTTTCAGAACATATCTATGATACTCGAAAGATAAATGGTACGTTTGTGTATGCCAATGATTATAAAGAAAGCAAGGTTAGAGCGTATCTTAACGGTTTTACTTATTTAAAAAGGAAAGGTGCTTCTGAAAGCAATCTGACTGAGGAAAACAATTATTATAATAGAGGATTTCTCCAAACGGCATTTTCAGGTGAAGCACAGACTAGAATCGAAAATACAACAATAAACAATGAAACTGTTGATAAAATATTTCTTCTTAGCGAGAGTGAAGTAACAATGTTTAGTTCTAGAATAAAAAGGTCAACTGACTTTGAAAAAGCAAATCATGCAAAACAAGAAAGCGATAATAGTTATGGTAACTGGTGGCGACTTCGTTCTCCTTCAACTTATTCTGGGGATGGTTGTCATGCTTATATTGTGACTTGTGATGGAACTATAGATAATAAGTGTAATGTTCTTAATAAAGATGTAGGTATCGTTCCTGCATTAACAGTTTCACTTACAAATTAGAAAAAAAACAAAATGAAGATATGGATAAAAGAAAAATAGATAGATTATTATCAGAGTTGATTTTTATTTGCGTTTCAATAAAACTTGAATCCCGCAAAGCTCATTTTTATCTCCATGAGGGTGTATTAATACGTTTAGGATTAATTCGAAGAAGTTTTGAATTGTTTTTTGAAGCATTTGGTACAATCGCAAATAATGATTATGAATGTGAAACTTTAAATGTTGCTCTGAACTCTATTTATTTACATTTGAGAGGCGTTTTGGATAATTTTGCATGGATTATCTATTATGAATTGCAATTGACTAATCTAAAACAAAGAGATATTGATTTATTGGGTAATAAATTTCTGAATTCTTTAGAATGTGATTTGAATCTAAAAAAAGATTTAGAGGTCAGAAAGAATTGGTTGATTGATTTAAAAAATAAACGCGATCCTGTCGTTCATAGATTACCTTTGTACATTCCTGCCAAATTTATAACTTCGAAAGAAGATTTATCGAATGCTATGGAATTAAAATGTAGAGCAAAAGAAAAAAAAATACATAATGATGAATCTTTTATTATAGATGAATTTGCAGCAATGGAAATAGGAGACTTTAAACCAATAATCTTAAACCTCAATGTAGAAGATTCGTCCTGTAAATTTTATGAGATTCTTTCTGAAATTGAGAACGATATAAAAAATTTTGTTGAAATATGTGGAAATATTTCTAAGTATTTAAATAAAACGACTTTTGAATGATAATTATTTAAAATGATTACGAATAGAAAAAAAACTGTGAATAGTAATTCTTTATATTAATAAAGTAACTTTAAAAGACGAAACGACATGACTGAATCGAATTTTCGAATACAAAGAATCTTGTCGTGATAAATATCTCAAGTGAATTTGAGGGTTTGCAAATGTACAAGTGAAAATGAGTTTAAAATTATTATATTTATGGAAATTTCAAAAACATTGTACTATTGTTAATAATAATTGAATTGTAAACTTGTAAAATAATTAGATTTATAATAAAAGGGAGGAAGTTATATGCCAAAAACGAAAAAAAACGAAATTACAATTCATAGTTCTACTGCCGAGTATCTTACCTACATAGCTGCTACAGGAGATACTCCAGAAAGTTATGAAATGCGGTATGAAGATGAAAACATTTGGTTAACTCAAAAAATGATTGCGGCATTATATGATATGGATGTTCGTACAATTAATGATCATATTGAAAAGATATATTTCGATGGTGAGTTAACAAAAGATTCAACTATCCGAAAATTTCGGATAGTTCAACAAGAAGGTGCAAGAAAAGTTCAAAGAGAAATGTTGCATTATAATCTCCAGATGATTATTGCGGTAGGTTTTAAAGTAAATAATGAGCGGGCAATTCATTTCCGTAAATGGGCTGGTCAGATTGTAAAAGATCATACAATTCAAGGCTGGACTATGGATAAAGAGCGTCTTATTAAAGGCCATATGTTTACTGATGAATATTTTGAACGCCAGTTACAGCAGATTCGTGAAATCAGGCTTTCGGAAAGAAAATTTTATCAAAAGGTTACTGATATATATTCTACTGCTTTTGATTATGATAAGGATGCTGTTACTACTCAAAAGTTTTTCAAAATGGTTCAGAACAAAATGCATTATGCAGTCCACAGACATACTGCAGCAGAATTGATTGTTGAAAGAGCTGATGCCAATAAAAAGAATATGGGACTTACAACCTGGGAAAATGCCCCATCTGGAAAAATTTTAAAGGCAGATGTTACAGTAGCCAAAAACTATCTGAATGAAAAAGAAATGTCATACATGGAAAGAATTGTTTCTTTGTATCTTGATTATGCGGAATTGCAGGCAGAACGACATATTCCTATGAGTATGGAAGATTGGGCAAAAAGACTTGATGGTTTTTTGGAGTTTAATGGAAATGAAATATTGATGGGACCAGGGAAAATCAGTGCGGAACAAGCCAAACTTCATGCAGAAACTGAGTATGAAAAATATAGAATAATTCAAGACAGATTATTTGAAAGTGATTTTGATTTATTCTTGAAAGAATCAAAGGAAATTGAAAAAGGGGAATAAGGCCCATGACTATAAAATCAATTGCAGAAACTTCTTACTCAGGAATGTTCCGCGTGGAGCCGGAGGAGGGGGCAGCTTTTTTCATTCGTAAAGAATATCTTGCCTCTGTTGATTTTGATTCTGTTGAACCGGGTGCTGTTTTTGAAGGGGAGGCCCAGGACGAGCTTTTGGATGCTGGGCTTATTTCTGCGGTTGAGTTTAAGGCTGTAGGATATCTTGCGCGGGCAGAACAGAGCCGTTTTGGGCTTACCAATAAACTGATTAATAAAAAATATGACAAAAAATATATTGATGCAGCTCTTACTTATCTTGAAGGCCGCGGATATTTGAATGATTTGCGTTTTGCCCAGGCATGGCTTCATGACAGAAAAATTAATCATTTTGAAGGTCGTAGCAAGCTTGCGGCAGAACTAGGGGCTCGAGGAATTGAACGAGAGATTGTCTCTGCTGCCCTTGATGAATTCTTTACCGAAAATGACGAGTCTCAGATTTGCCGGAAGGCCTATGAAAAATTTACACGTCAGGGCAAAGAAGGAGAAAAGCTTTTAGCTGCCTTGATGCGTGCCGGTTTTACCTACAAAATGATTAAGGATATTGTTCAATAAAAATAAGCTGTGCCTGATAGTCGCCCCAGTCGCGTTTGATTGGGATTCCTGCGTTCATAATTGTTGAGCCGGTAAGTCTTAACGGCGGATATTTTTTCTGGTCTTCATCAGGCCAGGAAACTTTGTAAATCTTATTGCTGTCTACGCATGGTAATTTTACCATTCTGGTTTTCATATTCGGGTGATTGTAAAGCTGAACAAAAGTAATCAGCCCGACAGATTTACAAGGACTCATGCTTGCCCAGCAGTCGTATTCGTGGTTTTCAGAAGCAGAGGCAATGCGGTAATAATCTCCTTCGCGGATAAGCATGCCAAACTTTTTGTATAAATCAATCTGACGTGGTATCATCTGACGGTCTTCTTTTGTAAGCTTTGTAATATCAAGCTCGTAGCCAAAGGTTCCTGCCAGTGCTACATATCCGCGGGTTTTAAATGGAGTTACACGTCCGCAGGCATGATTAGGACAAACACTTACATGAGCGCCCATTGTACTGAGAGGATAAACCAGGGCTGTTCCTTCCTGAATGGCAAGGCGTTCAATTGCATCTGTGTCGTCGCTGCACCAGATTTGAGGACTATAATAAAACATTCCCGGATCAAAGCGGGCTCCCCCACCGGAACAGTTTTCCAAAAGCAGGTTAGGGAAGTCTGTAATGAGCTTTTCCTGCATGCTGTAAAGTGCAAGTACATAGCGATGGAAATATTCACCGGTCTGATCTGCAGGAAGGTTTGCGCTGCCAATATCGCAAAGCTGGCGGTTCATATCCCATTTTACATATTCAATATTTGCCGAATGAAGTATTGTTTCCAGCTGATTCATTATGTGTTCGCGAACTTCCTGGCGGGTAATGTCTAATACATACTGGCAGCGCGACATACCGGGTACTCGTCCCTGAATCTGTATTGCCCAGTCCGGATGAGCGCGGAACAAGTCTGAATCCGGCGAAACCATTTCTGGTTCAAACCATATACCAAATTTCATTCCAAGGGCATTCACCTGGTCTACAAGGTTTTTAAGTCCGCCTTTGACTTTTTCTTCGTTTACAGTCCAGTCGCCGAGAGAGGAATCATCAAAAGAACGGTGGCCAAACCAGCCGTCATCCATTACAAGCATTTCAATTCCATCTTTATGGGCTTCGCGGGCAATGTTTAAAAGCTTGTCTGTGTCAAAATCAAAATAAGTTGCTTCCCAGTTGTTAATTAAAATTGGGCGCATCTGATTTTTATAAGGTGAACGGATAAGGTGGTTGCGATAGAGATTATGGAAGACGTGACTCATTCCATTTAATCCCTCGTTAGAAAAAGCTAATACAGCCTGAGGTGTTTCAAAAACTGTGCCTGGGGTAAGCTTCCAGCAGAAGTTTTCTGAGTTTATTCCAATTGAAGTTCTTATAGTATCAAACTGGTTTCGCTGAATCTGGGCCTCAAAGTTTCCTGAATAGATGAGATTTATACCCCAGACATTTCCCTTGTTCCAGTCTGCATTTTTCTGAAGAATTGCTAAAAAAGGATGTTCCTGGTGGCTTGTTTCTCCGCGTACGCTGCAGGCTTTTTGAATGCCCATATGAATAGGGTGGCGGTCTATATGCCTTTCGCGGGCCCAGGTTCCGTTAAGTGTGATAGTTTCGTAATCGTCATTATCCATGTCAAAAGAAGCAGAGAGAGCTTTTTTGATATATACATGCTCTTCTTTGCTTGAACTGTCGAGTGTGATTTTTGACCAGCGGATAATTGCATCACAATCATTAAAAATTGTGTAAAAGAGATCTACTGTTAATCCAAGAACATTATCTGTTGTTGTAATTTGAAGGGTTTGTGCATTTGTAGTTGCAGTAGAAAAAACATGAGGAAGCCCCTGAAGTTTAACAGCACCGTCAATAATCTGGTGGACTTTATATTTTAATTCAACAGCATTATTGCCGGTACTGTTTGTAACTGCAAGGGCAGAGTAGCGGAAGTCCCCGACGCCGTCTGTTGGCATTTCTTGAGGAAGGAAATCAAGCAGACTTAGTTTTTCGCGGAATACAGGAGAATCTGAAAATCCGTATTCCATCTGTCGGGTAAGATAACTTACATCGTCGTCACCAATTTTTGAACCATAGTATGTATGTGCAAGATAACCTTTTTGTGAAATTGTCATGCAATACGTTGTATTTGCTGTATCCATCCGGAATGTTTTGGTTTTGTCGTTGTAAGTTATCATCTTACTCTCCTAGAATCTTCCTTCGTCTTTATCCCAGTGCTGTAATTCGTTGTGATCTTTAATGTACTTAATTGTTTCATCAACTGTCGTAAAGCAAAGTCCTGTAACTGTATCTGCGCAACCGTAGTAAATTGCAATACGACCTGTAGCCTGGTCTGTAAGCGCTGCTACCGGGAAGCATACATTTGGAACAAATCCTGTTGTTTCATAAAGAGCTTCCGGTGTAAGCATATAGTCACCACAGCGATATTTTACAATAGAAGGATTATCGATGTCTAGAATTGCTGCCGAGAAAGAATAGATGTAACCAGAACAAGTCTGACAAACACCATGATAGAACATGAGCCAGCCTTCGTCTGTTTCAATAGGAGCAGGACCACAACCAATCTTAAGTCCCTGCCACCAGCCGTCGCCACCTTTCTGCATTACAAGACGATGTTCTCCCCAGTATTTTAAATCAGGAGACTGAGAAAGAAGAATGTCGCCGAATGGAGTATGACCGGAGTCACTTGGGCGGCTGAGCATTACATATTTATTATTGATTTTGCGTGGGAACAAAACTGCATTGCGGTTGAATGGGAGGAACGGATTTTCAAGACGGGTAAAATCCTTGAAGTCTTTTGTGCTTGCCATACCAATTGCAGCTCCATCAAAGTCGCCGCACCACATGATGTAGTAAGTTCCGTCTATGAGTACACAGCGTGGGTCATAGGCATAGAATGGATCATGAGGTTTTCCGTCCGGATCATGCATATGAATCTTTTCTCTTTCAAATTCCCAGTGAATACCATCGTCTGAATCTCCAAGATAAAGGAATGGACGTGCATGTGCGTCTTCGGAACGGAATACGCCTTTGAACTTGCCGTTGAATGGAACAACTGCACTGTTAAAAATGCGTCCCATACCAGGGAATGGATTGCGATCGATTACAGGATTTTCGCTGTAACGCCATACAGGCAGCCACCAGTCTTTTGGTTTGTCCTGCCATGGGATGTTTGGCAAATTGCCACCGCTAATGATTTTGCTCATAAAATGCTCCTTATGTAAATTAATTACATTTACTTAAAATATAAACTAAATTTAAGTAAAAAGCAAGTAAAAAATGCAAATTTAATAATAAAAAAATGCTCCCGCAAAAAATCTTGTTTTGCTCCGCTAAAAAAAGAGGACGCTCCACAAAACAAGATTTTTTGCTCCGCATTTTTTTATAATGTCTTTATATTTATAAAACTATATTATACAATTCTAAATATGAAAGAATATAAATTGAATCAAATTGCCCACAAGCGCATTTTGGGACGCAATGTTTATAAGGAAAATGATCAGGAGCTTTCACTCTTTTGGGGTGGGGCGGCTCTGGAAATAAATGTAAAGGCCCGCGAGGTTTATGTATGCCTTTCCAGTGATTATGCGGATCATGAGCAGTGGCTTACTGTGGAAATTAACGGGGCTCCTGTCAGCCGCTTTATGGTTAATAAAGAAAAGACTCTTTATTGTATTGCGCGTAATCTTAATCCTCAGAAAGAAAATCTGATTTCTATTATAAAAGATGTTCAACCTATGAGCGAAGATTCTGTGCATTGGCTTCTTATTCATTCTGTAAGCCTTGATGATGCAGGAGTCTTTTGCCCTGTAAAAGCACGGAACTGTAAAATAGAAGTTATAGGCGATTCAATTACTGCCGGAGAGGGACTTTGTGGGGCTCCCGAAGAACAGGACTGGATAAGCTTATGGATGCGGGCCAGTGGAACTTATGCCCGGCTTCTTGCCCGTAAAATGAATGCCGACTGGAACACCATGGGAAAATGCGGCTGGGGAATCATATGTGGCTGGGATGGAAACCTGGATAGTGCAATTCCGCCTCATTACGAAAATGTCTGCTCTGTTATGAAAGATGAAAAAAGTAAGTCTTTAGGAGCACATGAAAAATGGGATTTTTACGGTGGCAAAGGTTCTGACTATGTAATTATAAATCTTGGAACCAATGACGATGGCGGCTTAAGGGTTTTAAAAGAAAAAGGTGACACAGGCCGTGAAGAAGAACTGACAAAAGCAGTTACAGACTTTCTTAAGGTTGTGCGCAAAAATAATCCTTCTGCAAAAATTATCTGGGTCTGGGGAATGCTTGGACTTGAGACTGTTCCGGCCCTTGTTCAAAAAGGCGTAGAGGCCTACAAAGCAGCAAGCGGTGATGAAACGGTTTATACTCTTGAATTAGAATCTCTGGAAAAACTTGAAATATCAGATGAAGGTAAAGGCAGCCGCGGACACCCTGGTGCAAAAACACACATGGCAGCGGCAGAAAACTTGTATTCGTTTATAAAGAAAATTTAAATATGGAAAAATGCTCCCACGAGGAACCGTATTTTGCTCCACTGAACGAAAAGGACGTTCCGCAAAACACGAACCCTCGCTCCGCATTTTTCCAAAATTAATTCTTTATAAAAGAATTGATTTATGCCTCTGCCGGTACGTTTTTAGACTGGCGCTTCTTGAAGAAAATCAAAACTCCAAACAATACGGCAAGCCCTACAATCCATGAAATAATGCCTGATGCTACAAGACCAAGGCTCAAGGTAAGGCCTGCAACAAGGTATGTTACAAATGAAACTGCGGCACAGGTGATAGCATATGGAAGCTGTGTAGAAACGTGATTTACGTGATTACACTGTGCACCGGCTGATGCCATGATTGTTGTATCAGAAATAGGAGAACAGTGGTCACCACAAACAGCACCTGCCATACATGCAGAAATTGAAACAATGCGGATTGCTCCAACAGGGAAGGCTGCAATACAGATTGGAATAAGAATACCAAAGGTTCCCCATGAAGTTCCTGTTGCAAATGCAAGGCAGCAGGCAATTACAAAGATGATTGCTGGCAAGAACATCTTAAGTCCGGCTGCACTGCCTTCTACAAGACCTGCTACATAATCTTTTGCACCAAGGCTGTCTGTCATGCCTTTGAGTGTCCATGCTAAAGTCAAAATCAAAATAGCCGGAACCATTGCTTTAAAGCCTTCCGGAATACATTCTGTTGCATCCTTAAATGAAAGAACCTTGCGGCAAAGATAGAAGATGATTGCAACAATCAAAGCACCAAATGAACCGTACAAAAGACCTACAGAAGCATCTGCGTTAGAGAAGGCAATCAAAAAGTGAAGGTGCGATTCAGATTCAGCATTAAAGAATCCGCCTGAATAAATCAAACCGATAACACAGAAAATGATAAGAACAATTACAGGAAGCAGGAGGTCAATAACTTTTCCTTTTGCACCTTCTGCAGCAGCTTCTTCTTCTGTTGTTTCTTCGCTCATTATTTCAAGAGCTTTTTCGTATTTAGACATCTGGCCATATTCAAACTTCATGAATACAAGTGCAAACATCATAACCAGAGTCATGATTGCATAGAAGTTGAAAGGAATTGCTTTACAGAAAAGTCCGATTCCGTTTTCGCCTTCGGTAACAAAGCCTGCAACTGCAGCTGCCCAGGAAGAAACTGGAGCAATAATACAAACAGGTGCTGCTGTTGAGTCGATTAAATAAGCAAGTTTTTCTTTTGAAACTCCGTATTTGTCTGTAACAGGCTTCATTACTGAACCTACTGTAAGACAGTTGAAGTAGTCGTCGATAAAAATAAAAATACCAAGGATGATTGTTGCAACCTGAGCACCAGCTTTAGATTTGATGTGAGTTTTTGCCCAGCGTCCGAATGCAGCAGATCCGCCGGCTTTATTCATAAGTGCAACCATGATTCCAAGAATTACAAGGAAAACCAGAATACCAACGTTGTAAGCATCTGCAAGAGAGCCGGCAAAACCGTCGGTGAAAACGTGTTTCATGAAACCCGCAAATCCTGTTTTTGCATCAATGGCAAAGAAAATGCCACCAATTACAATACCAACAAAAAGGGAAGAATAAACTTCCTTAGAAATGAGCGCCAGAGCAATAGCCACGATTGCCGGCACCAAAGCCCAGAATGTTCCTGTCATTTACAAAGAACTCCTTTTTTTTATATAGTTTATCCCATAATTATAGCACAGGAATTTTCATTACGCAAATTAGTCTCAATTGTAAAAATCAAGTATTATGGTTTCCTCATGATAAATAAAATATTTATATGGTGGCTCCCAGTCACAAAACGAAGGTCAAAAGCGCGCGATATCGCGCTTGACGCTGACTGTTGTAGTGAAACTATAAAATGCCGCTCTCGCGGCATCAACAGTCAGAGTCATTTTGCCCTTCCTTTTGTTCCTTCGCGCCACATACTTATTTTTAATGATTTATAATGAGAGAACCCTGGATCCAGTTTTTTTAATTATGTATGATTATGATTATTTACTAGTTGCTGCTTCCAGAAGGAAAATGAGCGGTTCATAATGTTTACGGACTAACTTGGGACGGGAATCCATAATAAAATCCAGTTCTTCGCGGAAGAGTTTGTCTTTGCCGGAGACCGGCATATAGTTTACAGTACTGCGTGTGTAGTAGTGTTCAATGCAGCCTTTGTGAAGAATATAAACTCGGGCAGCTTCGGCGGCGGCAAAAATGAGGGATGAAAGATTTTTTATGAGGGGCAGGGTAGTGGCAAGTTTTTCAGGCAGCAGGGAAGAAAGCTCTGTGTAATTTTTTAAGATTCCCTGAAGAAGAACCGTTTTGTAGGTGTCTACTGCAACTGCATTTTCATGGCGCTCCTGGAGGAAGGCCAGTTTGCTGAGCCAAAGGGTGAACTCAGGAGATGCCTTTTTTTGCGGCCCTTCGAGAGCCTCAGGGACCACGTGATGGCTTGTGGTCCCTGAGCCTGTCGAAGGGCCGCTATATGTTTCAGCAATTTCTTCACCAATAGCCACTATGTATCTTTCCAATCTATATATAAGTTTGTCTAAACTAACAGGTTGTGCCAGTTCTTTTGCAGAAAAAATCTTTTCAAAAAAGGCTTCCTGCTTTTCTTCCTGTTTTTCAAGCCAGCGCTCAACCCTTTCATCTTTGCATACAACATCTCGCAGCTTTCCGCTGAAAAGAGAATCAAGATCTGTAATTATGCGGGCGTCTGTTCCAATGAGGGAGCAGACTTTACAGAAAACTCCAAGCTCGTCTTTGCCACCAACATCAATTACACTGGTGCCTGTAATGTTTGCTTTGTTTTCTACAAAAGGCAAAAGATATGTGAACATCTGCTGGTCGGTGTAGCCTTCAACAAAAATCTGATTATCGGAAAAGAAAAACTGCTTATGATATGTATTAAAGCGGGGAAGAAATCGTTTGAATAAGGCTTCGTCTTCCCGGCTCAAATCTTCTATATGTGTTGGAGGTCTGTTTATGTGGCAGACAATTACTCCTTCTAAATCTTCCGGAGTGCGCAGGTCAATAAAGAAAGGTGAGTGGGTAATTAAAAAGAAAAGCTTGTTGCAGTGATGCCTGGCTTCCTGACGGATTTCGTTCATAAAAAAGAGCTGAAACTGGGGGTGAAGATGCAGCTCGGGCTCATCAAAAATCACAATGTCTGTTGTAGAAGAATATAAATTAATAAGCAGGCTGATGATTTTCTGAAGACCGTGACATTCAACATCTTCCATCATGTATTCAACGTTCCAGGCGCGGTTTTTTACAATTGGAATAAAAGTTCCGTCTATGTCTTCTATAAAAGTAATTGATTTTCCAAACATTTCGGAAAGGACTTTTTCTGTTTTTTCGCGGATTTTTTCGTTGTTGCGTAAAATTGAAATATTGTCTGTGTCGCGTTCTGCACTGATGAACTTTACTGATTTTCCCGAGGCTTCAAACTGTTTGGTAAGTTCTGTTGCAAGGATTGTTTTTCCGGAACCGTTTGGACCTACGATGAGGTTGATCTGAGACCACTTCGATTTTTTAAAGACAGATTTTCCCCATAAGAAAGGAACCCGTACTTTTGTTTCAAGTTCTATCATATGCCTGTATATATGAAAAAATGCTCACGCGAAGAACGCCGGTTGCTACGCAACCTTACCAAGTTTTCTTTGAAAACTTGCGGTTTTGCTCCGCTAAAAGAAGAGGACGCTCCTCAAATCACGAACCTTCGCTCCGCATTTTTTCAGTATTCAATCTTATTCAACTTCAACCACAGAAATCCGTGCTCCCAGTTTCTGCAGTTGGCCAACTAAATCTTCGTAGCCGCGCTCGATCTGGTAGACGTTGGAGATGCGGGATTCGCCGTGGGCACACATGGCGGCAATAACCATGGCCATGCCTGCACGAATATCCGGTGAAACAAGGTGGTCTCCGTGGAGCATAGATGGACCACATACAACTGCACGGTGAGGGTCGCACAAGGTGATTTTTGCTCCCATGCTGATGAGTTTATCTACAAAGAACATTCGGCTTTCGAACATCTTTTCAAAAATCAAAACTGTTCCGTCTACCTGTGTTGCAACTACTGTCATTATAGAAGTAAGGTCGGCAGGGAATCCAGGCCAAGGCATGTCATCGATTTTTGGAATTGCGTTTCCAAAGTCATCATTTACCTTGAGCTCCTGGGTATTTGGAACTGTAAGCTCGTCTCCATTAATGCTCCAGCTTATACCAAGTTTTGCAAAACTGTATTTGAGGGGACGCATTTCTTCCGGGCGAACACCTTTAATTGTAATTTTACCTTTTGTTGCTGCGGCCATTCCAATATATGAACCAATTTCAATATAATCAGGTCCAATTTCGTATTCACAGCCGTGAAGCTTTTTTACGCCTTCGATTGTGATTTTGTTAGAACCAATTCCTGCAATTTTTGCTCCCATTTTGTTGAGCATGTTACAAAGGTCCTGAATATGTGGTTCGCTTGCGGCATTCTGGATAATTGTGTTTCCTTCTGCCAGAACTGCGGCCATAACAGCATTTTCTGTTGCAGTTACCGAAGCTTCATCAAGAAAGATGTCTGCGCCAACGAGTTTATTTGAACTAAAATCAAAATGTCCGTTTACCTGAATATTTGCACCAAGTTGTTTCAATGCAAGAAAGTGGGTGTCCAGTCGGCGGCGGCCAATAACGTCTCCTCCGGGAGGCATCATTTCGCAGCGGCCAAGACGTGCTAAAAGCGGGCCGACAAAAACAATGGAGCCACGAACTTTTTTTGTATATTCAGTCGGAATTGTATGCGATTTTATATCATCACACTGGATTTTCCAGCTGTTATCTCCAAGATCCTCAACCTTAGCACCGATTGCTTTTAAAATTTCAATCATTACGTGTGTGTCCTGGATCTTTGGTATATTATGCAAAATGATTGGTTCTGAAGTTAAAAGTGTAGCCGTTAAACATGGCAAAGCTGCATTTTTATTTCCACTTGCAGTAACTGTCCCCTGAATAGGATATCCACCCTCAATTACGTATTCTTTCATTATATGTCTCCAGACAATAAGTTAATTAAAACATCGGCTGCTTTACACATGGAGTTAAGAGAAACCCATTCATTGCGGGAATGAAATTCATGGCCGCCTGTAAAGATGTTTGGAGTTGGAATGCCCATTTCTGTAAGGCGAGATCCGTCTGTTCCACCGCGGATTGGCTTACGGATTATCTGAACTCCCGCTTCTTTGTAGGCATTCTCTAATCGCGAAAGAACCTGAGGATGTTTATCAAGCTCGTCTTTCATATTTAAATACTGCTGCTTAAAGGCTAATTCAATCTTTCCGCCGTATTTTTTCATTATTTCATTTGCATTACGCTCCAAAAGCCGCTTTTCTGCTTCAATTTCTTCTATATTAAAGGCTCTGAGAAGAAATTGTGCACTTGCTTTTTCTATTGTTCCGCTGATTTCCATAAGGGCAATAAAGCCTTCGTGATCTTCAGTAGTTTCAGGGAGCTTGTCGTGTGGAAGTTTAGATACAAAATCTCCTGCCATGAGCGCGGCATTTATCATTCCTAAAGCTTTTGCATCTCCTGTGTGGCAGGCTTTTCCGGTAAATTCAGCAGTGCAGGCCCAGGCGTTAAAGCATTCACTTTCAAGTTCTCCTTCGGCGCCTCCGTCTACTGTATAGGCAAATTTTGATTTTATAAGGTTGAGGGGAACTTTATCCATTCCGTGGCCTGTTTCTTCATCCGGCGAAAAAATAACTTCAAGAGGACAGTGTGGAAGTTCGGGGTGCGATATTAAATATTCAAGGCATTCCATAATTGCAGAAACTCCGGCCTTGTCATCGCCACCTAAAAGGGTAGTGCCGTCTGAATGAATTATTGTGTCGTCGCCTTCCTGACTTAGAACCGGCTTAACATCCTTTCCTGTAACTTCATCAACAGTGTCCATGTGGGCAAGAAGAAGAATTGAATCTGCAGATGGTCCTTCGACCCCTTCGACAGGCTCAGGGACCGCAGGAGCCGCCGGTAAATATCCGTAAACATAGCAGTCGTCAGTTACCTGAACTTCCTCAAGGCCAAAAGCTGTAAGTTCACTTTCAAGAAGTCTTGCAAGATCAAACTGCCTTTGTGTAGAAGGAAAAACTCCATTATCAGCGGCAGCCCCGTCA
>CAMNDY010000051.1 GCA_946535985.1 uncultured Treponema sp. | reverse complement strand
TTGTGACTGGGAGCCACTATAATAGTGATATTTTATTTATAATGCGGAAGCCCTGATACATGATTCCATATCTAATATTTATATTGCAAAATTCACTTTTTGGGAGTATTATATAATATAGTATTAATATATGGGGGAAATATGGCTTCAGACGAAACACAATTCCAATTGGTAACATTTCAGCTTGGCGATGAGTTGTATGGTGTAAACATCATGGATGTAAAGGAAATTGTCCGATTACAGAATGTACGTGTTATCCCGAATTCTCCTTACTATGTAGAAGGAATTATTAATCTTCGTGGTGAAATTATTCCAATTATTGATTTGCATAAACGATTTAGAATCCAGGCTCTTGCAAAAGAAGAAACTGATTTTGAAGGCGGTTTTATAATCCTCAATATCGATAATAATAAAATTGGTATTATTATTGATAAGGTTGCAAGAGTAGTCGTAGTAAAGGCAGAAGATGTAAAAGAGCCTCCACAGATGCTCACTGGTATTGGGTCTGAATATATTAAGGGTGTAATCCGTGAAGAAAACGGATATCTTATTATGCTTAATATTCGGAAGTTATTTGACGCAAAAGAATTACAGAAAATAATCGATTTAGGTTAATGATACAAACATACAGTTCAACAATTCGTAGAAAAGAAATGGATGCAGTTTTAACCTGCATGGTCGACGAAAAAATCGGTCCAGGCGAGTTAAATGCAAGATTAATCCAGCAGGTTAAGGAATTTTTTAAGTGTGACGGCGCAGTAGCTTTGCGAAGTCCCGCTGTTGCCCTTAAATATATTTTACTATCGCTGGATTTTGAAAAGAATTCAAAAATTATGATTTCCGCTTTAGCTCCTGCCTGGCAGTATCAGGTTGTTGAGTCTTTGGGTTATGAAGCTCTTGTTCTTGATGTTTCAGAAACAGACGGGCTTGTAACTGTAGAAGAGATTCAAAAGGGCATGCAAAAGGGCGGAAGATTACTCATTCTTCATGAAACAGAAGGAATCCTCCCGGATTTTGATGCAATCCTGTCTCTTGGAATTCCTGTTATAGAAGATATTTCTCAAAGTGCAGGTGCTTCTGTGCCTATTAAAAATGAAGACGGCACACTTTCTGAAGATCGTAAAAAGGCAGGACTTTTTGGCTTGTACACAATCCTTGGCCTTGAAGAAAAAGATGTTATTACTGCCGGTGGTGGTGCTGTTCTTATGGCTCCTGGCCGTCGTGAATGGATTGTTCTTAAAAAGTATACAGACACAGCTCCTCTTACAGATCTTCTTCCTGATATTAACTGTGCACTTGCCTGGGTTCAGCTTAAAGAATTTCCACGCAACGAAAAAACAAGGCAGGAAATCTTTAGTATGTATCAGCATTCCTGCATGATTGGACGTCATAAAACCTTTGCCCGCGATACAGAGGGTGGTTCTACAATGTGTTCTTTCCCTCTTATTCTTGCCAGTGCCTTTAAGGATGTTAAGTCTTATACTGCAAAAAAAGATATTGAAATTCAGCAGGCTTTTGCAGGTTCTGTAATTGCATTAAAAGATGAGCTTTCGGAATCCTGCATTCATGCTAAATCTCTGCTTTTAAGAACTGCGCATTTTCCGCTTTATCCGCGTCTTACTCAATCTCAGGTTGCAAAGATTGTAAAGGTTTTAGGAACTCTGCCATAAGGAAATCTGTTTGGAAATATGAAAAAAGTTCTTATTATAATTAATACAAGTAAAAATGAATCTCTTTCTCTTTCCAGACAAATTGCTGATTATTTAAAAACAAAAAATATTGATTGCGATTTTTTGAGTTTTGACGGTTGTGCAGAAGACAAACCTTTTAAAGATTATGATTTTGTAATAACACTTGGTGGAGACGGAACTGTTCTATATGCAGCCAGAAACTGTGTTGAATATGATGTTCCTGTATTCCCTGTAAATCTTGGACAGTTTGGCTTTATGGCTTCTGTTCAGCCAAATGAGTGGCAGCAATGTCTTGAAGCTTTTCTAGAAGGAAATGCACCTTTTCAAAAACGCAGCATGATAAAAGCTTCTCTTTACCGCCAGGATAAGTTAGAAAGCCAGCAGCTTGCTTTAAATGATATTGTTATCAGCGCAAAACATACTGCACGAACCGTTGCAATGGATCTTCTTTTCGACAGCGATCATCTTTGCAAACTAAAATCAGATGGTGTAATTATTTCAACCCCTACAGGTTCCACTGCATATTCAGCTTCGGCTGGTGGACCAATTGTCGATCCTGTTTTAGATGCCCTTGTAATGACTCCAATTAATTCATTTTCTCTTTCAAGCCGTCCAATTGTTCTCAGACCGGACGGAACTCTTACAATTAATATTCAGCCTTGCAGAACAAAAGAAATCCGCATGCTTGCAGACGGCCTGGAACCTGTAAAGCTCATGGAAGGCGATAAAATACAAATAAAACTTATAGAAAAAAAAGTAAAATTAATCTGCTGTACACAGGAAAAATTCTTTAATGCCCTTCGTTCAAAATTAAATTGGCGAGGTGAACCTTATGCTTGAAGAATTGAATATAAAAGATTTTGCCCTTATTGAAAATGATTTTCTTGAATTTGAAAAGGGCTTTACAGTTTTAAGTGGCGAAACAGGTGCCGGTAAATCTATTCTTATTGGGGCGCTCTCCTTCCTTCTTGGAGGAAAAGCCGAAGTTTCTCAAATAAGAGCAGGAAAAAATGAAGCTTCTGTCAGCGGAACTTTTGTACTTCCTCAAAATCAGACTGTAAGAAATCTTGGTGAAGATGACGAAGCTTTAAATGCTTTTGAATGGCTTGAGCAGCACGGAATCCAGATAGAAAATAACAGAGTCCTTTTGCGGCGCTATATCAGGGACACAGGAAAATCTGGCGCCTGGATAAATGATACTCCTGTAACACGAGGGGACCTTGCAGCTTTCTCTGCCTTTTTAGTAGATATCCATGGCCAGCACGAACATCAGTCTTTAATGAAGGTTCCGGAGCATAGAAAGTTTTTAGACAGCAGGGCAGGGCTTACTGCAGAAGTTGAAGTTTTTACAAAACAATACGCTCTTCTTGTTGGGCTCCGACGCCAGTTAGAACAGTATTCACTTTCTGAAAGTGAAAGACTTCGCAAGCTTGATATGTCTACCTTTGCAGTAAAAGAAATTACAGAAGCAAAACTAAAAAAAGATGAAGATACTAGTCTTGAAGATGAAGAATCCCGTCTTCTTTCTTTTGAAAAAATCTATTCCGATGTTGATGAAATTGGAAAAACCCTTGGTGGTTCCGAAGCTTCTGTAACAGATCTTCTTAAAAAGGTTAGACGAAATTCTTCTCATGTTGCCGAAATGGATAAATCTGTAACAGCTTTAGATGAAAGGATTGAATCTGCTTTTTATGAGCTTTCTGATATTGCGGCAGAGTTTGCTTCTTACCAGAACAAGCTTGTTTTTGATCCGGCCCGTCTTGCTCAGGTTCAGGAAAGACTTTCACTCATCTATAATCTAAAGAAAAAATATGCTTCGTCTGTAAATGCTCCTTTAAGCGAAGTTTTTGACTATTGTACTCAGGCTCAGCGTTTTATTGATGAAAATGCAGATGGTGCAGATAAAAAAGATAAACTTACAGCCCAGATAAAAGATCTTGAAAAAGAGCTGCTTGTTCGCGCAGAAGCAATTTCTAAAAAACGAAAAGCCTGCGCCCAGCAGCTGTCTGTTGAAGTAGATTCAATTCTTGCAAACCTTGGCATGAAAGGAACTCATTTTGGAGTAAGCCTTGTAGAAAAAGAAGGCAATGATGTGGTTCAAAAATGCGGACCATACGGAAAAGATAATATAGAATTCCTTATAAGTGCAAATCCCGGAACTCCGCTGCTTCCTTTAGCCAAAATCGCCTCTGGTGGTGAACTTTCGCGTGTAATGCTTGCTTTAAAAACGATTTTCGCTCAAAATGATAGTGTAGAAACTCTGATTTTCGACGAAATAGATACCGGTATTGGTGGCGAAGTTGCTGTTGCAGTTGGTTCACATATGAAGAAGCTTGCAAAAAACAGACAAATTTTTTGCATTACACATCTTGCCAGTATCGCAGTTTATGCCGATAATCAAATAAAGATAGAAAAAGCTGTTACAGGAGGCATTACATCATCTAATGTTCACCTTGTACAGGGAGAAGAAAGGGTAGCAGAAATTGCAAGAATGCTTTCAGGTGATGCCGATACTCAAGCGTCACTTGGACATGCAAGGGCAATGCTCGAAAAATACAGCGGAGGATTCTGATGGCAAAAATTTCAGAGGAAACAAGATTACATTTTCAAGAATGTATCCAGCCGTATAAAGACAAAATTACTCAGACTTTGGAAAAGGAAAAGACAATGCGTAATGCCATGCACGATGGAGATCTTGGTGTTGAGTATAAAAAGCTTCTCCTTTGCGAAGATATGATTTATGTTGCTTCTCTTTATGTTGCCCAGAACAGCCTTTCGCTCAAGCTCATGGAAGTAAAAAACAATGATGCTTTGAACGATGCCCGTAAAATGCTTTATAAGGCTATTATCTATCTTGAAGAAATTGTTTCTAACGTAATTGATTGTCCTTATTCAGATCTTATTCCTTATCATGAAAAAATCACAAATGTAAATATTGTTAAAAGATATCTGGTAATCCGCAAACTCGGACTTGAAATTCAAATTCTTAAAGATGCTTTTGGCGATAACTCTAAATGGAAATGGTCTTTTATTGAACTTGAAGGACGCTTTGCCACTGTTGCTAAAAATCTTATAGATATGAAAACTGCCGGAAAAGACTTTTTTGATCCTCGTGCTCAGGATTATGAAACAACTGTACTTTATGTAAGAATGGTTCAAAAGCTTCTGGATAAATCTGCAAACGGCTACCGTGACCGATACGAGCTTTCTACACGCCGAATTGATGATATGCGTGATGCCATAAAATATCTTCTTGCACTTCGTAAGATGTATATTGTTATTGGTCGTACAAATGAAGCAGAAGAAGTAAAGAAAAAGGCTATGGTCTGGAAAGACAAGATGGATTCAGACCAGAAGAAGGGCTTGAGTAACTAAAAATCATGGACAAGAATCTTATTCTCAAAATATTCGAAGGATTTTCTATTCAGCGGTGGAATGACCTCATACGCCCATTTGATTTAGTCGAAATGGATAAAGCCGGCGAAAAAATGGTCATTGCCTATATGATAGGAAAATACGAAGAAAAAAAGGGCAACAAAATAAACTGGAAGTGGCTGGCCTATGCTTCGCTTTTTGATTTGCTTAAAAAGATTGCCCTTTGCGATATAAAGGCTCCTGTTCAGCAAATCCTTAAGCGGGAATTTTCCAAGGAATACATGAAACTCAATGAATGGGTTTTGAATCAGTACCGCCAGCTCATTAGTGATGATAAACTCTTTTCTGCTTTTACTATTTATATTGGCCAGAAAGCCGGATCTTTTGCCTTGCCACATGATTTAAAAACTTCTCTTCGCGTTTATAATGCAGCACATAAGTATTCTACAATGCGGGAACTCGAAATGCTTAGCGTTGTAAATGAAAAAGAGCGCCTTTCAAAAATCGAAAAAGAACTCAAAGCAGACTTGCAGCCATATCTTGATTTAGAAGGCTTACAAAAGCTCATGACCCGCCAGAAGGAATTTGATTTTCTTCTTAAAATTGAACAGCTTAGATTTCAGACAAGATGGAATCAGACACCTAGAGTTCCGGCAACTTCTGTTTTAGGCCACTGCTTTTTTGTTGCAATAATGACACTTCTTTTAGGACGCGAAACAAATCCTGACATGTGCGAAAAACGTGTAGTTAATAATTATTTCAGCGCACTTTTTCATGATCTTCCCGAATCTGTTACACGCGATATTATTTCTCCGGTAAAACAGGCAACCGATGCTCTGCCTAATATCGTAAAAAAAATTGAAGATGAAATTGTAAATAAAGAGCTTGTTCCTCTTATGGATAAATCTTATGTTGATGAAGTGATTTATTTTACCTCTGATGAATTTGCTGACAGGGTAAAAACGAAGGATGGTAAAATCCAGAAAGTTTCCTGGGATGAATTAAATAATCAATATAATAAAGATGAATTTTATCCTGTGGATGGAAGACTTGTCCGCATTGCAGATCATCTTTCTGCCTTAATGGAGGCCGATATTTCGATAAAACACGGAATTACTTCAAATCATCTTCAGGGTGGAAAAGACGGTATGCTTTCGTTATACAAAGAAAACGAAAGCATCAGCGGAATAAATGTAAACAAATTATTTCATGAACTTGTAAATTAATACAATCGCCATGCCGATAATTAATTTATGAAGTTATCTTTTTTCAAAAAAATCATATTTATCAGCCTTTTCTTTATAGCTGCAGCAGGATTTCTTGCTGCCGATACAACATATAAAGTTGAAAAAGGCGATACCTTATATTCAATCAGCCGAAAATACCAGATTACTGTTCCAGAATTACGTGCGGCCAACAATCTTTCTGAAACTGATGTAATAAAAGTAGGCCAAAAGCTTAAGATACCTTCTGCCGACATTAGTGCCGCTGCAGCTCTTGCTTCAGATAAAAAAGCAGCAACTACTTCAAATGCTTCAATTTCGGCCACAACCAAAACAAAAGAATATACAGTTGTAAAAGGCGATACAATGTATAGCATTTCCAAAAAGCATGGAATGACTCTGGCAGAGTTCATGGCTTTAAATAATCTCGATAATTCCTCTGTCATAAAAGTAGGCCAGAAGCTTAAGATTGCAGATACAAAAAGCGTTTCGGTCCCTGAGCCTGTCGAAGGGGGCGAAGGAAAATCTAATACAAGCACTTCAACCACCGCTCCCGACACCCGCACATACGGTACAACAGTAACCGCAGATAAAAATACAATCTGGCCTGTAAAAAATCCAACTGTAACCCAGGTAAAAGGAAAGGTTGGAGGAGTACAGCTCAGCGCACAGGTAAACGAACCTGTAGTATGTATCCGCGAAGGAACTGTAATGTATGTTGGTGTTTACCGTGGATTTGGTCAGGTATTATTTGTACAATCAAAAACCGGTGTAATTTATACTTACACCGGTCTTGGTTCTGTGAACGTTAAAAAAGGTGACTATGTAGTCTTTAACCAGCAGTTAGGTACTGCCGGTACAGACCCTATTTCTAAGAAGTCCTGCATAAACTTCATGGTCTTCCAGAATGGTCAACCAATAGATCCAGCAAAGGCTCCCAGAAATTAGTACGTCATTGCAAACACACCCTGCGTCTCGTCTTTGCGAGCCGCAGGCGAAGCAATCTATTTCGCAGCATCAATAGTCTTCTGAATATCAGCAGCAATACCATCGCAAAGAAGGCCAGCTTTCTTTTTGGCTTCTGCGTACCAGGCGTCAGAACCGTCTCCTGCAGGAATCATTGAGTTGATGTAGAACTTAATCTTTGGTTCAGTTCCTGAAGGACGGGCACTTACAATTGTTCCGCTTTCAAGATAGAACTGGAGAACGTTGCTCTTTGGTAAATCAGGATCATTCATAAGGTCGCGAACCTTGATAACCTTTTCGCCACCTAAAGTTGCAGGTGGGTTAGAGCGAAGTCCTGCCATCATATTCTTCATTGTTTCTACACCGCTCATGCCTGGGAAGTTCTGAGAAATTGCGCGGTCTTCAAAGTAGCCGTATTCCTTGTACATGTCGTCAAGGTGTTCAAGAAGGCTCTTGCCCTTGCTGCGCCAGTAGAGAATCATCTCGGCACACATGGCTGCGGCAGAAACTCCGTCCTTGTCCATTACTTCTTTTTCTACCTTGTAGCCGTAGCTTTCTTCTAAGCCGAAAACATAGTTGTAACTCTTGTCTGCTTCAAACTTGGCTTCTGTGTTTGCAATCCACTTAAAGCCTGTAAGACAGTCAAACATCTTTACGCCGTATTTTTTACAGATGTAATCACCGAATGGAGAAGTTACAATTGAGCGGATACATGCAGGATTTGCAGGCATTTTACCAAGTTCCTTGCGGCTAAGAAAAACGTATTCCATCAAAAGGGCACCCATCTGGTTTCCGCTAAGGAGTACAAAGTTTCCGTCCTTATCAGGGAAGGCTGTACCAAAGCGGTCTGCATCCGGATCAGTTGCCATAAGACCGTCGGCCTTTTCTTTTGTTGCAAGCTCTACAGCCATTTTAAGGGCAGGTTTTTCTTCAGGATTTGGTTTTTCTACAGTAGGGAAGTTTCCGTCAGGGGCGCGCTGTTCCGGTACTGTGATAATGTTCAAGCCAAGGTCTCCAAGAACTTTTTCTACGTGCATTGCACCGGTTCCGTGGAGTGGTGTATAAACAATGCGTACATCCTTTGCCTTTTCTTTTATTAAGTCCGGGCGGAAAAGCTGGGCCTTACACATTTCCCAGAATGGTTCGTCTACTTCTTTGTCTATGATTACAAGCTTGCCTGTAGAAATTGCTTCTACGCGGGTCATTGTCTTAACTTCTTTTACCTTGTTTACTTCTTCGATAATTCCAACGTCATGAGGTTCAATTACCTGGGCACCGTCGTTCCAGTAGGCCTTGTAACCGTTGTACATGCGTGGGTTGTGGCTTGCTGTTACTACAACACCGGTGTCTGCTTTGAGTGTACGGATTGCAAATGAAAGCTCTGGTGTTGGGCGCAGGCTGCTGAATAAGTATGCCTTAATTCCGTTTGCGGCAAAGATGAGGGCAGTTGCTTCTGCAAATACATCTGAGTTCAAGCGGCTGTCATAAGCAACAACGGCGCTTAAAGTTCCAGCCTTTGCTTTTTCAGGGAAGGCCTTGAGTACATAGTTTGCAAGTCCCTGAGTTGCCATATTTATTTCCAGGGTGTTCATGCGGTTTGTTCCGCCACCCATAATTCCGCGGAGTCCACCTGTACCAAATTCGAGGGTCTGGTAAAAGCGGTCTTCCAGCTCTGTATAGTCTTCTTTTGCAATAAGGTCTTCGATTTCTTTGCGGAATCGTTCGTCCTGTTCTGCAGCAATATAGTCTTTTGCTTTTTGTAAAATTTCGGATTTATCCATTTGTTACTCCTTGTATTTATATTATATGATTAAACATCTGCCTTTGCAATCAACTCAGTTTCCCAAGCAAGCAATGCCTTTTCCTCTTCTGGTTTATCACCCCGCACATCGCACATAATGCGGAAAACAGGCTCCGTACCGCTGCCGCGCATCCAGATAAAGGCAAGAGGCGAACCCCTTTCATCCTTAAAAATAATCTTTAATCCGCCTTTACCGGATTCTGACCAATCGTTGACCCCACAAGTTTCCACAGTTCCTTTTGTAATAACTGCTTCGTAGCTGTAGATGCCGTAATCTTTTTGGAGCTGGTCGGCACGTTTCTTCCAATCTTCTTCAAATGCCTTCTGGAACTTTGCCTTGAGGTCTGCATGGTCTGAATTTTTTACATGCAAAACTGCTCTTGGTTCGCTAACTCCAGTTGTAGTATAGACTGGCAGGCTCTCCAAAACATCAGTTAAAGTAAAATCAGCCTTATATTCAATACCGGCCTTGTCGCACCAGATTTTATAAAGACCGTCTTCTCTCATCATCAAAAGTTTTATAATTGCAAAAACTGTATTCAGAGGGTCGCGTACGCTTGCAGGGTGTGTAATTGTTCCACCGTTAGAGCCTTCTCCAAGAATACGCACATTCCAGCCTTCTGCACGTTTTTCACGGGCAAGATTTACAACATTTGCTTCTCCAACTTCGGCACGGAAAACCTTTGCTCCAAGAATACGGCAGATTTCATCAATCCTCATAGAAGTAGGGCAGTTTACGCACACCGCAGGCTTAAAGGCAGGATCTGCTCCATTTTTCCATATACTGTAGGTTAATTCTGCCAGCACCGAAAGACTGAAAACTTCCTGGGCCTTAAGAATTACAGCCTTGCCAAACTTCTGGTCCCAGTAAACAATATTACCCCGGTCGCCGTCGCAGTCAGGCATGTAACCAAGCAGGGCATTGCTTCCTTTATTATGACGGTGCAGATCTTCCATGCCCTGGGCAACGTAAACAAGATTTTCTGCTTCAGGGATAATTTCGTGTGCAATCTGGTCTTCGTTCAAAGAGTAAAAATCAATTCCGTGGGTAGTAAAAAATTCTTTATCTATACAAAGGGCACGGGAACTTCCATTAAAATCGCAGACAACTCCAAAGCCCTGGGCACGAATCTGGCCATCCAGCATTTCAAAAAAGTCTTTCTGATGTTCTTTATTTTCGCTGTCGGTAATTGTCTGGCAGATAAAATCTTCGTAGGCTCGCAGGGCATTAAATTTGGAGCTCTTCTGGTTTTGAAAAACTTCATTCAAAGCCATGGAAGAGCAGGCATAAGAGTCTTTTACAAGTTTGTCTAATGCAGCATCATCTTCAATAAGGGCAAGAAACTTTTCGGTAACCTTGGCATTTTCCTTGGCTTCAAGAACTCCGCCGTTATTTGTACCGAATTTAATTCCGTTATGACCAATTGGATTGTGGCTTGCAGAAATATAAATAAAACCATCCAGTTTTTTTGCATAAGCCATAATTTCGGGAGCAGAGGTAATTCCTGAATATTGAACAAGAGCTCCCTTTGCAACCAGTGTATGAAGCATAGCACCTGCAATCTGACTACCTGTAGGTCTTGAATCATTACCCAAAGCAATAACGGGACATTCCTGCCCACTAACCTGGACTAAATAATCAAAAAAAACAGAAGCTGCAGCCATACTAAGGGCTTTATCTTCTTTGCTGATATCCGGTGAATGTGACTGTTCGTCCCCATCAATAGCAAAAACCTTGCGCCATCCGCTGGCAGAAAGAATCATATTGTGTTTCATATTATTATTTTATCACCAAACTGCGAAATTCTCAAATAAATAGAGTTTATACTATTAATATATTGAAATTACATAATTCTGCTGTTTGATTTTTCCAAGGTAGTTTTGAACAGTAAGTCCAAGTGTAGAACGGCCGGGAGTAAGCATCATTTCACCTAAAAGAAGCAGGTTTTCATCAGGATAAAGACTTAGAGAATCGTATTTCTTTTTTCCAATAAGATATAATTTGCCGTTTTCCTGACCAACTGTATCAAAAGCAATTTCATCAACCACAACACCATTAATAGTAACAGTTGTTTTGTAAGGGGCAGCAATTTTATTTCGTGTCTGAAAAACTTTATATAAGCCGGATGGATAAACTTTATTTTCGCGGATATCAAAAAGTTTTCCATCTTTGTTCTGAAGCATAATGCCTGTCATTGTAAATTCAATTTCGTTTTCGGCGCGCGGTAAAAGGATTTTTGGATTAATAGCAGCTGATTTTTGTAAATCGATAATCTGAAACTCAAGGTTACTGCGTGTTTCCTGCCATCCTGAATTCCCTGTCTGGGCAATTACCTGGCCTTCTTTCAAAAGCGATTTATCTTCTATATTTTCTTCTACAGATTCGCCGTCAAGATTTGCATAAACCGAAATCAAATCATCATCATGGCAAAGAATTACACAGTTACCGAGTGTCGAAGGAAAAAACTCCGAATCATCAGAAACATCAGACATTACAATAAGAATTTTTCCGTCTTTCATTGCTTTTACTTCTGCAGGATCAGAAAAAACAAGAGAAGTGCTTATTCTGCCAGAGACATTCTGACCAAAATATGAATTAAAGGCATCATTATTAAAATCTTCCTGCGGCCATTCAACTGCAAAAAGCGTGTTACTAAATGCAACTATCAAGGAGAAGGCAATTATAAATACATTAAAACTCTTTTTCATAACTCTACTCCTTAGAAATCTTAACTTTTGAAATTGAAGTATCCTGTCCAATATAAAGATTGTTGTTACAGGTTTTTATAAAGGCTGTATCTGCAGTAAATGAGAATGAACCTTGAAGGGTATCTGTTTTTTCAATTATGTAAACAGTATATTCATTGCCTTTTTTACCAAGAACAAAAATCAGCGAGTCTGTTTCCTCTATTGCAATTACAGATTTGTCGATTTTTATGCTTGTATTTTTTTGATTTTCGATATTATAAATGCCAAGATTGTTTTCATAATTGTAAAGAATGCGTTTATCGTTATCGCAGAATCTTACAACTGAGCGCTGCTTCATGTCGGAATCAAGAAAGTTGTGGAATATGATTTTTGGTTGTGAACCTTCATTTTTTGTAAGTACAAAGCGCTGCTTGTCATGGCCCGAAACCGATGCAATATAAGTTCCGTCAGAAGAAACATCAAGTCCAAAAATTACTTTATAATCGCTGCCACCAGGATTAAAGGCTATTGTTTCAAGACCTGTTTCATTATTAAAGATCTTTATTGTGCCGTCTGCATAACCCGATGCTGTATAAAGGGATTTTGAACTGAAGGCTGTAATCGGAATTGTATTTTCATTAGTCCAGATAACTTTACCCTGAGGATTACATTTAGCAAAAGAGCCGCCACCCGGTAAAAAGATATAGATTCTGTCTTCTTCAAAGAAGGGGAAGCCTGAAGCTTCAAAAGTTCCCTGTTCTGAATTAGTTTTATTAAAAAATTGAATATGAAGGTCATCAGTATTGTAAATTGCGTAATATTCAGAAGAAATAGAAGCCTTGGAAGGGAAAGTTTTGAAAGTAGTAATCTGTCCGTCTTCTGTAAAATATCCGATTGATTGTCCAAGCTTAAAATAAATCTGCTGGGTTTCTAAAGGAACATTCTGAACGGTAGGGGTAGAAATGCTTTTTCGCCATTCCGGAGTAAAATGATACTCCTTTCCAAGCGGTTTTGCAGCAAGAATTATATATATAATTATAAAAAATATCGCAAGCAGGATAAATACATGTATATGTTTTTTGGTTTTCATATTAAATACATAATATTGTATAAAACGTAAAATTTCAACATAACATATTTTGCCAATATGTATTATTGAATGCACTTGAAAAATATATGCTACGGAGTGGGAAAGAACAGCCGGTTGTACTTTCCCACGGGAGTGGCATATATTTTTCCTACTGATTTCATACATATTGACAAAATATGTTATAATATGCAAAATATTACATAGTTTTCATACAAATATTATAAAAAAGTAGCAAAGGGGCTTAAAAATGACTGATGACATTCTTACAATTGAAGAAGTAGCAAAATACCTTCGTGTATCTGACAGAACTGTTTACGACTGGGCACAAAAAGGCGAAATCCCTGCAGGAAAAATTGGAACTGTATGGCGTTTTAAGAAATCAGAAGTAGAAAACTGGGTAAATGCTAAGCTTTCATCAAGTTCATTCAGCCAGAATGATTCAGAAATCCAGATTAAAAATATCCTTTCACCAGATAGAATTGTTTTTATAAATCACAGCACAAAGCATGATGCAATAGTTCAGCTCTCACAAGTACTTGCAACCGCTCCTCAGATTAAAAATGCCTCTGAACTTACTGCAGAAATCCTCAAGCGCGAAGAATTAATGTCTACAGCAATTGGAAAGGGTATTGCAATTCCTCATGTGCGTCTTTCTTCTGTAACAGATTTAGTTATGGCTGTTGGTGTTTGCCGTAAGCCTATAAGCGATTATCAGACAATTGATGATACTCCGGTTGATCTGCTCTTTATGATTGCCGCAGCTTATAATCAGCATTCACTTTATCTTAAGACAATTTCTCATTTCTGCGGAAAACTCAAGCAGGATGGTCTTCACGAAAGCATTGTTAATGCAAAAGACGCAAACGAAGTATTTGGATTACTTTCGTAAAGTTTTAAGGTAATATTACAGGAATCCACTTTTTTCTGTCTGAATGTTCCTGTGCAATTGTTCCCCAGGTTACTTTTGCAGTTGTTTCTCCCATCAAAAACTTTCGGCCTGTTCCTTCAACTTCATATTTCTGTCCTGGGGCAGGATTTTCAAAGGTTGTCATTGCATGTGAATATTCTCTTGAAACAAGCATAAAGGATTCAAGGCCTGCAGCACGCAGTAAAACGCATACAAGCATACTTCGTGAATCGCAGTCATTTCCTTTTCCACATAATACTGCAGGCAGATTTGTAAAATCGGTATTAGAGGCTTTTTCGTTGTCTCTTTTATATTGAAAGCCCTGGACCCAGGAAAGAATTGTCTGGGCATATTCCAGATTAGGATTTACAGGATTTTTTCGTTCGCATTGGGGATACAACTGAGAAATAACATCGTATGAAACCTGGGCAAGGCGACCATAAGAATCGCGGTAAACCATTCTGTAATATCGCTGCCAGGCTTCCTTCCAGAGATTATGCTTTTCATAAAGCAGAAGAACCGCATATTCCATTTCAAGAACAAATTGAGCTGCATCAATATCACAATTGTCTATATAGGTTGGAACTACTTTGCCGTCTATATTAAGTTTTATATTTTTCTTGCCTTCATAAGGATATGCATAAGACGCTATGATTCCCGGAAAGCAATAATAGTTTTCATCAGTACAGAGGGAATTTAAAATTGACATAATAAACTGATTGCAGCTCTGTCGTTTATCTGCAGGAGCATAAGCAAAAAGTGCTACGTAGGCGTTTTCTTTTTGAAGTGGGGCACATACAGCCCAGCCTGAATATTTAGTATCAAGAGTCATGGAAAAATCGGAAATGGCACATTCAGGAGAATTATTCCAGGCAAAGGTATCTATTTCCATGGCAGCGTTAAGGTTTTTTAAAGCTCTATCCAAAACCTTAGAAGAGGAATCATAACCGGGATGATCATAAATCTTAATTATAAATTGAACCGGATAATTAGGATGAATAAAATGATAAGACAGCTGGTCATCAGAAACTTCATTAAGCATAAAACCTTCGGGTATATCAAGAGAGTAGTTATATACTGAGTCGGAAACTGTTTCTGCAAAAATATGGGCACTTGAAAATATAGAAAATACAAGTAAAGACGCTGTAAGGATTTTTTTTATTTTTGAAATGCAACTTGTCATTTTATAAAACCTCGATTATATTGTTAAAAATGAATCCTATTCCAATTATATATCAAAATCAAGAAATTTTCATCATAAATAAAAAAGCAGGAATGCCGGTTCAGGGGGGCGAAAAAATTGCCCATTCTCTTGATGAAGAACTTGCAAAACAGGTTGGTCAGAAGGTATATCTTGTTCACAGACTCGATAAAGATACATCTGGACTGATGATTGTTGCTAAAAGTCCTCAGTCCGCTAATAAATGGACTAAGTTAATTGGAAGCAAGGAAGTTAAAAAAGAATATATTGCCATTTGTGCCGGAAGCCTTAAAGAAAAAAAAGGGGAGATTTCTGAAGATATTATTCAGCATGGACAGATTAAAAGGGCTGTAACTCATTATCAGGTAGAAAAAGAATGGACAATCGAAAGAGAAGGAGAAGAAGCCATTCCTATGTGTCGGATCCGCCTGCTGCTTGAAACAGGCCGCATGCACCAGATTCGCATTCATCTTGCTAAACAGGGATGTCCTATTGCAGGAGACGATCAGCATGGAAACTTTAAATTGAACAAAGTTTTGCGAAAAGCAGCCGGCATAAAAAATCTTCAATTGTATTCAGTAAAATTAGTTTTACCATTAAATGGTAAAATGCAAACATTTATTAACGATGGGGTTTTAGGGGCAGAGCCCCTAGGTGAGGGGGTAGCGAACAACGAAGTGTGAGCGAGGGGGAGACTTCCCTCTTTGACTATTTGCTGTTCCCTATTTACTATTCCATGATTACCCGATAAAATAAAAGAATGTTCGACGTAAAAGATTCAGATTTTTTCGACATGGAAGATGACGCCTTTGATACAATTGTAGAAGATGACATCAGTTTCAACGGCAGCATTAAAATGCAGAAGCCTTTCTTAATTCGTGGAAAAATCACAGGAAAAATTGAAACTCAAAGTGATCTTGTTATAGATACAAATGCAGTTGTGGAAGCAGATATAAAAGCAGATAGAGTTCTTATTCGTGGTAAGGTAAAAGGAAATGTTCACGGTGAAAAACTCATTTTTGTTACATCATCCGGTTCTCTTGATGGTGATATCATAACACAAAAAGTCGTTCTTGAACCGGGAAGCGATTTTTCCGGCAAGTGTACAATGGTGAAAAAATAAAATGAAAAAAGCAGCACTTTCAATTTTTGTATTATTGTTAATTCAGACTAACTCTCTTTTTGCACAGGCACAGCAGAAGGATGCTCTGGTTCTTTATCACAACGGAAAATATAAGGAATCTGTTCAGGTATGTGAAGAAGAACTCAAAGAAAATCCAAACAGAATTGACTCTTATGTAGTAATGTGCTGGTCTTTAGTAAAAAACAAACAGTATGCCGAAGCAGAGCAGCGTGCAAGCGAAGGCCTTTTAATTAGTGCCTACGACCTTCGTCTTATTGAAATTCTTGGAGAAGCCCGCTATTACCTTGGAAAGAATAACGGAGCTATGGAACAGTTCCAGAAATATGTTGCAGGTGCAAACGAAAGCAGTTCACGTCTGGGAACCGCATATTATTTTATGGGTGAAATTTACATCCGCCAGGGAAGATATCAGCATGCAGATATTTCTCTTTCATCTGCAGTTAAAAAAGAACCTTTGATTGATACCTGGTGGATTCGTCTTGGTTACGCAAGAGAAATGGCAGGAAATTATCTTGAAGCACTTGAAGCTTATGATGAAGCTTTAAGATTAAATTCTTCGTCGGTTGATGCTTCTCGTGGTAGAGATCGTGTAAAAGATAAGATTAAATAAGTGTGTACTGTAAGAATAGAAACACTGGGTTGTCGTCTTAATCAAATCGAAAGCGAATCGGCCGCACAACTTTTTATTGAATCCGGTTTTAATGTACTTTTCTCAATTAATGAAGAGGATGATAATACTCGTCTTGTTATTATTAACACATGTGCTGTAACTCAAAAAGCAGAACAAAAGGCCAGAAGAATTTTCAGACTTGTATTAAAAAATTATAAAAATGCAGTAGTGCTTATTACAGGCTGCTATGCCCAGCTTTCAAAAAATCAGATTGAAAAAATGGATGAGCGTATTGCAGTTTTGGGCGGCCAGATAAAAAGCCGGATTGCAAGACTTCCTGATTTATTAAAAAATAATACGTATGCCCCTGCTGATTTTGCGGCAATTGTAAAAAAAGAGCTTTGTAATATTCCTGCAATAAAACCCGGTTTTCCTGAAGATTCTTTTAAGTTTGCAGCAAGTAATTTACAGGCACATTCCAGGGCCAGCCTTAAAATTCAGGATGGCTGTAATAACAATTGTGCTTTCTGTACAATTCATATAGCCCGCGGTCACAGTGTTTCGCTTGATGTAAAATCTGCTTTAGAAAGAGTGCTTGCTTTAGAAAATCAGGGCTATGATGAAGTTGTGCTTACTACAATTAATATTGCTCAATATAAAGGATTGTTTATTGATGAAAAGGGAGTAGAGCAGTATTTTGATTTTTCGGCTTTACTAAAATATCTTATGGATGCTACAAAAAAAATCAATTTCCGCATTTCAAGTTTGTATCCCGAAATTGTAAATGATGATTTTTGTAAGGTTATAAAAGATTCTAGGGTACGTCCGCATTTTCATATTTCGGTTCAAAGTGGCAGCAATAAAATTTTACAACTGATGAATAGAAAATATAATCGTGATGATGTTCTGAAGGCCTGCAAAAATCTTAGAGCTTCAAAGCCCGGATGTTTTTTAGCCTGCGATATTATTACAGGTTTTCCCGGAGAAAGCCATGAAGATTTTGAAGAGACAATGGACCTGTGCCGCCAATGTGATTTTTCCTGGGTACACACTTTCCCATTTTCTGCCAGACCCAGAACCCCCGCCTTTGACATGAAACCAAAAATCCCCCAGTCAGTTTCACAGAAGCGCGCACACGAATTGAATGATTGGGTAGTAAGTCAAAAAATAAAATATATTAAATCTTTTATCGGCAAACCTTTATCTGCCATAATCGAAAAAGAACAGCCATCTTCTACCAATACAAATTTTATATACAACTGTATGACCGAAAATTTCATCCACTGCCAGATCACGTCCCCAACTCCTTTGCAGGAAAGTAAAGAATACAAGATTACTATTACTGATGTAATGCTTGAAAACATTCATAAGGGTGGAGA
>CAMNDY010000050.1 GCA_946535985.1 uncultured Treponema sp. | reverse complement strand
GCTCATTCAGGTTCAGGATTTTTACCAGACAATTGTCGGCTGGGGTGATGAAATCAGCTATCCGGGACAGGCGTAATTTTGCGGTGTAATGGCCAGTATAAATGAAGAAGGGCTGCTTCAGTTTTAGATTTTAGCAATTTGATGTTTACAACTTATACTGTATAAACTTGCAGTCTTTTACAACCCCAGCTCTTTCAAAAACTCATCATAATGCTCATCAAAGGTTGCTCGAATTGGGGAGCGGGCCATAATTACCTGGTCGGCGCCGTAATAAAGTGCAGTTTGAATATCGCGGCGGGTGCGGATGCCTCCGTCTATCCAAAGCTGGTCGCAGTATTTTTTTAGTTTAGGACCTTCTGCGGCTAAAAAGTCTGCGGTGCTGCCCTTGCGGGTTTCTACGCGGCCACCGTGATTTGAAATATAAACTACATCGGGATGAACTTCTTTAACAAGCTCTATGTCTTCGTCGGTAAAAACACCTTTAATTACAAAAGGGACACCGGCTCGCTTACGGAACTCTTCCAGCTGGGCGGCAGTTTTTCGTTCAAGGTTTACGAGGTTTCGCATGGTAAGGATATTGTAAGAGTCTATGTCTATTCCAATGTAGCGGGCGTGAGGTCCAATCCATTCTATGCGTTCAAAAAGTCGGGCCTGAGGATATGGCTTAAGGAAAAAAGCAGCGTCGAGCGGGGCGGCAGAAGGCACGTCAACAGCAGAACCAGTTTCACCTCCAACTCCAGCTTCCCCTTCAATTTTCTCCACCGCTTCAATTCCAAACTTTAATTTTTCATCAGGGCAGCCGTCACCAATACAAAGACCAAAGCCAGCATCATAAGCGTTTTTCAAATATGGATAATAAAAATCGCCTTCGTTTGCATAGCCTATGTTTTCTACAGCCCCTGTAACAGGCCCGCAGCGCAGTTTAGAAGCAGACACCTCAACAGCATCAAGAGCACTGGCTTCTACAGTTCCGGCAAGAGCCTTCCAGTCTGCACAGTTAGCCTGAAAATTTGCGCCCCCCATAACGCCGCCAAGCCCCGGAAGCATATCGGGACAACCATAGCCGTTACATCTGGCGCAGCGATGACATTTTAACTCACCCTTCGACGGGCTCAGGGAGCGCGCAGATTGCATATTAATCTCCAAAGCTAATTCCCAAATCGCGGGCAGTCTGCAAAACAGGATCATCTTCAGGAATTGCTTTTACAACCCCTGCAACTGTTTCAAGAGGAACAGCTTCAATTCTACCGCCATTCATTGCAACCAGTTTTCCAAAATCCTTGCGTGCCAGAAAATCTGCAGCAGAAGCTCCAATTGTTGTTGCAAGAATAATATCATAAGGCTTAGGCTCACCACCACGCTGCAGATATCCAAGAACAGAGGTACGGGTTTCAATTCCAGTCTCTGCTTCAAGCTCTTTTGCAACACGGAATCCTACAGACTGAGTCATGGATTCGCGGGCCTTCTTAAAATCCTTTTTGCCAAGCTTAGCTTCTTCGAGATTAATTGCACCTTCTGAACAGGCAATCACTGCATAATTCTGGCCACCTTCGACCTTGGCCTTAATGAATTTTCCAAGCTTTTTAATATCATAAGGAATTTCAGGCAACAAAATTGCATCTGCATTTGCAGCAAGACCAGCGTACAAACCAAGCCATCCAACCTTGTGCCCCATAATTTCTACAACCATAACTCTGTGATGACTGCGGGCTGTTGTGCGGATTGCTTCTATACCTTCTGTTGCAACCTGAATAGCAGTTTGAAATCCAAAGGACTCGTCGGTTCCAACAATATCATTATCAATAGTTTTAGGAAGCCCGATTACATTAAAACCAGCCTGCGAAAGCAAAGAAGCCGTTGTATTTGTACCATTTCCACCAAGACAGACAAGAGCATCAAGCTTATTTTTCTTAAAAGTCTCTTTAATTGCATCAACAGGAAGGAGTCCGGTTTTTGGGTCCGGTACAGGATTTTTAAAAGGCTTAACACGTGAAGTTCCAAGACAGGTTCCTCCGGCTTTTACAAGAGAATCAAGATCAAACTTGTCCATTTTGAAGATATCATTATCAATCAGTCCGCGGTAACCGTTTCTGATTCCAATAAACTTCATTCCATACTTATTTTTACCAGCAGCACAAAGAGCTCTGATAGCCGCATTTAATCCGGGAGCATCTCCACCAGAGGTTAAAATCCCAACAGTCTTTACAGAAGTAGTTTTCATAAATAAAATTATAACACTAAACTCATTTTTCTAAAAGACGATAATTAAAATATGAAATCATCTAATAAATCTAGTATTATTACAGGCACAGTTCTTCTGGCTTTAGCCGCCGTATTTTCAATTTGTCTCTTGCTTCAGCTTCTGGACTTTGGTATTGGAGGCCCAGGACATAATAATATTTTCTATTATATAGGAAATATGCTCATTACCGTTTATGGATTTTCGAGCATACTTATTCCGGCTTTTCTTTTGATTTCGGGACTTTCCTGCTTTGCTACAATCTGGACTGCACAAAAAACAATGCGTCTTATTACAGCAATCCTGCCATTTTTTACCTGTGTTGTTACAGAAAAAATCTGTTGTGGTGCGCTTACATCTGGTGCCGGGGCTTCGGGAGCTTCTGGTGCTATAAAAGCTGCTATTGCAGGTGTTACAGGCCTTATGCTCATTATTATTGAGATTCTTGGAGCAGGCGTAATTGCAGAATCGGTTAACCGTAAGATTTTTTATAAAGGAAAAGAACCTCCAAAGCCTGCAAAGGATGATTTTGACGATTTTGATGATGATTCTATTGTTTTTGTTGATGAAAGTGAGACTGATGACAGCGACGAAAACGAAAATGAAATTGAAGAAGACCTGACCTCTGAGGATGACGAAGAAGAGGATTCTCAGTTTAAATACAAAAAAATCGGGGCTAAAAAATCGATTTTTGATAAAGCCCTTGATAAGCTTAAGCAGAAAAAGAAGGATGAATCTTTTGAAGCACTCATGGAAGAAGCAGAAGAGCTTTACGAGTCAAATATTCCGACAATAGATGATTATGATAATATAGATAAGAAAACTGCAGATGCAGCGTCTGAAGCTCCGGCACAAACTACTGCTCAGGAAGAGGCTACTCCTGCTGCACCAATCGCACCAGCTGCCCCTACTCCAGCAGCTTCTAGTCCTGCAGTAGGTGACGACGAAACCCAGCAAAAAAATCCTGCTTCAATTATTTCACAGGAAGAATATGCAGCTTTGCTTTCGGAAGATGCTCCGGCCCAGGAGTCAGTTGATGAACTTGAATGGAATAACCTTCCTCCAGCCCCTGCAGAACTTCCTCCTGATTACGTAGAAGATTTTGATGAAAATGATCCTGCCCTCTCATTCTCGCCGGATGAACTTGAAGAAAAATCCTTTGCAGAAGAAATGAAGGCTCCGGCAGCAGAAGAACCGGCTGCTCCACAGAAAGACTCTCCATATGACTCTGCCCGCTACATAAATTCTGTCGTTACAAATAAATCTCTGCCTTATGCAATTTCACTTCATGATGAAAATGAACAGACACCTGCTCAGCAAAAAAAAGATGACAACGATCCATACGCTGCAGCACAAAGCATAAACTCAAAATATCCCCGCAAGATTCATCTTAATGACGAAACTGCAGAAGAAAAAGAAAGTGCAGAGCCGGAAGAAAAATCTCTGGACCCTGACTTCTTTGATATTGATCCGAATAAGGTTCCTGTAAATGAAGATTTATCTGATGACATTGAACCAGTTCCGGAAGAAATGGAAGTTGACAACACAGTATTCAATCAGATTGCAAAACAGGAAAAAAGCATAAACTTCTCAAACGTTGCCGAAAATGTTTTCTCTGATATGGAAGAAGATATCCGCCGCGATGCAGAATTTGATTCTGATTCTGATGCCGCTTTGGACGATGACGACGGTGCTACAACAGACACAAATGAAGAAATCACCGATTTTACAGAATTCGAAAAAGATGAAAACTACGATGTTAGTGATGACGAACTTTTTGATGTAGACGAAGCTTTTGAAGAAGGCAGTGACGAGACTCAGGAAACTGCAGAAGAATCTCTTGATGACGACGATGCAACTTCTCCTGAATTAAATCCTAACGCAGGCCACGCAAATAATCTTACTGCCGATGAGCTTACAGATTTCTTTAATGCCCAGCAGGAAGAAAATACACCTCAGCACAAAGTAATCGAAGGACCTGCTCCAAAAAGTCACAAGGCTACTAAAAAAGGTCCTTATGTAATTCCGTCGGACCTTCTTACCGCTTACAAGGATGACCAGTACTGGATTATTGACGACGAAACAAAACAGGCTTCTATAAACCTCAAGCAGACTCTTGCAGAATTCAACATTGATGCAGACATCATCGGAATTAAAAAAGGTCCGGTTGTAACAATGTTCGAAATCCTTCCTGCTCCTGGTGTAAAGCTCAGTAAAATTGTTGCCCTTCAGGATAACATTGCCTTGAGTCTTGCAGCCCAGTCTGTACGTATTGTTGCTCCAATTCCTGGTAAGCAGGCAGTTGGTATTGAAGTTCCAAACCGACGCCGCTCTGTTGTAGGCTTCCGCGAAATTATAGAAATGGATTTGCCTGAATGGAACAAGATGAAGGTTCCTGTAATTTTAGGAAAAGATATTCTTGGAAAGGCCCAGCTTGTTGACCTTGTAAAAACTCCACATATGCTTATTGCAGGTGCAACCGGTTCCGGTAAGTCTGTTTGTGTAAACTCACTCATTCTGTCTATTCTTTACAAGCGCTCTTTCAAAGACGTAAAGCTGATTCTTGTAGACCCTAAGGTTGTTGAGCTCAAGCTTTACAATAATATTCCTCATCTGCTTACTCCGGTTATTACAGAACCAAAGAAGGCTATTCAGGCTTTGCAGTATTGTCTTTGCGAAATGGAACGCCGTTATGCCCTGCTTGATGGACTTGGAGTACGCGATATTTCAAGCTACAACGAACGAATTAAGGAACGCAACATTGCAACAGAAAAGCTTCCATACATCGTTGTAATTATTGATGAGTTTGCAGATCTCATGGCAACCAGCGGAAAGGAACTTGAAAATATAGTTGCCCGCTTAACTGCTATGAGCCGTGCCGTTGGTATTCACCTTGTTCTTGCAACCCAGCGTCCTTCTACAAATGTTATCACCGGTTTGATTAAAGCAAATATTCCAAGCCGAATTGCCTTTATGGTTGCTTCGCGCATTGACTCTCAGATTATTATTGATGGTGTTGGAGCCGAAAAACTTCTTGGCCGTGGTGACATGCTTTATGCTTCTGCTGTTGACCCTGCCCCAATCCGTATTCAGGGAACCTACCTTGATGATAATGAAGTTGAAAAGGTTGTTGATTACGTTAAGCAATATGGCGAACCTGAATATATTGATGACGAAATCTTTGTAGATGATGATGAAGACGAAGAAGGCAACGTAGACTTGTTTGGAAACAACATGGACGAAGACCCTCTTTATGACCAGGCTCTGGAAATTGTTGTTCAATCAGGAAAAGCAAGTGCAAGTTATATTCAGCGCCGCTTAAAAATTGGATACAACCGTGCCGCCCGCCTCGTAGAAGAAATGGAAGAGCGCGGTATTGTAGGTCCGGCCAACGGAAGTAAGCCTCGCGAGATTATTCATATACCGGGATAATTTTAGTTAGTCATCCCTAATAATTTGTTATCAGACTCTCTAAAAACAAATGTCTATTGACCTATTGAGATGATTTTATTAAATTTTTAATTGATGATAAAGAAATCCCAAATGCCTCTTAAAAAAAATAAGCTTCTTCGCTATTTGCTTTTTATTTTTGTAGCAGTTATTTTTGTAATTTTAACTGTGCTTGTTACTCGTAAAAAACCTGTTGCTCAAAAAGCAGAAGCCCTTCCTACAGTAGTTTTGCAAAAGCCTGTAAACGGAAGTCTTGTAGAATCTGTTACAATTTCGGGTTATGTAGAAGCAAATGCCATGATTCCAGTTGTTCCTTTTGTTTCGGGCACAATTATTGAATATCCTGCACGAGCCGGAGATTTTGTAGAAAAAGATACTCTGCTTGCAAAAATTGATGACGCACCCTTCCGCCAGCAGCTCATTCAGGCAGAAGCCGCTTATTTTGCCGCAAAAAGCACTTTTGACCGCCTTGAAAATCTTTATAAATCGGGCGCTACAACTCAACAGAATTATGACTCTGCAAAAGCTCAGGCCGATGCTTCAAAAGCGCAATATGATCTGGCCCAGCTTCAGGTTGATTACACAGAGGTTCGCGCTCCTGTAGACGGAACTATTCTTATTGCAGATCAGGCCGTAGGTGGCGTTGGAACACAAACTCAGCCGGTAGCAGTTTTAGCAGATCTTACAAACCAGGTTGTACGTCTTAAGGTCCCTGAAAAATATTTTGATCTTTTTAATCTTGAGCGGGACGCCCTGACAGTAAAGGTAACCCGCCCTGCCGAAAAGGATATGTATGAGGATGCCGTTACTACAGCAACAATAGAAAATATTGCACCCTATGTTTCTCCGGAAAGTAAGAATTTTATTGTAGTTTGCCATCTTGATGAACCTGCAGACCGCTTCCGTCCGGGAATGTTTGTAAAGGTTCAGGTTGCATATAAAACTTATGAAAACGTTCCTCTGGTGAGCCTTAAAGCCCGCAAAATGGACGGTTCTTTTTATGTTTATGACGAAGCTACTTCGACTGTAAAATTTGTAGAAGCCTCGAATCTGCCTGTTGATGAAAACAACTTTATTGTTCCTGAAGAATACCGCAATTCATATATTGTAATAGATGGTCAGAACTTTGTTTTTGACGGTCAGAAGGTTCGTGTTTTTGAAGATGTTTTGAATGAAGCAAAAAGTAATGTTATAGGAGACTAACATCAGTGAAGGTTTCTGAATTTTCTGTAAAACATCCTATCATCATTACAATGCTTCTCCTGGTTCTCATTGCATTCGGCTTTTATTCCTTGAGCGGTATGCGCACAGAATTCATGGAAGACATCTCTATGCCTCAGGCAATTGTTTATACAGTTTATCCCGGAGCAAGCGCCGAAGATGTAGAAAGCGACATTACAAAAATTCTTGAAGATGCCTTTGTTACCCTGCCCCATTTTAAAGCAATAGACAGTACTTCTTCAAATTCTGTAAGCTGGATTACAATTACTTATGCAGACGGGTATGACCCTTACGACCAGCTGACAGAACTTAGAAACCGCATTTCTGAATTAATGGAAAAACTTCCTTCCGGAATTTCAGGAGAACCCCGCGCTCTTGTTGGCGGAATGTCCATGGTACCAATCATCAGTTTTTCTGCAAGTGCAGGTGATGATTCTGCAAGACTCACACAATACTTAAAAGATGAACTCACACCTCTTTTAACACAGATAGACGGAGTTTCCGAAGTTTCGATTGGTGGCGGAAAAGAACTTGCTGTAAACATAAAGCTTGATATTGATTCTCTTACTTCAAAAGGCATTTCTGTTGCAACAGTATATCAGGTTTTAAACTATGGGAACGTAACACTTCCTCTTGGAAATGCCAGCTACCAGGATCGCTCAATTCAGGTTCGCTATGCAGGCGGTTTTAATTCTCTTGACGATATCAAAAATCTTCCGGTAGGAGTTGGAGACGGCACAACAATAATCCGCCTTAGTGATGTAGCAGATGTTAGTCTTTCCTATCCCAAAGCGAATACATATGTTTCAGACGGACGAGTTCCTCTTACAATTGTAAGTGTTACAAAACGTCTTGATGGTGACACTACAAAAATTATCAAGAAGGTAAAAAAGGCAATTGCAGAAAGTGAAAAAGACACAAACGGTGCAGTACAGTTTCATATCATAAGTGATGACAGCCGTCAGGTAAAAGCCTCTCTCAAGGAAGTTATAAAAAGCGGTGGCTTTGGAGTTCTTTTTGCTGTTCTTGTAATTCTGCTTTTTATGGCAGACTGGCGGGCAACTCTTACAATCAGTCTTTCCATTCCACTTTGTATTTTGTTCAGTTTGATTGGCTTACGTGTTTTAAATATCTCTCTTAACCTCATGACACTTTCTGGTCTTGTAATTTCTCTTGGTATGGTCGTAGACGGCTCCACGGTTATGCTGGACCAGATTTACAGATATTATAAACGCCGTAATTCCGAAACAGGCGAGCTTGAATATACAGTAACACAAAGCATCTACAAAGGCTGGGATGAAGTTTCGGGTTCAATTCTTGCAAGTGCCGCAACTACAATTGTTGTATTTATTCCTATTGCCCTGCTCGGAGGTTTGATTGGAAGCATTCTTCATGCTGTAGCCGTAACAATCATTCTTGCAATTTTTTCTTCATTCCTTGTAGCTGTTATTATTGTTCCTTATCTTTTAAAGCAGTTCCTGTCTGAGCAGGGCCCAAAAATCAGAGCTAAGCCAAGAAAGTTTGATCAGATAATGGAAAAAATCGAACGAGCTTACCGTAAGCTTCTTGCACTTGCTTTAGACAACCGTGGCTTTGTTCTTCTTCTTGCAGTATTCCTTCTTGTTTTTTCGGGCTTTATTGCGCTGCGTCTTGGTATTACATTTATTCCTTCTACAGACTCAGGCGATTTTTATATTTCTGCAGAATTCCCGATTGGAACTCAAAAAGAAGAAACTCATGAAAAAATGCTTATTGCACAGGATCTTCTTTACCAATATGTTCCCGAAATTGATAACGTAGTAATTTACGAAGGCCAGGGGGATACTGCAAACTTTACATCGGTTTCAACTCCCCACGAAACTTATACCCATGTTGTTCTTGTTCCTGTTTCTGAGCGAAAAAGGAATGTTCGTGAAATTATGCTGCAGATTCAGGAAATATGGGCAGCCGTTTTACCCGATTCAAAGGTTTCTGTTCAGAACGGAGGATTTGATAAACTTGTAGGTTACGTTTCTGATGGTGGTGGTTACGGTATTACCCTTATTTCCGAAGACCTTGATGTTCTTTACGAAACTGCGGTAAAAATCAAAGAACATCTCGAAGCCGACCCAGAAGTTGTTACAGCCAAGCTCGACACCGACTTTGATACAAGTACAATGGTTATTGATATGAGCCAGGAATATTTGAGCTCTCTTGGAATTACAAGTTACGAAGCAGGAATTACTTCTGCAATTTTGTTCCAGGGCATGGACTGCGGACGCTACAAGGATATTGAAAGCGGCAACCGTTATGATCTTCGTATAACTTCAAATATCACAGATCAGAATATTACTTCGGATACAATTTCGAACCTTCATATTGTTACTCAAAATGGTCAGAATGTTTCTTTTGCAAACCTTTCTGATATCAAGGTTGAAAAATCTATTTCGCAGATAAACCATTCGGATCGTGCTAAAAAAATTACAATTACAGCATCTCTTGTTGGCGAAGATACAAGCGGAGTTGCCCAGCGTGTAAATCAATTTATTGCAGCTAACCCTCTGCCAAACGGAGTTCATTCAAAAGCTGGTGGAATTATGGCACTTATCGGCGACATGATTACCCCTATGATTTCTGCTCTGATTATTGCAATCTTCTTAGTTTACACTGTAATGGTAATTCAGTTTGAACGTTTCCGTCAGCCGCTTTTGATTATGGTAACAATTCCCTTCTGTTTTATTGGTGTAGTTGCCGGACTTTTGATGTTTGGTTCAACTCTCAATCTTCTTTCGCTTTTGGGATTAATTTCTCTTGCGGGCGTTGTTGTAAACAATGGAATTATTCTTGTTGATTATATAAATCAGCTGCGAAAACAAAGGCAGGAAATTCTTGCAAAAGCAAAGGGCTATCAGAATAAAGATGGAGACTGGCATATTGATCTTAAGGAAGAAGAGGCTGAGGAACTTTTGAAGACCTCTGTTTTGGATGGTGCAGCCAGTCGTATTAAACCAATTTTCATTACAACTCTTACAACCCTCCTTGGCGATATTCCAATGGCTCTTGCTAAGGGCGAAGGTTCAGAGTTGTATGCATCAATGGGGCAGGCAATTGCGGGCGGACTTTTAACTTCTACCCTCATCACCCTGATTTTAATTCCGGTAATTTATTATATGAGTGAAAAAAAGAGGTCACTATGAAAAAGATATTTTTTGCATTGAGTATTCTTACAGCAGCTTTTTTTATGTCTGCCTGCTATTCAGTTTTTAACGGAGGAACCGGCGGAGTAATTGTCGATGCCGAAAGCACCTCTAATCCAAAGGCTGGAATTGCATATGTAAATATTTACGCCTATACAGACCGGGGCACCCGCGATTCTGATTTTAAAGCCTGGAAGGAAGGTACAACCTTTGCGCCATCTAATTCTTATTATGGTCACACAACTACAGACAACAACGGAAACTTTTCAATATCAAACATCGTATGGAAAGAAACAAAACCCGATTTTGGAAAAGATGCCGACTACACAACAATCTATCTTTTGTACTATCACGAAAACTACGGACTTACAAAAGATGAAACAGTTATAACCTCCGGCAGCACAAGCGATACTGTTTATGCAGAGCTCACGGCTATAAGAAAAACCACTACGCTCAACATAAGCATTAATGATGTTTCAACTATGAACGCAACTACAAATGATCTTCTTGTTACAGTAAGCGTTCCTCAAACAACAGATACAATTACAAGTGCAAAAGCTAGAATTTATGAACAGACAATAACAGGAAACGGCTCAATTACAATAAGCTATCCCCGCTGGAAAAATGCAGAAGATAAAGAGGCCGGCATAGAAAATACTCCGGAAGTTAGCATTCATTATGAACAGAACGCCGATACAATTTTATGGAAGGCCTGCGCAAACCAGGATAACGAAGAAAAAAATTATGCTTTCCTTGCCGATGATTTTTCTATAAAAAAGACTGTGCAAAAATCTCCTTACAGCATTTCGCTTTATGGTAAAGCAATAAGAATGAGTATGCCTACTGTGAATGGGACTTATGGGGATACTTCAGTAGAAGATAATAATGGAAAAACAATACGAATGAAGGCCATGGATTCCAATGGGGAATATACTATTGATTGCGGAGAAACTTCAACAAGTGCACAACCTCGAGGATCAAATGGCGATCAGACAAATGGATCATTTAGTAATCTCGGAAGTGGAAACTATTGGATAGACACAAATTATACAGATAAATTTTCAACCATTTATGTAAAATTTTTTGTAGTTAATGATGGTAATGAAGTTGAAGTAACTTCAAGTAGCTTACAACAACTAAGAACAAATAAAGATTCTTATGACGTCAAATTACAATAGGCCCTCAGATGAAAATAAAAAAACACCTTTTAGCATTTGCAATTTTCTCTATTATTGCTGCAGGCGGATGGTCCGAGCCAAGCTATACCTATTCCATGGAAATGCTTCTTTACGCTACTCAACAAAATCACCCCGAGCTTTTAAAACTTCAGGAAGAATACAAGCGCAGCCTTCTTGATGTAAAAGATGCCTGGGCAAGCCTTGGCCCTACCCTGGATCTTCAGGCAAGCGGAACTTATATGCTTAATCCACCGGTTGGTCCAATGTACATAAACACAGATGATATTATAAATTCAATTCAGTGGAATGGAGTGGCTCCTGCAAGAACAGGCCAGTATGTAAAAGTTTTCGACGGTATGGAAAATACCCTTTACAATTTTGAACTTACTCTTACCCAGCCAATTTTTACCTGGGGAAAAATCACAAACGCCATAAAGCTTTATAAAGAGATTTCTGCAATTAAACAAAATCAGATTGCCCAGCAGACTGCCCAGCTCGAAACCGAATTAAAAATCCGTCTTTTAAGTCTTTATTATCTGAACAAAATTATGAAAATTCTTGATGAAGAAGAGACCTATGCCGGGCGTATGGTTCAGGTTAGCGAGGATGCAGAAAAATCAGGAATGCTTCTGCACCAGGAAGTTGTAGATGCAAAGATTCAGGCAAAGGAACTTGAAATTGCAAAGCAGGATTTACTTGAGCAGATTGATGAACAGCTTCTGGAACTTGGACGTATTACAGGAATAAGCATTGAGTCTTCCCAGCACATCAACTACGATTTTGTTCAATTCCTGATTGATGATTTTGACAGACTTTTACAAACAGAGCATTCTGTACTTGAAGAAGAAATTCTTAGCGGAAATCAGTCTGCAATAAAGCTTGTTACCCAACTTGAAGACGTTAGTAAAATTGCCGAAAGTATTTCGCGCGGTTATGAAAACTGGAAGCCCGATTTTGCCCTGCAGATGAGTGGCGGTTATGCGGGTTCGCGCTTTCCTTTGTTTGAACCAAACTGGCTTCGCAAGGATGATTATTCTTTAAATGTCACAATAGGATTAAAAGCAACAGTTTGGGATGGCGGTAAAAAGCTGCGTGATGTTTCAAGAAAAGTGAGCGAAGTAAAAACAGCCCAGATTACAACTTCGGACACACGTTCTTCAATAAGCAAAACCTTTGATTCTCAATGGAATACAGCCCAGGTTTGTACAATGAAAATTGAGTATCAGGATTTGAAAATTGAATCGGCCACAAGCAAAATTGAACAGAAAGAACAGATGTATCAGTCGGGCTACGGCTCCGAAACAGATGTTCTTTCTGCAAAAATCGAACGCTGTAATGCCCAGATAGAAAAAGAAAAGCAGACCTTATCCAGAGCAATTGCCTGCCTAACTATTGAATATCTTCGTAAGTAAAGATTGATCCCATTTTTCATCACACACTTCTTTGTAAAGAGGTGTGCGTTTTTTATACAATTCTTCTATGCCTGCTGAACGACTGAGCGGACGGTTAGAAGTATCCTGCTTTAAAAGAAAGTCCAGAGGACGTTCAAGATAGCACACTTTTGAATTAGCCCGCAGATAAAACCAGTTTTCTTTACGTGTAACAATACCGCCGCCAGTAGCAATTACCAGCCCCGACTGAGGCAGGATTTTTTTTGCAAGCTGAGTTTCCATGCGACGGAATTCGTCTTCACCTTTTGTTGAAATTATTTCTGCCGGTGTAGTCCCATATTCTTCTTTGAACTGAATGTCCAAGTCTATAAAAGTGCGGCCAAGTTTTTTTGCAAGCTTTTTACCAAGAGTAGTTTTTCCGCATCCCGGCATTCCAACAAGAGTTATGTTGAGCATCTGGTCCTGAAGAGATTTTATTACCGAGTTGATTTTTGTTGCTCCGTCTGCGGTCCCTGAGCCTGTCGAAGGGGTCGAAGGGCCGCCCACAAAAATTTCACTCGCCTCCCAGGCCTGTGCCACCAGCATACTAAGCCCGCCCGCATTTTTTAGGCCAAGCGCCTGGGCCTGCTGCAAAAACCGTGTACGGCTTGGGTTATATACAATATCGGCCGCCGCATACAATTTTGCAAAACGAGACAAATCTACAGGAGAATCATCAACATTAGGGAACATTCCAACAGGAGTTGCGTTTACAACAATCTGAGTGTCAATCGCAAGCTCATAAACATTTTCATAATTAATTTCCCCAGAACGGGAACAAAAATCAATCTTAGCAACGCCCATTTTTCTAAGCGCATATTCAACTGCAACACTAGCCCCGCCGGTTCCCAAAATCAAACAAGACTTTCCGGCAACCTCAATGCCTGCAGCTTCGAGCATATATGTAAAACCAAAAACATCTGTGTTATAGCCTTTGAAACCGCCATCAGGCAATCGAACAATTGTATTAGCAGCGCCTAACTCACCAACTTCCTCAGAAACTTCTGAACAAAGACTAGCCGCCAGCTTTTTATAAGGAATTGTTACATTAAAACCATCCAGTCCCTCTGCCCCTTCAAAAAGCGCCTTTACCTGCTCCTCGCTGCGCTCAAGAACTGTGTATTCGTAGTCGGCAAAGGCCTTGTGAATCTGAGGAGAATATGTGTGGGGGAGAGACTTTCCTAAAACACCAAATTTCATAAATTTAAATCCATGTTTCTCAATCTATATGACGTTATTTTAAAAGTCAATAGATGTAAGAGGTTATTAACGGACAACTGACGGGTAGAAATTGTGATGTAAAAGATTACTCAGAGTAAAACTTTTTTTTCTCTGCTTGAGTAAGTTCTGAGACCTTTTTTCCCTGAGATTTCGCATAGGCTAAAAGACCCCGATAATCCATTTTTCCTTTTATTTCACTAAAAGGAATTGGTTTAGGAGTTTTTGAAAGGCTTTCCTTATATCTTGTCATTAGTCCATTCATAAGTGTAAACCTCCATTATTTTCTTTGCATGTTCTTCATCAATCATGAAGTGAAAAGGATGCTGTATTCCGATAAAGTCAGCACCAAACACTTCCATATAATGTTTTAAAAGAGCTTCATTTGCGGCAAATCCATACATTATGCCATCATAGCCCTTCAATAGATTTATTTGCAGCAATTGCAAACAAATGTCCTCCAACCCCTTTGTATTTTATGTCTTCTGCTATTCTTGGATTATTCTCTGGACTTGAACACATCCAAGTTACATAAACAGCTTTTGCATTACCAGCCATTCTTTTCATTGTATTTTTGTAAGAATGTTTTACGACCAATCTGAAGTACTTCTGTTTGAACTAACTCGCCGGTTTTATTATCTTTGAGGCATGGTGTAAATTCGTCTATATATACATTTATCATTTTCCCAAACCTCCTTATAATTATTATTATACTATAGAAAAAACCCTCAAGTCTATAAAACAAATTACACACTAACCATCCTTTCATACTACATTCAAAACAGACAACTTAGAATTGTAAGAAGGTATTAAATTTGTAAATTATAGATACATAAGTTAGATGATAAATATCAATTACTTTTTAATAATCCGTAATCAAGTCCTTTTAATTTTGTTTTTAACTTTTTGTCATTTGTGAATTGGACCAATCTATCCAAATAAACCGAAGCAAATAACCAATAATCGGGATAAAAGCCTTTTCCATCACCTTTCCAACGATAATTATTTCTGAAAGCAGACATATTATTCATACTTCGAGAAGCCAAAGTTAGTTTTATCTTAGAGTTAGGAAGAAAATATTCCAATACAGAGCCAAAATCAGCGCACCCCCAAGTATTTGACCCTATAATTGTAATATCATCATAAATAGATAAATAAGCAATTAGCTCTTCAGCAGCAGAAGCGGTATTGTTATCTGTAAGAATAAATAGTTTACCTTTAAATTTTGGGATAAACTTGAAATATTCTGTATTATTACATTCTATATGAGTTGACTTATATTCTTCAAAGTCAGGAGATTTATATCCAAATCCAGGGTGCCTCTTAATATACTCTTGTATAGCAGGAATCATTTCTGGTGAATATACAGTCTTTTCCCCACGCTGAATTGATTTTATTTTTTTATCGACATCATTCTCATCTTCATATGAATCAATATGATTTATTGCTTTTACTAAAGGTATTACGTTAGTAACTTGTCCTCCTGTATTTCCTCTCAAATCAATGATAACATTCTCAAAATTTCCCTTGCGCAAAGTAGCTATATTTTCTTTAAACTGTTGTTCTATTTGGAAATGTAATTTCTTATTATTACTGGCAAAATCACAATCACTTAATGAAAGGTAAATAGATTTTTCAGTTGTTCTAACTCCAAAAACTAATTCATTATTTATGATTTTATGACAAAGTCTTTTTTTGAATTGAAAGTCTTTATTATTAATTGATAATGGAGGATCACTTTTTTTATTATCAGAAAAGAAACCAAAAATATATTTATTGTCATTGACCTTAAAGATATTTGCAGGATCTCCTGTATATTTATCATTTCTCTTTACACCTTTAACAAAATTTCGTTTTACAAAGTATTCATTCCCTCTTTTTTCAAAATTAATCAATGCCCAATAAAAGGTTTCTAAAGCTGGAAAAAATGGATGCCCCGACGAACTAACGGAAAGATGCGCATCAAATACAGGTAGTTTTTTTATGAAATAATTATCAATACAATCTGTCAAAACATAAGTATTAATTTTTTCTTTCTTTCCTGCTTGAATATAATATTGTTCTCGGATTTCATTAATTGCCTTCTGAGAGTCAAACCCTTGTTTTAAGTTATATTCATACCCTGCATAGCAATTTTCAAAAACAAGTTTAAGATATGATAAATCTTCTTCTAAAGCATCGTTTGCAAAGCAACAGAATAGATTACATAATAGAAATATAATAACAATTTTTCGTTTCATGATAAGTTCCTATTAAAAAAATGGAAACAATTATTACAACTTACTCTGCAAATCCCGCGAAACTTCAAACAAAACACTATAAATTCTACTTACGTATGGCTTAAGAATCTTTTCTGCCTTTTCCTGCAGGGCAACCAGCTTCTGTGCTTCGCGGTCGGCATCCATAACAGCGCCACCACTTTCTTTTTTAAGCTTACCAATTTTCTGCGCAACCATCATGCGTTCGGCCAGAGCTGCAAGAACTTTGTCATCTGCAATATCAATCTGTGCTCTTAAACTTTCAAGAGTTTCCTTGTTTTTTTCCATATTAATAACCTTTTAAAACATTATATGAGTTTAAATATGGCTATGCAACGGGAAAATAAAAAAAAAGTCCGGAACTTCTCCCAAAGTCCCGGACATAAACTCTCCGACATCTCTTCCTGTCCTGCTTTACGCTTTTATTAGAGTAATTGTGTGTACTACTAATAAAGCTACCAATAGTACAATAAATAAAACTCTTTTAATATCCATCAATGTCTCTCACTTTTTTATATCACTTTATGTTATGGCTTTATTCTATATCCTCCATCGCAACAAATCAGCACAAAAATTAAAAAAAATCCGCAACAAATCCGCACATTTTAATACAAAAATGCAAAAAGATGTGTTATAATCTTAATATGCTTATTACTATTAATAAGAACAACCCTGAGAGTTTTTCCAAAAAACACTTCAGGAAGTCATCATGGTGAATCTCATAGACCTTTACAAAGAAAAATATTATATTCCCGCAGCAGAACTTGCGGATCAGGCAGAAACAAACAGACTTCACTTAAAAATTGTAAGTATTGTAATGTTCCTTTTTGGAGCAGTTTCTCTTACAGTAGTTGCAATAAAGCATTTTCATAATGGTCGCGATTATAAGCATTTGTTTATCTACTTCAGCGTTTTTACAATTGCAAGCACTTCAATGTATATATATTCCAAGCTCATAAAAAATGTGCCCCGCGAAAAAGCTTATGTCTTAAAATCTGTTCCTTTTTATATACTTTTAAGCGTAGGATTTTTTGCCGGAGTTTATAATTTTTATATTATCGGGCAGCCCTTTAATGGAGTACTCATATATTTTATTACAGGTCTCATAGCCTTAATGACCTTCACTTTTTCTCCAATACTTTTTTTCACTGCTATTTTGATAGAAGTCATCCTTTTTATTCCCGGTGTTTATAAGAATTTTGGAGCTACAGGCTTGTTTGATACAATCATGGCCGCAATTCTTATGCATAGTTTTTCTCTTTATAAACGATTCAACGATAAACGAATAATTTTAATGCTTCGAAAACAAAAGCAAAGTCTTGTGGCAAAAACCTTTGGCAATTTTACGCTTTTATATGATAACAAAGGAATCAAGTTTTCCCGAACAAAATCTCTGGAACTTTTGGCATATCTTATTTACAAAAACGGAAGCTCTGTGCAGACAAAAGAGCTTATAAATGTTTTGTGGGGAGACCATGCCGATTCTGCCCGCTATGGAAGCAGTCTGCGTAATCTTATTGTTGATATCAGGCATAGTCTTTCGGAACTTGAGATTCAGAACTTTTTTGTATCTGAATACAATAATTTCCGTATAAACCCGGAAGCAATTAATTGTGATTATTATGATTTTCTTGAAGGAAATCCCACTGCCATAAAAAACTTTGCAGGAGAATTCATGAGCCAGTACAGTTGGGCCGAAGAAACCGCAGGATTTTTGGAAATGAAGGTATTGAAAAAATAAAATCCATGCTATACTAGCAAAATGGAAATACGGAAAATTACTGCAAAAGACTTAGATACCCTGATGGATTTGTATGTCCAGCTTAGTCCCGTGAATGAAGGTTTGTCCGAAGAAAAGCGAGACGAGGTCTGGGAGCAGATTCAAAAGGATGATAAAATTACCTACTTGGGTGCCTATGAAAATGACCAGCTTATTGCTACCTGCTTTTTGACAATTATTCCTAATTTTACTAATCAGGGCCGGCCGATTGGTTTTATAGAAAATGTTGTTACCGATGAAAAATGGCG
>CAMNDY010000049.1 GCA_946535985.1 uncultured Treponema sp. | reverse complement strand
GCTTGTCGAAGGGCCGTAAATGCTTGAAGCGTTATGAAAGCCTGAGTCTATTACAACTTTATCAAGATTGTATTTATCGACATAGGTTGGTTCGAGCCATACTGTAGGAATATCTGTATAGCCGTTATTGATTGAGCTTACCCTGAAGTTTCCCTCGGGTAGGGCTTCTTTTTTTGCAAGGCATACTGCAAACTCTGCGGCAAGTTCTGCAAGGCGTATGATTGGTTTATAAATTGTAAAGGCCTGCTTGCCGCGGACAATATCCTGACATGCTGCAATATCTGCATCCTGACCGCATACCGGAATATAAATATCGGGGTAGTAACGCGAGATTGCCTGAATTACACTTGAAGCAACTGCATCGTTTCCGCAGATTATTGCATCAGGAAAAACATCGCTTTTTAAAATCCTTACCATTTCCTGATATGAAAGGTCGTAGTTCCAGTTGTCGGTATGAAAAACGTGATTGATTTTTACAGGAGAGTTTCGCACAATTCTGTTGATGCCGTCGTTAATAAGGGTCATGTTAAAATCTTCTTTTGGTCCCAGAATGCAGTACCAGTTTGTTCCTGTCGTATGCCTCATCATCTGCGAGGCCATGTATTCGCCAACCTTTTCGCTGTCGATTGTCATATAAAGATTTATGTCGCAGTTTAAGGTAAGGCGGTCATAGGAAATTACAGGAATGCCTTTTGCCCTAATTTTCTGAATGCTTTCTGTAATAGATGCGGCATCTTTTGGAAGCACAACAATTGCGTCTGTTCTTTCCATAAGATACATGAGCTGGCGGTTTTGTTCGTCAATGTCGTTGCCTGCATTCTGGACAATTACTTCGGCACCAAGCTCCTGGACTTTATTTATAAAAATATCCATGTCGCGCTGCCAGCGTTCAATGGCAAGTGTGTCTATAGAAAATCCGATTGTGATTTTATTTTCGGGAGTAGTTAAAGCTGCTTTTTCAGCAGATACTTGTTTTTGTTTTTTGCAGGAAGTAAAGGCTAAGCATAGCAGAACGGGTACAAAGGCTTTTAAAAATCTTTTCATTTTTGTTTATCCTTTCTGTATTCTTTTGGAGAAAATCCATATTTTGATTTGAAGATACGGCTGTAATAATTCTGATCGTTATATCCAACCTGGGCAGTGATTTCTTTTATACTAAGCTCTGTTTCTGCCAGAAGCTCACAGGATTTTTCCAGGCGCTTGTCTGAAACAAAGTTGATGAAGGTTTCGCCTTTTTCTTCTTTAAAGAGCTTACTCAAATAAAAGGAGCTTACACCCGCAAAGTCGGCAGCCATTTCGAGCGAAATATCTTTTGTAAGATTCTGTTCAACGTAGTCGCAGACTTTTTTAATGATGGGGTTTGTATCTGTTTTTCTGATGTTTGAAATTGCAGCAGTGCATTCGAGCAAAAAGGCCTGGGCAAAATCTTTTATAAGTTTTTGATCATTAAGAGAACTCAAGGTTGCAAAAGCATTGTCGTAAGTTGCGCTGGAGAAATTTTTGTTAATTTCGCGGGTTGTATTATTTGCAGTAACAATGAGCTCAAAGAAAGAGTTTTTGATTTTGTCTAAAGAAAGGTTACTCGAAAAAAGTTCAGTTGTAAAAAGTTCAAGAAAGGATTTTACACCGTTTGAATCTCCTGTCGAAAGCTTTTTAAGAATCTGATTTTTAAATTCTCCGTGGCTTGAGTTTTGTTTTGAACCTGCCTCTGCCTGAGCTGTTATTACAATTTTATGTGTGTCGGCAAAAACAAGGCCTCCATTTATGTCTGCTTTGTTCAAAGCCGAAAGGGCTTCGTTATAAGATTCCTGAAGACGGTTCCTGTCGCTGGCAATTGTACTTACACCTGCCCGGATGCCCGAAGAAATATTGTAGCACATAAGGTTGTAATATTTTTTTATCTGTTCCTGTACTTCATTAATATCAGGGTTTTCGGAAAAAACAGGGAAGAATAAGACAATCCTGTTCATCATAAAGGAACTTATAAGACAACGGTGCTCTTTATTTAAAAGCTCATGCAGCTTTATGTAAGTTGCATATTGATTGTCGGAATTGATATTTGGAAATTCAAAGCAGCAGAAAACCCAGGGAGTTTCTGAAAGATTAAAATAATCAAGATAAGCGCTAAGGTCAATTGATTTTTCGTTGTTGAAAATACAGGCGTAAATAAAATCGTTTTCAATCATTGGCGAAACAAGATCAAGCTTTTTGTGGAGTTCCCTGTCGGCACTGAGCTTTCCCTCTTTTTCCTGAATGAGCTGCATTGCTCCGCGGATTGTTTCTATTACAAGGTTGCGGTTTACAGGCTTTGTTATATATTTGTAGGCGCCAAGTTCAATTGCAGTCTGCGCATATTGAAAGCGGTCAAAGGCACTAAGAATTACAAAAACAATATTTGGCTTGAGCTTTGTAATTACACTTACTGTTTCAAGTCCGTTAAGGCCAGGCATGTTTATATCCATAAAAATCATGTCGATGTTTTCTTTCATTACAGTTTCAATTGTTTCGGTGCCTGAAAGGGCAGTGTAAACTTTTGCTTCGTCTGCAAAGTTTTTGTTTATAATAAAAGAAAGAGAATCAATTACAATCTGTTCATCATCAGTAATCAGTATATTAAACATTTGGTACCTTAATTATAAATTTAGTTCCTTTGCCGTTTTCGCCGTCTTGTATGTCAAACAAATCGGAACGGTGGAATTCAAGCTGCAGTCTCAAGAAAACACTTATAAGACCGGTTCCGTTGTGGGTAGAGTTTTTGTCTAACACTTCTGGTGCAAGTCTTGTTGTGCCGGAAGCAACTGCTTCAAAAACTGCCTTACGTGTATTTTCCGGCATTCCGTCTCCGTTATCAGAAACACTTATGATTATAAAATCATCTGTTCTTTCAAGGCAAAGCCGAACCTTACCTTTTGATTTTTTAAGCCCGTGTTTAATGCAGTTTTCTACAAGCGGCTGCAGGGTCATAGAAGGAATGTGCTGGGGGAATGAGCCCTCTGGAATTTCCTTTGTAAACTCAAGCCTGTTGCCAAACCTTACTTTCATTATATATACAAAATTATCTATCAAACCAAGTTCTTCGTCAATTGAGGCGGTGCGGCTTTGCTGCTGAATATTGTAACGGAAAAAGTCGGCAACCTGTTCCATAAAATAACAGGTCTTGTCTGCATTTTCCATCATGGCAAGCTGGGCACCTGTGTTGAGGGTATTAAACAAAAAGTGAGGATTAATTTGATTTTGAAGGGCTCTCAGCTGGGCATCGGTATAAAGCGACTGCATTTCAACTTCTTTTTCTTTAAGGTCTGCTTCAATGCGGGCTTTTTCCCAGATTGTATCAATGTACTCGCGGATACTTATAATCATCCTGTCAAAGGCGCGGCAAAGATTTCCAATTTCATCATTTGAATTACGATTGAATAAGGGAATATCAAAATCTCCCTGGGATATTTTATGCGAAACTTCAGAGATTTCTACGAGAGGTTCCATGATTGAAGTAATTGTAAAATAAAGTATGAAGAAAATAAGAACCGCAAAAATAATGAAGAATGAGAAAGAGAGCATATTTGTAAGCCTGATTCTGTTTTGGTTTTCATTATAACGTGAAGCATTTTGCTGCAGCCTGAGCTTGTTCAATTCAAGAATCTGGCTGGTAAGATAGTTGTAGCTGTCCATGGCATAGCGGTAATTTATGTTGGCTTCTTCTTCGGCATTGGCACGTCTTGCAGATATTGCCTGATTACTATAATACAAAAAGGCTTCGGTCAACTGATGGACAATATATTCTTTATGAGCAACTTCATTTTGGGAAGGAAAATCCTGCAGTTTTTCATAAAAGTTTTCTGCTTTGATTCTTGAATTATAAAAGGCATCAATACTTTCAAAGGTTCGGTAGTTTACATAATTTTCCATTGATTTTTCTGTAGAAGAAAGTGTTTCCGAAAAATCTGTAAGCTCGGAGTTTGATTTATAAGCATCTCCAAGATTCTGCATTGACCAGCTTGTAAAACGCATTGTCATAACAATAGTCGAAGCCAGCATTACAATTGCAATTCCAATACAAAGCATTATTCGCCAGCGGAGACTTTTATTCCTAACATACTGAACCGGATTCAGCTTTAAGATAGGCCACTTTTTCATTGCTTTGCCCTTGTGATTTTTACACTGGCTGTTACATAGCTGTTTGCATAGCCCTTGTTTCTGTATTCAAAGAGCACCTGCATTGCAGCCTTTCCAATTCGTTCCGGGTCAAGTGAGAAAAGCTCTGTTATAAAACCCTTTTGTAAATAAAGCTGGCATACTTCGTTTGTACCAAAACCAAGCAGCTTGTAAGAATAGGCAGGGAACATTTCTGAAAGAAGCTGTGCCGACATAATAGTATCATCTTCTGAGAGCGAAATAAAAATGTTGCTGTTTGATTTTAATGAGAAGGACGGGGGAATGCTTTCGATTACCGAATAAAGAATCTGCGGCTTTTCCTGAAGTGTTCGCTGTATACTGCTTATGATGTTTGTTGTGTTTGTAGAAATTGAATCGCTTATGATGTAGACGTTCCCACCCTGTGGCAAAAGACTTATTACTTCGTCGGCAACGCGTTTTCCCATTTCCCAGTAGTTTGCACCAACATAAGAAATCTGCTGAAGGTTTGCCGAAAACTGGCCGGTTGTAATAAGTGGAATTGCAGGATTGTCTTTTCGTTGAAGAATTACCGGGGTGTCGTCGGGAGAATCTATGTAGGCAATAATTCCATCGGCATTAAGGAAGGAACAGTAATCAATAAGATTTTGTAAAGAGCTTGTACCTGCTTCTGAAGTAGGTACATGAAGGTCTACAACGGCGTTATAGGATTTTTCGAGACTGGCCGCACCTTTATAAAGCTCGGTAAGAAAGCTTTGATTTTCATAAGTCCCGGTTATTATTACATGATAAAGGCATGTGTCTGCAGGATCGTATTCATTTTGAGTTCTGAGCTTTGAACGGGACTGCATGAAGGTAATGTAAAAAAGAATAAAGAAAAAGAGGAGTCCTATTAAAGTAAAGCTTAAAAGCACCCACTTAATCAGCCGTTGTTTTTTCTTTTCCATATTCAAAGACGATTTTGTTTTTCTTATAATCTGCGGTTACAGCGCCGCCCTTTGCAAGAGAACCAAAAAGAACTTCATCAACAAGCTGATTTGCAATGTTTTCTTCAATTGTTCTTGCCATGTTGCGGGCTCCAAATTCTTTTGAATACCCCTGATCTGTAAGGTAGTCTATGCACTTGTCTGTAACTGTAAGTGTGATTTTTCGTTTTTTGATTCTTTGTGCAAGCTTGACAATTTCTTTCTGACAAACCATGCGTACAATTTTTTTATCAAGATAGCCGAATGGAATAACTGCATCAAGACGGTTGCGGAACTCCGGAGGGAATACCTTGTTTACAGCTTCAAAAAGAGTTGCTTCGTCGTAAGCCGCATCTTGTGTTCCAAAACCAATACCTGCTTTTTCCATGTCGCGGGCACCGGCATTACTTGTCATAATTACAATGCAGTTTCTGAAGTCTGCTTTGCGTCCCTGATTGTCTGTAAGAATACCGTAATCCATTACCTGAAGAAGTATGTTGTAAATATCTTCGTGGGCTTTTTCAATTTCGTCAAAGAGAATAATTGCATTTGGATTTTTGCGTACGTCTTTGGTAAGAAGTCCGCCTTCTTCAAAACCAACGTAACCAGGAGGAGAACCAACCAGACGGCTTACCGAATGTTTTTCCTGATACTCACTCATGTCGTAGCGCAGTAGTGGTTCACCTAAGGTTTGTGCAAGAGAACGTGCAAGCTCTGTTTTTCCGCAGCCGGTTGGACCTACAAAAAGGTAGCAGGCTTCCGGTTTATCAGGATTTCTAAAGCCGGCACGAGCTCGTTTAACAGCCTTTGTAAGTGTCTGAATTGCTTTATCCTGTCCAAAAATCTGTGCACCAAGAGTATGTTCAAGGTAACGCAGGGTGTCTTTCTGGTCGCCCGAAACTGTATCGAGTGGCAGCTTTGCCATTTTTGCAGTTATGCGGCGGATTGTTGCAAGGTTGATTTGTGCAGAGTTCTTGTGAATCTTCTGATAGGAACCAGCTTCGTCTATAATATCAATTGCCTTGTCCGGCAGACGCTTGTCCGGCATATATTGAACCGAAAGGTCTACAGCTGCTTCCAGTGCAGAAGGTGCGTATTTTACCTTGTGATATTCTTCGTATTTTGGAAGAAGTCCTTTAAGGATTTTTATACATTCTTCGCGGCTAGGTTCAAGAATATCAATTTTCTGAAAGCGGCGGGCAAGGGCACGGTCTTTTTCAAAGTGAGAAGAATATTCTTCAAAGGTTGTCGAACCAATAATGCGGATGCTTCCGTCTGCAAGGGCGGGTTTAAGTAAGTTAGCAGCATCCATCTGTGAGCTTCCGTTTGAACCGGCCCCCATAATCATATGGATTTCGTCTATAAACAAAATTGATTTTTTCTTTTCTTTAAGTTCATCAACTACAGAGTGAAGCCGCTCTTCAAAGTCTCCGCGGAATTTTGTTCCTGCAAGTAAAAGTCCAAGGTCAAGAGAATAAATTGTAAACCCCTTAAGAACTTCAGGTACATCACCGTTAACTATGCGCTGGGCAAGTCCCTGGGTAATTGCTGTTTTACCAACACCGGCGTCTCCAACATGAAGAGGATTATTCTTGCTGCGGCGGCAGAGAATCTGAACAGTGCGTTCAATTTCTTCTTCGCGTCCTACAAGAACATCGTAAGCACCTTTTTTTGCCTGTTCTGTCATGTTTACAGCAAAGCGGTCTAGGCCACCTTCGTTGTTAGTCATCATGCCTTCAGGCATCTGCGGCTGATTTTGCCCTTTAGAAGAGTCTTTTGGCCTTGCGGTTCCGTGTACGCCTTTTATGCGGCTGATTGTTTCGAGAAGTCTTAATTTATCAAGCCCGCTTGAGCGCATATAATAAGAACAGTAATTCTTTTTTTCATCAAACATGCTCACAAGCACATCGGTAATATCAATCATTTCCGATTCGCTTGAAACACAGTGAAAGACAGCTCTGTTCATAACAGACTGAAAGCCTATGGATTCAACCGGTGCATTTAAGAGTTCTGTATTTGCCTGATCCGAAACTAAAGGCACCTTGTTTGCAAGAAAATCGGCAAGGTTTTCTTTAAGGGCATCGGCATCGCTTCCACTTTCGCTGAGGATGTGGTAAACAAAATCATCCTGCAAAGCAACAGATAAAACATGCTCCGGTGTGAAAAATTCATGGTGAGAAGCTTTTGCGTTTGCAAGCGATTCAGACAGAATTTTTGTAAGCATAGGGCTTACTTTCATCTGCCTTACAATCGATTTTGTCTTTTTTTCGTCTGCCAATTATTTCCTCTGGGAATCAGAATTATTCAACTTCTACCCTTAGCGGGAAGCCGTTCTTTTTTGCAATGCTCCGCGTAAGATTTGTTCTGGAAACTGCGACGTCATAAGTATAGGTGCCAACTACTGCGCTTCCAGCCTGATGAACTGTTATCATAAGTTGTTCTGCATCTTCGTGTGACTTATTAAAAACAGAAACAAGAACATCTACAACAAACTCCATTGTTGTAAAATCATCATTGTAAAATACAACATCTTTTTCGGGAGGAACTTCAATTGAGGTAGTTTCTGCAACTCCGCTGCCAATGTTCAGCGGCTGATTAATAAAATCACTCATACCTTTTAATATAACACATTTTTAAGTTGTGGGCAAATAAAACCGATAATCAAAATATGAAGAAGAAACTTAAATTAAAATTTCATTATGATTCCCCTGTAATGCTGACTTTTGCATTGGTAACGCTGATTGTTTTTATTCTGGACGCTTTTGCATTAAAAGGTAAGCTCAAGGATATGTGGCTTGTTACTCCAACTGCTGCGGGCGGGCAATTTCCTTTTTCTTTTTCTGATTTTCCTTCTATTTTAAGGCTTTTTATTCACGTTTTTGGCTATTCCCAAAACGAAGTGCTTATATGTAATCTCATTTTTATTCTGCTGCTTGGTCCTCAAATGGAAGAGCGTTACGGTTCTGTAATAATAGGCATTATGATTTTTGTTTCTTCTCTCTTTTCGGGTGTACTTAATGCCTGTTTTTGTAAAAATGCAGTTTGCGGGGCAGAACCTGTCGTTTTTATGCTAATCCTTCTTTGGACAATGATGCAGCTTTCTCGCAGTAAAATCTCTGCTTCTGCCATTGCTGTAATTGCCCTTTTTATTGCAATGCTTGTTTTCCGCAAAAATCCAAACGGGGTAGTGGGGGTTGCTGTAATTGCTGCTGGAGGCCTGTGCGGAAGCTTGTTTGCATTCTTAACTTCGCCAAAGGCCCACAAAGCCAAAAAGAACGAAGCAGCCCTTGCCGAATTTAACGATGAAGCAAGCCCAAGATTTACTGCAAAAAGCACTGCTGCCAAAAAATCAGACCCTAAAGGCAATAAAAAATCAAGCCTGGACGAAGAAACAACCCTTGTGGGTAAAATTGAACTTTAAATAAATTCAGCCAAATCTAAAGTCAATTTTTATTTATTTCCAATATTTTTTGTGATATAATTGTATATTCCTTAAGTGTTGGAGCTTAAAAAATGAGTCAGTTAAAAATTGCTTTTGTGCTGGATGGCAATAGTGAACTTTCAGACCAAGAATATAAAAGTGTAATCCAAAAAATCCGTTATAATCTATACGAGCTTAGAAATTATTCTTTTCAGGAAGATATTAATTATTCGCTTGCCTTTGTAAAATATGGAGAAAGCTCTCCTGCCGTGCTTTATGACCTCGATACCTTTTCTATAAATAAAGAGAATCAGGTTTCCATTTTTCAACAGGTTCAGGAGTCAGACCTCCAGAATTTTTTCTGCCTGCTTAAATATTCAGAAACCGGCTTTGAGCCTTCAAAGGTAATGAGCCTTGTAAAAAATCCTGCAAAACAAAAGCCTGTAAAAGCTCAAAAACCTTTAGAGGAGCAAAAACAGAAGTCTAAAGATTCAAAATTCCTCAAAATAATTATTCTGGCTTTAATCTGCTGTATAATTTTATCTGCACTTCCATCTGTCTTTTATTTGATAAAACAAAATATTCGTGTATATAAAAAAGTTTATACCGGAGATGGAGACCGGCTGATTTTGCGAACAGAGCCAGCTCAGGGGGCAGATGAATTAATTAGACTTAATGAAGATGAAGTTGTTCAGCTCCTTTCTGATGACGGCTATTGGGCTTATGTAGAATATCATGGTTTTTCGGGATATGTTAAAAGTCAGTATCTTATTGAGGCAAAAAGAAAGGATTATATTATCGATAATCCTGATTCTATGTATAATTACGGACTTGCCTGCCTTAATTTTGATAATCAACCACAGGATGGCGAAAGCTGGATTAAAAAAGCTGCAGATCAGGGACTTTTGCTGGCCCAATGGGAAATGAAAAAAATCTATCGCGAAGATGAGGTGCAAAACCTTTACTGGCTGGAGACTGTTGCTCAGAATAATTCTCCTTATGAAATGATACTCATACCACGATGGATTCATGAACAGAGACTTGCAGATGAAGCCGGTAACAGCGAAGTTGTTAATAAATATGAAGCAAAAATTAACGAACGAAGTAAAAATATAGACGATATAAAGTTTGCTGCATTGTCAAAGCTTGCCTGGGAATATTTAGACAAAGATCCTGATAAAGCCGGAGAATATTTTTTACAAAGCTTTAAGTGGGGCAAGTTTACCGATGGTGAATTTATAGAAAGTCTTGTAAATAAGTTTGAAGGCCAGAAGAGAATTGAATGGCTTGAAAAAGCTTATGCTGTAGGAAGCACTACCGCCGCCTGGGAGCTTGCCGAATATTATTGGGAAGAGGGAAATCAGGGGAATGCTGTGACATGCTATGAAAGCTGTTACAATGCAAACTATAAAAAAAGCGATTCTGCCGGCCGCATTTATGACTATTATAAAAAATCAAATTCAAAAGAAGCCTTTAAGTGGCTGCAGAGGGCCTTTGATACTGCTTATTCCGGTGATTATTATTACTATGCTTATTATCTTGGGAAAGCCTATGAGTACGGAGAGGGCTGCGAGGTAAGCTATTACAATGCAATGAATTATTACAAGATAGCAAAAGCCATGTATCCGCAGGCCGAAAATGACTACAACAGGGTTTATAATAATTATTACTACTACTACTGGTAATACTAAGGGGAAGAAAAATGAAAAAGTTTAAAAGAATCCTTTTTATCACAATATATTCTGCATTATTTTTGTTTCCGCTTTTTTCTGCACAGGAAAGTGGTGGCCGAAGAGTTGCTCTTGTAATTGGAAACGAAAACTATAAAAATAGTCCTCTTAATAATCCTGTAAGAGATGCAAAAGCCTTTAAGAAAAAACTTGAAGAGTTAAATTTTGATGTTGATGAAGCCTATGATGTTAATAGGGAAAAAATGAACAGTGCCCTTAAAAGTTTTTATAAAAAGTCAGAAAATGCAGACCTTGCTTTATTCTATTATTCAGGGCACGGAATAGAGTGTAATGGAAAAAATTATATTCTTCCTGTTGGTCAGGACTTTGAAGATGATGAAGAGAGCTTTGACGAAAACGCAAAAAATCTGGCACAGATAATTGAAAGAATAGAAAATACAGGCTGCTCTAAATATATTATGATTCTTGATGCCTGCCGCAATAATCCTTTAAAAACCTCTCGTGGTAGTTCTAACCGGGGTATTACAACTGTTCCAACTTCTAGTTCTGCAGAAGGTCTTATTTTTTATTCCTGTGCTTCCGGAGCTACTGCCGATGACGGAGAAGGTAAACACAGTCCTTTTACCCAGGCCCTTATTGATCATATTGCAGACCCTGGAGCAAGTTTTAATCAGGTAATAGGTTCGGTAACAAAGGCTGTTAAAGAGGCTACTAAAAATAAGCAGGTTCCATATACAACTGGTTCTCAAACTACCGAAACCTATTTAAATGGAAAGCCCGAAATAAATCCTGCGAATTATGATAACAATATCCACTCCGATAATTCTAATCTTATAAGGTTTTCATTAATTCTTTTTGTGCTTTTCCTTTTTATAATGATTATCTGTTTTATTGCATTTACAGAAAGAGGGCATAAGATTATTGTTGCTGCAAAGAAGACAAGTGTGAACCTTAAAAATCAGACTTCTGAATTTACTATAAGAACAGTTTCAAACTTAAAAGAAAAAGCAAAGGCAAGTCAGGAAAAGAAAAAAGAAGAAAAGGTTAGTCAGGAGATTTCTTCTTATCTTGATTCTGTCTTAGTTGATAAAAAATTTTATTGTGCGCTTAGTCCTGTTACAGTTTTGCAATATAGGGAAATTTCGGGGCAGACAGATTTTGAGCCAGAAGCAAAAGATAATGAACCTGTAACAAATATTTCTTATTTAGATGCAGTTCACTTTATGAATGATTTGAGTAATAAAGATAAGCTTGAATGTGTATATGATTTATCAAATCCTCAGAATATAAAAATTGATAGAAGTAAAAACGGCTGGCGACTTCCTGATGAAGCAGAGTGGAAAAGGGCTGCAAATACAAAGCAGGTAAGCGATATGACCGGTCTTGTATGGCAATGGTGTAATGATTCTAAAAAAGGAAAATATATGCTTAAGGGTGGTTCCTGGGATAGCCCTGAAAGTCTTATTAATACAAACTCCAGAATGATGGTTGTAAAAGATTTTAAGAGTGATGCTCTTGGTATGATAGGAGTTCGTAATAAATGAAAAAATCTGTGAAGCTTGTTTTTGCCTGTTTTTCTATTGTTTTTTTATTAACCTTTGCTGCCTGCAAAAAAGAAAGCAATTCAAAGCCCGACTATGGAACTGGTCTTAAGTTTGATAAAAAACGCTATGATAAAGTTCCTGAAAAAGCCCAGCTCTTAAAACGAAGTTATGAAAATCTTCCTTCAAAAGTTGTGCTTACCGATTTTACTCCCCCGGTTGCGGATCAGGGACGTTTTGGAACTTGTGTTGCCTGGGCTTCGACCTATGCGGGTATGACCACGGCAGAAGCTGCTTCTGCAAGAATTGTTAATAAAAACGAAATAGAAGAAATGGCTTTTTCTCCATATTATCTTTACCGCAGCTGTAATCCGCATCAGATAAAAGCATCCGAAGTTAAAGGAATGTATCCCGAAGATGCTCTGGACTGGCTGAAAAATTATGGTGTTCCAAGACGTAACCGGAACGAATTTTATGCTTCTTATGAAACTTTTGATATAAAGGAATACGCTAAAGCTGATTTATTTAAAATTGAAAATTACAGCAGTCTTGGTTCTTCAATAGATTTTTCTTATTACCAAACCGACAACAATGATGCCCAAAGGGTGATCCGAAATATTAAAAAATCAATTTCCGAAAAAAAGCCTGTCCTGGGGGCATTCCGGGTTTCGAATGATTTTGTGAATCAGTTCTGGAAAGAAGATTATATTCCTAAAAATCTGGATGAGGATCTTGAAAATCTTGAAAATCTGAGTGGACATGCAATGCTCATTGTCGGTTATGATGACAAACGCTATTATGACTCTGATAATGACGAATACAGTGGGGCTTTTTTACTTCAAAACAGCTGGGGAAGTGATTGGGGAAGCAATGGCTGTATCTGGGTAAACTATGAACTGGCCTATTGTTTTTTAATGGGCGCTTACGAAATCAGTAATAAAATTATTAAAATTCCTTATAAAGAAACAGTTATTGATATTGAAGAGGAAGAAGAGGAAGAGGAGGAAGAGGAGTATAACGATAATACCGACTGGTGGGACGACTACGATGATAACTGGTGGTGGTCTTATGATGATGATGACTGGTGGTGGAACAGTGATGATGACAGTGAAAACGACTGGTGGTCTTGGGATGATAAAAAGGATGACAAAAAAGACCCAAAGAAAATTCCTGTAATTCCGGAACCGGATGTAAAACCTGAACCAAAGCCGGCTCCTAAGCCTGAGCCAAAACCTGCTCCTGAACCAGAGAAAAAATATTGCATTTTCGAAGGTGAATTTACTTTGCCAATTTATAATGATGACACAGAAATTCAGGTTCAGTTAAAAGATGAGTTTTACGAAACAAAGCAATCTTATGACAGTTTTACCCGCTTTCAGTTATACATGACTAACAAAAAGCCTTGTTATGTTTATGCCTTTGCTGCTGATGATTCGTTAGAAAAACCTAACAGGCTTTTTCCGCCTGATGGTGTAAATGCTTTACTTGATTATCATGAAAATACAGTAGTGTATCCGTCTGAAGATACCTGTATGCGTCTTGATTCAAGGGAAGGAACAGATTATCTGGTTGTTTTATATAGCCTAAATGAACTCAAGCTTGAAGATATTATGACTGCCTATCAAAAGGAAATTAAAAAGAATCCTCTTGATGTTTACGGGGCTATAGTAAATGCCTGCGGACAGAATAAAATTGTTGCGGCAGAAAATCAGACTTTTGGTAAGAATCAAATTTCTTTTAATGCCCAGGTTCCTGTATCTTCAAAAGCTTCAATCATGCCAATTCTTATAAAGATTAAGCATGAATAAAATTTGTTTTTACCGGTAATTAAATTTTTATCTCACAAGGTTTTTGCCGTACGTTCTTTACAAAAAAGTCCAGGTCAAGACTGTACTGTGAGTCTATATATTCAGGCGGGTAGGTGAGGCGGATTTTTTCAGAAATGCCTGATGCGGTTTTACGTGAGATGGCTCCGTTAAAGCGGATGATGTCTGTTGCAGCTTTTATATAGCGGTCGAGCTGGCGCTGCTTATAAAGTGTCGTCAGAAATTTTATCTGATTTTCTTCTATTAGTTTATGTTGGCAGCAGTCGAGCGGGATTTTGTTCTTTTTTGCGTAATCATAAAACTGTTCAAAAAATGCTGCAGGCTTTGTTTTGAGAGAGCGGCAGATTGTCATGAACCAGGGAACCGCACGGCCGTCGTTGTAAAAGTAGCTGCAGGATTTTGCAAGCGCTTGAGCCTTTATTTTATCCTGCGGTGAAAATTTGTCGGTTTTGATAATGTTGTAGGGTGGACTTGCTTCAAAGGTTAACTTTAATTCTTGTGCCCTGTCATAAAGATCCGTGCCGGGCAGAACAGAAAGGCAAAAGATTTCAAGGTTGTTAGGGTAGAGGGATGCTGCAAAATTAATTCCTTCCCTAAAGGATGCAAAGCTTTCTCCGGGCAGTCCGTAAATTAAGTCCAGACCAAAGGTCACACCTTCCTGATTTAAGATGCCTATATTTTTTATAAAGAGCTTTTTGTTAAAGGGGCGGTTTACTTTGCGTAAGACATTTTCATCGGCGCTCTGAAGTCCAATCTGCAGGGCACAAGGAATCTTTGTAAAAGCTTTTGCCAGCTGATGATCAATGAATTCTGCACGGGCTTCAAAATAATAAAAGGTGTCCGGAGTGACGCGGGCAATCTTTTTGAGCAGGGCCAGGGCTCTTTCTTTATTTGCATTGTAAGTGGGGTCTAACACAAAAACCTGGGAAACCTTCTTTTGGGCAAAAAGCTCCAGCTCTTTGTCTATGCGTTCTTGTGGAAAAAGACGTACAGTTTTTTCGCCTTTTGATTCATAGCAGTAGGAGCATTTGAAAGGACAGCCGCGGGCAAGCTCCCAGAGGGCACCGCCAAATTCTGACGGGTCTATAGTGCTGTCAAGGTAGGGGCTTGGAATATTCTTCAAATCTAAAGATTGTGGAAAATCCTGGGGTGTGTAAGGTTTGTTAAAAAGAATACTTTCAATGAGGCGGGGAACTTTTATTTCACCTTCGCCGCTGACTGTGTAATCAAACTTGCCTTTAAAAATATCCGGGTGCGCAGTAATTTCCGGCCCGCCCGCAATAATGACCACGCCCTGTTTATGAAAACGCTCTGCACAAAGTTCAAAAATCGTCCTGTTCCAGACAAACACAGACATGCAGATAATCTGAGGATTTTCCTGGAGCAAACGGTCGGCAATATGATCCGCCTTCTCTTTGTCAGATTTTAGCGCCGTGATTTCTTTATCTTCCCGGCTAAAGGAAATCAACTTTACCTGGCATTCCTTTTCCGTCCCCGCGTAATGCTTAATTGCCGAAGCCACGCATGCCGCCCCCAGTGGTAACGCCTGTGGAGATTTTTCAACTAAAAGAGTAGTACAGATTATTTTAGTCATCAAAAACACTATAGTGCAAAAATGGAAAAATATATAGTTTTTTGAAGATTGTAGGTATATAATATTTTTATGGCAGAAAAAATATCAGCTGTTTCAAACATCTCATATGACGCTAACCGAGTTGCTCCTGTTCGCGGCTACACAAAAGAAGAACGTTCGGCCATCATAGAAGCAGTAGAAAAAGAATCCGAAAAACGCATGGAAGAACTTGCCGAAAAACGCGCCTACCTTGCCAAATATCCTGTCCCAAAAGGCGCATCCTTCAGCGAAGTCCTAAATCAAAAACTTGGTAAACTCCCACCAGCCTCCGCCGATGATGACGAAGGGTATGTATTGGATATTAAACAATAATTACCGACCTGATTTCAATTTTCTGCGACTATATAGTTATACGAAAAAAATTACAGGTAAACAGTGAATTATGGAAACTCAGCATTTATTTGATCACAGTGAATATCTTCTTAAGCTTGCCCTTAGTAAAACTAATAACTTTGAACAGGCCGAAGATATTGTTTCTGAGACTCTGATAAGTGCTATCGTTGCGTTGAAAAACGGTACGAAAATTGAAAATCCAAGGACTTATCTTTCTGGCATTTTGAATCATAAGTTTTATGATTTTCTGCGTTCAAAGTATTCAAAGCCTATAATTTCTTATGGTGTGATTCCGGATTTTGAAATTGCCGGCAGGGAAGAAGAGTCAGAATCTGCGCTGGAAAAAATCATCAGAAAAGAAGATGAAGAAAATGTCCGCCGCATAATTACTCAGCTTTCCAAAAATTATCGTGAAGTTTTAGTTCGTCATTTTATCCATGGCCAGGATGTGCAGTCAATTGCAGATGAACTGGACGTAAATACAAACACGGTAAAATCCCGCCTGAACACCGCTCGTATGAATGTTAAAGCAAAACTGGAGAATGAAATGGAAAAGTACGAAAAACAGAGTTATGAGCCGGAATGTCTTGATATCTGGATGTTTGGAGAAATGGACAATGACTGTTCTGCCTTTTATACAAATAACTGGACTCGCCGCATTCAGCAGAATATTTTGATAATGGCCTATAAAAAGCCTATGACCATGACAAAGCAGTTGCAGAAAAGTATGCACAAAAAATGTGGGTTGAACTGGAAACTTATCTTGAGAGAATCCGTCAGTTAGCTTGTTATAAGAAAATGAGTGAAAGACAAAAGGCAAGTTTACTGCAGTTTTCTGCGATTTTTATTATTCATGAAGCAACCCGCGAAGTAAGCTTTAAGAAAAATCCAAAACCAAGTGCAATGGAAATTAAGCATAAGGCAAAGTGGTATGGATATGCTTATGGTTTAAAAAGTCCTTTAGATTTTAAACCTGACTGGGATTATGTTACAGGACATTGTCTTTGTAAACTAAACGGCTGTCATAGTGTGTCTACAGGGACTTATAAAAATCGAGAGGAAATAAGGTTTTATGCTTATGATGTTGTTGCGGGCTTTACTTTCAGTCAGTTCTGGCCGCTGGACCATCTGCAGTTTTTGAAAGTATGCTATGCACTTTATGCGGGCGAAGAAGCTGATATTCCTTTGATAGATCCAAGATTCTTTGATAAGGAAGTTATCGAACGATATGAAAAATACAATTTACTTGGAAAATCTTCTGATCCTGATAAGCCTGGTGAAGTTTTGAATATCCCGGTTTTATCTGCTGAAGATGCTGAATTCTTATTCGAAACAATTTTCCATGAAGCTATCATAGATTTCAGTCAAAAGTTTAATTCAGAGCTGGAGGAGCTTTTTGTAAATCCTGTTGAGCCGCCAAAACATTTAAAGAATGTTGTTCCGGAATTCTTAAAATATCAGCTTTGTGCCGATGCCTTTGTAATGGCGCTTGTCTATCAGGGGGCATGGAACCGCTGGTATAAGAATGAGCTTGCCAGCAATAATGAGCCGGTTCCTGCAATGATAATTTATCTTGGAAAGGAATTGAATAGTTAAAGAAAAGGACAGCCTGTGAAGACTGTCCTTTTTTGATTAACCAAAAATAGGTCTAACTCTATTTACTGTATCGCAAGCCTTGAGCTTTTCGATAATGTCGTCTGTAACAAGGCCGTCAACGTCGATGATGTTGTAAGCTACGTCGCCGCGAGCCTGGTTGATAAAGCTGGCAATATTGAGTTTTGCTTCGCCAAGAATTGTTGTGAATTTAGAGATTGTATCAGGAATATTTTTGTGGCTGATACAAAGACGGGTTCCGCCGGCAGGAATAGGGTTGTCTGTAACTGTTTTTGGGAAGTTTACAGAATTTACGATATTTCCTTTTTCCAGGAAGTCCTTAAGCTGGGCAGCGGCCATAACAGCACAGTTGTCTTCTGCTTCTGGAGTAGATGCTCCAAGGTGAGGCATACATACAACCTTTGGATGGTTGAGCAATTCTTCTGCAGCAAAGTCTGTGATGAGGGAAGCAACTTTTCCGCTATCCAAAGCAGCAATGATGTCTGCATTGTTTACAAGACCACCGCGGGCAATGTTGATAATGCGAACTCCGTCCTTCATGTTTTTGATTGCAGCTGCATTGATCATGCCCTTTGTATCATTTGTCTGTGGAACGTGGATTGTAATGTAATCGCACTTTGCATAAAGGCTGTCCAGAGTTTCTGCAATCTGAACTTTTTTGTCCAACTTCAAAGCAGAGTTTACAGAAAGGAATGGATCATAACCAATAACGCTCATTCCAAAGTGAAGGGCAAGGTTAGCAACCATGTCACCAATTGCACCAAGACCAATTACACCAAGAGTTTTTCCCATAAGTTCCGGTCCAACAAACTGGCTCTTTCCCTTTTCTGCAAGGTCAGGAATCTCGTCGCCTTTTCCGCTAAGTCCCTTAACCCATTTGTTGGCGTCAATTACAGGACGGCTTGAAAGGAGGAGGGCAAGCATAACAAGTTCTTTTACAGCGTTAGCGTTTGCACCCGGAGTATTGAATACAACAACACCCTTTTCTGTAAGCTCAGGAATTGGAATATTGTTTGTACCGGCACCTGCACGTGCAACAGCCTTTACATTGTCAGAAAGCTGCATCTCATGCATATCTGCAGAACGCACCAGAATTGCATCCGGATTATTGATGTCTGTAGCAATTTCGTAGTTATCGCGGTCCAGCTGGTTTAAGCCAACTGTTGCTATTTTATTTAAAGTCTGAAT
>CAMNDY010000048.1 GCA_946535985.1 uncultured Treponema sp. | reverse complement strand
CTCCCCAGTACTGGCACATTAAGGCACGGGCTTCGGGTAAAATTGAAGGGTCTACCTGCCGCCTCATTTGTTCCAATGTATTTGAAAGCACAAAGCGACTTTTCAAAGCAAGCGCCTTCTGGTGTTCCGGAGTAAATCTCTGAGCAGGAAGTTCCTTTACAGCAGTAAACAAAATTGTAAAAACATTTGCTGCAGTACAAACCTGTTCCCATCTTTTAAGGTCTGTGATTTTTGTAAAAGAAGAAATTCCCGTGTCTACAGAATATTCATAAACTGGAAAATCTATTCCTACATACTTTTTGGCCAGATAAGAAATAAAAAAGTATTGAAGAAAATCTTCGGAATAAACACAGCGGGTAAAAGGAATGTGAGCAAGAGCTTCAAGATAAAGCTCGCGTCTGTACAACTTACCCCATAAAAATCCATTATGATTTTTTTGAAGAATATAGCCGTCAAAAATCTGATTTTCTGTAAGCATTCCGCAAAAGATTTTATTTGCAACCTGCTGCATTGATTTTTGCCTGAGCAGAACCTCTTCCTGCATAGACTGCCCTTCTGCACCAAAACAGACAACCTTTGTTTTTCCCTGAACAATATCGGCACCAGATTCAAGAGCCGCCTGGTAAAGAACCTTTAAGGCACCGGGAGCAAGAGCATCGTCACTATCGACCATAAGGATATAGTGACCAGTCGCCGCCTCTACCAGACTTCGCCGAGCCTCTAAAAGCCCAAGATTACTTCTGTGCTCGCGATAAAGAAGCTGATTTTTTGAAAGCTTATGTTCCTTTCTGAATTGCTTTACAATATTTTTACAGCTTTGCTTTTTATCAGCGGGCAACGGACTCCCATCATTTACAAGAACAATCTGAGCCCCCTCAAAATCCTGCTCCGCCACCGATTCCAGGCAGCGCCGCAGGGAAGCTTCTGATTTGTAGACAGGGATACAGATGGAGAGAAAAAAGTCTTCTTTCATTAGTACTGTTTAAATCCGTATCCGGAATAAGTACTATCGACATTAGACTCCCACTTTTCAAAATCTATATCAAAGCTAACATCAACATCTTCTGCTGAAATAGATTGGTCCAATAAATTAACGGTAACAATACGGTTTTTACAGGCAGCATCGTTTACTTCTGTAATTTTTCCATCTCCATCAATATCTATATCTACATAACCTCCATCATCGGCTATAACAAGTTCATCAGGCTTTCTAGCAATAAATTTTCGTGGCCCATAAAAATAAGAAGAATCATTAAATTCAGGCGATGGAGACATAGAAACCTCTTGAGGGTTTGTTCCTTCGTTATCATCGTAAACCGTATTGGTAAACCATCCTAGAACCTTTGAACCTCCATTCCACGGACCAAAAGATAAATTTTCTGGATATCTTAAGTCTATTTTTGCAATGCCACCATTACTTACAAGAATAGCTTTTCTTTTATATTCTCCATCATTATAAAGATATTTATTTGGATGGTCTTCGCTCTTTTCTGAATAAGCCGCCAGAGTCAGATAAAGTGTATTTTCCCATATCAGCATATCTGTGATTTGAGGATTTATTTCATCGCCCAAAAAATTCAAATCTAAGACGTCCTTATTAATTGTTACACTTCCACCAATAGAAGAATCTAAGGCAAGAGAATTTGTTTCAAGAGATATAGCTTTGATTTGTATTTCGCTAACAGATGAATAGCAAATTACAAGTTTATTCTCACCGTTAATTTCTACAGAATCTATAGCTATTGAATTTATAAGCTCGTTATCTCCTGTTGGACAATGCAAAAAGTTATCGGGATTTGTTACGTCTATAGCCCCTAAATAATTAGCATTCTGATTGGCAGCATTTTTTACTCTATAAGCGAAAAAGACATAGCCTCCATAATAAGCAATAGCAGAATAAAACCTTGAAAAAGACCCACCAGCTTCTATTGTCTCAGTTATAATGTCGCTCAAATCGACTTCCTCATAATCTTCTGAAAAAGGAGTCTGTTTGTAAGCAGCATAGGACGGTGAAAACTTATATAAAGTGTAATCTTCAGAATCAAAAACATAGACAGATGTAGGAACCTGATCATCAAAACAAAAAGCAGGGCTAGAAGTTTGACACGAAGGATTGAATATTTTCATATCGCTATATGTTTTAGCAAAAACCTGAGTTCCAGATTGATATGTTTTAGAAACTTCTGTCAGTACACCAGAAGCACCATATTGATTGTTTCCCCATTCCACAGGAACATTTTCTGTTTCTTTGGAATTCCACAAAACAATAGGATTACTAAAATCCCCAGCCTGATTGTAAGAATTAAGCAACTCATCTGTAATAATAAATTTAGTACTGTTATTATAACTATCATAAACAAGATGAGTACCGGTACCCGAACTGCCCTGAAGCCACTTGTCGGTAACAAATCCACCTAAAACTGTTACGGCTTCTTTACATGAATATATTTTTTTATTATTGGAATTCTTAAAATCAAACTCAATTTCGTAACAATCAGAAGAAATATCTTCATACTCTAGGGTAAGTGTACGCTCTGTAAGGCCAGGTTCATAGGTTCCTGTAAATGTTAAACCAGATTTAGAAATGTTTCGTTGAGATGATACCGAATTCTCGCTTATTAGAGCCTTTGCAGAGATATCTACCTTACTAACCTCATTCGTATGATCGTAAATAACAAGATTAATGCTTCCTGAAGCATTTTCTGTAAAACCTGTTAAATTCAAGGTAATTGCATCAACATTATAAGCTGCCATCTGGTCCGGAACATCTACTTCTTTTGAACCTGTAAGTATATCTACAAAAACTTCGTCTTCTATCGAAAGCTTTGCACTGGCAACAATATACCAGTTTCCTGCTTCAGGAAGCTTAAAAGAATAAGTTATATTACTTGCACTGCCGCCAAGCGATGCTGTAACTGCAGAATTTTCTTCGTATGATGTGCTGGTTCCCTTATAAGCAACAACGCTGTAATTTAATGAATCAAGACGTGTAAAAGATGTTGTTGCAGAACGGTCATTTGTATCTAAAAGATTTATTGAACCAGATACACTATATGATTTTTCCTGAAAATCATTTTTTGATTTTATATCATTACCATTTGAACAACCAGAAACAGTCATTATTAATAAGGCACAAAGTACAACTGCCGAACGTATCAATTTATTTGTATTCTTCATATCTAACCTCCTCAAAATTATTCCTCTACGACGATATTAAAGGTCTGGCTGCTTATCAGAACATCTTCCTCGCCGGTAGCACCTTCGAACATTGGCCAGGTTGCCTTTAAGTAGAGCTGATAGATTCCAGCTGCTTCAAGCGGTGCGTTATCATATGGATTAATGGTAATCACATTATTTTCAACAGTATAATAAGTGGTGCCATAGTTATTAATGTCATTACCATCGTAAGATAAAGAGGCTTCCCATCGAATTGAATTTAGCTCTTCTTGAGTTAAAGTTTTTCCATCTACTCTAGTTGCTGTAAATGTGATAGTTATGTCATAACTGTCCAAATCAATTGATTCAGTTGGACAGGTAATTCCAAGAACAAGTGTTCTGCTTTCTTTATCCAACGAACCGCCAATATCATTTGTTTTGTCTATATAATATGGCTGATATGTTTTGAAAATTCCGTTCCATTTTCCTGTTATATATGAATCATATTTATAACCAGCCTGGAAAAGTGAAGTTATAACATCACCTGCATATGTCTGAACCTCTGAATATTGAACATAAGTAGTATCCATGTCTTGAACAACAGCGGCTGTTGTATAGTCTGATAAAAGTCTTGCATTTGAATCTGAAGAATCCTGTCCATACCAGAATTCAAAAATACCAGGGCTTCCGTTCATAGAAATAAGGTTTATTTCAAAATTATTTTCTACCTCTTCCGGCTTAAAATTCTTTGCATATCCAACATAACAATTTGAATAACCATTTCCTAAATTACTTCCAAAACCAACTATTGCTATAAGGTTTAAAGTTTCTTCTGTTTCGTTTTGATTATCTATAAAATCTTCGGCCTTGAAAGCATCTTTGAACGCAAATGAATTATCTGATTTCTTTGTATAATAATTTGAATCATTTACATAATTATAACTTTTAATTGCTTTGGCCTTGTCGTTTTGACTAAGGTTTGAAAGTGCAAGCAATTCTGTCGACGAAAAATCACCCTTAAAGTCTTTTGAAATATCACCTTTTATTGCAAATAAATCTATTTGTTTTGGAACAATAGAAGTATCGGTACTGCTAAAAGCACTTCCTTCGCTGGCAGTTACTGTAATTGTAAAGGTGAGCTCGGTATCTTCCTCTGGCTCTTTTTCTTCCGGATCCTTTTCTTCAGGCTTCTGCTCTTCCGGCTCTTTTATTTCTTCTTGTGAACCACCGTTTTCTTTTGTAAGAGATACAGAAAGCTTTGCTCCCTCTTGTGTAACAAGCTTTGTCTCAGAAATTCCAGAATACATGATTGATTCTGTTGTTCCGTCAGAAGTCTTTGAAACTGATTTTACAACAACCTTTGCATAAACTTCAGAATCTACAGGAACACCGGAAAACTCAAACTTTGCTTCTGTAGTATCCTGCAATAATTCAACAGAATCAGAATCGATTACAGTTCCATCCTTATAGTAAAGAGTACATTCTAAAACAACAGAAACCTCTACTTCTGCTGCACCATCTGCTTCGCGTGAAGAAACAGACGAATACAATCCTTCTGTATTAAAGTTTAGAGAAACATCTGTTTTGTGTTTTGGGATTAAATTATCATTGGAGCAGGCTGTAAGACAAACTCCGGTGAGCAATAAAAACAACAAAGGCAAGAAAAACTTATTTTTCATTCAACGACCCCTATTCAAGAATAAAATAGTATGTAACATTTTATTATACAACTGCTAAGATAAAGGGGTCAAGAAATAAAGTAGACAGTAAGTAAATTAGAAACTAGTCCTAGTAAGCGGAGATCCTATCCATTGGCCTTCGCTGCCGAGGTAATCTTTTTTCTGACCTTCTATTAAAAACTGAACGCTATTTACGGTAGAAAATGAAGTTGCTGTATAAACAAGCTGCATAAGCTGACTGTTGTAGCCTTCTACGCCATTTGTATTAAATTCAAAGGCATCATTAAAATCAAGGTAGGCAACACCGCCACTTACGCGTGCGCCCAAAAGTCTTGTGCCTTCAGGAACAAGAGAAATACAATTGCGTTCCTCTGATTTTGTTGTATCAGGGCCTGCAAGAACAGCCTTAATAGCAGTAGTAAGCGGAGAATCGGTTTTTGGAACAGAACGTTTTACAAGTTTGCGGTTTATTGAGCCGTCACCATCTATTTCGATAAAACAAAGCATGAGGTCTGTATAGGCAGGTTCAGCGGCTTTTGTTTTTTCGGCAGTTTTTTCTTCTTTTTTTACAGCTGGAGCTTGAGACTCTTTGGTCTTTTCTGCTTCCTGTGTTTTTTGTGGGGCAGATTCTTTCTTTTCTGCTTCTTCCTTAGGGGCAGATTTTTTCTCTTCCGGTTCCACCTTTATAACAACATCATCAGCCTGCGGATTAAGAGGGATTTTTACAGTTTCTTTTTCGCTTGGAGTATGATTTTCTACAAATTCTGGAGTAGACCCAAAAACACGTTCAAAAAATCTTGTTTCTTTAAGATTTGTAAGGATTGCGTCTTTTTTTACGAGGAAAATAATAAAAATAACGAGGAATGCTAAAATTATACAGGCCAGTGTAAGGCCTGTCTTTTTCTTTGAACTTTTATCTGCCATATTAAAATTATCGGCAGATAAAAGTTTTGTTTTAGAATTATATGTGTCTGACTTTCGTTAGAATCCGATTGCTACAGTTGCAAAGGCACCAAGTCCTGCTCCGGTGAAGCTCTTTGTAAAGTTAGTAGACTGGAGAGAAACACCAGCGTCAACTTCAACAAGACGGATATTTACCGAAAGGGCAAATGCATTCTTGTAAACTTCATCCATGTGCTCATGAGAAAGCTCAAAACTGATGATGTTCCACAAGCTCAAACGTCCTGCAATAGCATAATCAACGTAATAGTCGGTATTTGCAATATCGATTCCTGAATTGATTGCAGAAGCAAATGGATGACGTATTCCAAGACCAAGATATCCGCTTGTAGTAAGCAGGCTTCCAAATGGATGGAAATTAGCACTAATACCAATCTTCATAGGACGATGGATAGCATATGGAGTAGCAAGAACTACAGGATCGCCAAGCATGTTCTTTGGATCAAAGGCAGCTTCCTTAGAAGCTTCGTTTTCTTCTGTTTCTTCTTCAACATCTCCGCTACTATTTTCGTTTTCACTTTCTGTTCCAAGCATTTGCTCAATGCTATATTCTCCAGAATATTTGCTTGATACAGAAGTACACAAACTCAACTTACTTGGTGCAAGAGGAATTCGTGCAGTTGCTCCAATAGTAAGGAAGCGGAACAAATCTCTTTTATAGCTTGCCGAAAGGTCAAATCCCATATTATTTGTTATAGAATTGAGGATCGCATTAATGTCGTCAAAGCCATTATTAACATTTACGTTTGTGTATAACTTGGCGTCGAGATTTGCTTCGTATCCAAAGCTGTTTTCTTTATCGTTTATGTAGAGCTTTGCATAGGTATCGCTTGCATCAAAATGAGCAAGGGCGCTAAAGGCTGTTCCTGTAAATTCAAGGCGAGATTTTTTTGTATTCCAGCCGGCATTTACAGAAGCAGTAGCAAAAAGATCTGCATAAGTGTTTTCAGTTCCCATTTTGTATTTGTTATCCATCCCAACGTTTCCTTTTCCAAGGAATTCGAACAAATCGTCAGAAAGACCAACACCAATGTCAGCTTCGGCACCAACCTTCACTCCCAGAATAAGACCTCGAGGAATATCAATACCAATGCTTAAAGCAGGAGCAATGTTACCTTTAATTGCAGCACCTTTATCTGCAACGTTATCTGCAATTTCTGCTAAATCAATTACAACATCTTTTTTGAAAATGTCTGTAAGTCCAAGGAGGTTATTTGAAACTTCAACAGGCACGTCAAGCTTTACTTCAAAGAAGCGGTGAGAAAAGAAGTTTTCGGCAAATGAAGCTCCAATTAAGGATGCAAATAATACAAAAGAAATAAGTAATTTTTTCATTAGTCGTTACCTCCATTGTTCTGTTCGCTAAAAGGATAAATCTGAATAGGTTTATTCTTATCTGCCACTATTTTAACCTTGATTTTTCCACCAACCTTTGCGTCACGCAATAAGCCAAATGTGCTGTTTGTACCTTCGCCAATAATCAGTTTAATCTGCGGCTCAAGAGGATATGTTGAAATAAACTTTGCAGGATTAATTTCAATAGTAGTATCTTTTCCGTTGCCAAAAGGAATAGCATGTTTGTCTTCATCGTAATCTGAATCGTTGTACATATTAACAGCAAGCTTAATTGTTCCTGCAATTGGCAGCTGTGTTTTTTCAATGATAAGAGATGCAGACTTTACAGCTTCAAGATACTGTTCATAGCTTGACATATCTGTTGCTTCTTCACGACCAAGAAGATCGCGTTCCTTATCTGTCTTTGTTGTAGAACCTGTGCCCGAACCAGAAGAATTAGAATTTTCTTCTTCCTCGTTGTTTATAAAATCCATGAGGTCGATTTTGATTGGTTTTACTAAATTAAAGTTCAAATTAAGCAGAAGAACTACATCGACAGAAATCGAAGTTGAACCGGCATTTTTGAGTCTTTCCAAATCTTCGCCTTTAAGGGTTATACTATCATCCTGAGTACCCTGAAGTCCAACATTATAACTGATACACAAAGTTGAATCTTCTGCACCGGCTCCTGTTGGAGAAGAATTTAAGGCACCTGCAAAATCAATAAGCTCATTACCAAGCTGGGCAACAACTTCGCCGTCTTCATTCTTTGTGAGCTCAGGCATTTGAACAAATTCAATTTTTTTAGCCTTGTGAACCTTGGTTTCTTTATCATAATCATCAAGAATCCAGTTTACTTCGTCATCAGTACTAATCTGCTCAATTGTACCGTCATCTTTTTCTTTACCATAATAGGTTTTAATTGTTCCGGCAAATCCAGAGTCATCTCCAAGAATATCCGGTACATTTGCATAAAGATAAAGAGGAAGCTTACTTATCTGGATCTTTTCAAGAGCATTGGCAACATTGCTGCCCAAATCTTTGAACATGGCTTTTTTGTTGATTGAAGTATTAAAGTTTCCTTCAAAGTTTGTATTTTCAGGCATCTTAATATTTGCTTCTTTGAACTCAAACTTTGGTGTAATTGTTAAAGAAACACTATACTTGTCACCAGGTTTTACATGCTGAACAATTAACTTACCAGCCTCTGCTCCTGGAAGGCCAATTTCACCGTTAATGTCTATACTTGAAATTGCACCAGTTCCATTAAGGATTGTAGTAGATTCAGAAGCATTTTTAAATGATAAAGGCTCTGAGTTTTCGGCACCGGCAACAATTGTCTGAGGAGTACCTTCAGGAATGCCTAAAGCATCTGACCAGATTTTAACAGAAATATCATTTCCTTTTGGAAGAGTGTTATTTGCAATAACATCAAAACCAATTTCTTTCCAGGTAATCCAGTTTACAAACTTTTTCAAATCTTCTGGAAGATCAACATTCTGCCTGATGCTTGTTTTAAAATCATCAGGCATTGTTACACTGGCAGTTACTTCTTTAATTTCTGTCTTAACGTTTACCTGAGGAGGCTCATTAAAATTAATATCTGCATTGTGAATGTATACTGTTACGTGCGCAGTTGCTTCAATATCTTCACTCTTAATTTTAGCATTAACTAACTGAGCTGTTGGCTCTGCTTTTGAAACAGAACAATTCAAGCCACCGGAAACTGTTATCTGATAATCATTAATAACAGGATCATCTGCTTTCCATGTGTCATCAATAGCTACAGAAAGAGAGCCGTCATTTATTGTAACATCACCCAAATCTTCTCCCATAGAGAAAGGAATCGTTACTTTTACATCTGGAACATTAAAGGAAGTATCTGGTAAAGTTACAGCTTTTGCCATTGCAATTTGACTGCCTTCAGAAACGGTGGCTATAAAACCAACTGTTGGAGTAGAACCTTCATAACGAAGCTTCATTCCTGTTTTGTAGATTTTCTGATTAGAAATATCTATAGTTGCTTTGTTATCTTTGAAAGTACCTGAAGAAAGGATTTTTTCGTTATAAATAAGGGTAAGCTTACCTTGTGCAGTTCTACCCATAGTGTCATAATTTGCATCTACAATAAAGGATCCGCTTGTATATTCAATATATTCAAAGCTTGTTCCCGGAACATCTGCAAACTTAACCTCTAAATCGCTGCCACTTACAGGTGTTGCACCAATAAATGAAATTCCCCCATTCAAAACTTTATTGATATTTGACAAATCAAGCGGTTTCTTTTCGTCGATATTTCCAACTGTCGGAATCTCAATCTCTTTATCAATGCTAAAACCTTCCTGCATAATTGTAGAAAAGTCCATATCGCCAAATGATTTTGAAAAGTCAAAATCTAAATTTGCAAGAGGCATGTGTAACAGATACTGCTGATAATTACTGCCATCATTATACTTATAAACCTTAAACTTTGATTCTGATTCATCTTCGCTGCTCAATAGCTTTTCAAAATCCAGAAGACTTGATAAATCTAACTTTTCCTGCATAGCCGGAGAACTTAGATCCAGAATAGGAAACTCGTAAACAGCGTCGGTTTTAATTGATACAGTCTGAGGCATTTCCATATCTTTAAAGCCACAACTCGTAATGATGACTGCAAAAGAAAGTATTGCAGCAAAAAGTGTAAAACTCTTTTTCATACGCATCACTCCTATAGTAAAAAAAAATTATAACATACTTTTCGTACTTTAACAAATTTTGCTACTACTTAGAAAAGTACGCAGCAAAAGGATTGTAACTCATTCCGTCATCATTTTTATCAAATTTCTGCGAATTTTTGTTAAAATCGGCCTTTTTTTCGGATTTTTTAACGACAACGACGCGTTTTTTACCATCGCTGCCTGGGGTTTGGCCCTTCGACGAGCTCAGGGTCCGCGATTCCTGCCTCAAGGAGCGCGACTCTCCCTGTCCAATTCTGCTCATAGCATCACTCTTAAGGGAAAGACCAATACGACGGCGGTCCTTGTCCAGATTTATGATTGTAAATTCAAATACATCGCCAACCTTTACAACTTCCATAGGGTCGTTTACAAAGTTATCGCTAAGCTCGCTCAAGTGAACAAGTCCTGTTTCGTGGAGACCAATGTCTACAAAGGCACCAAAGTCTACAACGTTTTTGATTTTTCCGGTTACCTTCATGCCTTCTTTAAGATCTTCAAACTGAAGAACACCCTTCTGCATAATTGGAGCAGGATATCCGTCACGAGGATCGCGGTTTGGCTTTTGAAGCTCTTCTACAATGTCGCGCACGGTTGTTACACCAATGTTGTATTTAGCGGCAATTTCGTCAATTTTACCGGCCGGAACCGACTGACCTGCCTGAATCATTGGAAGAACTTCGCGGGCTGCATCGTAATTTTCGGGGTGAACCCAGGTGTTATCAAGCGGGTCGGAACTTTCGGCAATTTTAAGGAAGCCTGCGCACTGTTCAAAAGCTTTTGGTCCAAGCCCCGGAACTTTTTTAAGATCTTCGCGGCTTGTAATCTTGCCGTTTGCGTCGCGGTAGGCAACAATTTTTTTAGCTGTAGTTGCGTTGATACCTGAAACATATTTAAGAAGAGAGTAGCTGGCTGTGTTAAGGTTTACACCAACATTATTTACAACAGAGCCAACAACTTCATCAAGCTGTTCGGCAAGCTTTTTCTGGTTTACATCGTGCTGGTAAAGTCCAACTCCAATTGCCTTAGGATCAATTTTTACAAGCTCGCTAAGCGGATCCTGAAGTCGGCGGCCCATACTGATTGCACCACGGATTGTAAGATCAAGATCAGGGAACTCTTCGCGGGCAATGTCGCTTGCAGAATAAACAGAAGCTCCTGATTCATCTACAACTGTATAAACAACGTCTGTATAATTTTCGCTGATTACGCGGCTAACGATTGCCTGAACTTCCTGACTGCCGGTTCCGTTACCAACTGCCACAACCTGAATATCATATTTATCGATTGCATCATTAATCATTTTGTAAGAACCGTCCGGATCTGTTACCTGGAAGAACTTAAAGTAGCCAAGATATTTTCCTGTTTCATCAAGGGCGGCACATTTTGTACCGGTACGAATACCAGGGTCAATTCCAAGAACGCGGCTGCCTTTAATTGGCTGGGTCATAAGAAGATTCTTTAAGTTTTCGCTGAAGATTCCAATTCCGTGTTCGTCGGCTTCATCGGCTTCGTCACTACGGATTTCGCGTACAACTGCCGGGCTGAGCAGACGAACTACACCATCCTCAATTGCGTCCTTGTGATAAGTGTTGTGAATGTCGGCATGTCTCTGGAGTGCGGCCACTGCTGCATCAACATCAACGTCAATTGTAACTTCAAGAGCACCTTCGCGTTCGCCACGATTAATTGCAAGAATGCGGTGAGGCTTTACCTGGTCCAGCGGCTCTTTGTAATCCCAGTACATTTTGTAGGTGCTGGTATTTTCTGCAACAGTTGCATCCTGACCTTCAGGAACAATTCCCTTTGTAACAATGTTTCCGGTCTTCATATAAAGAGCATGAACCGAGTCGCGGTTTGCAGTTTCCTGACTAACTCTTTCTGCAATAATATCCTTTGCTCCGGCAAGTGCATCGGCGGCAGTTTCTACATTGAGTTCTGCATTTTCGTTATCAGTCTTAATAAACTTTTCTGCTTCCTTTTCACAAGCTGCATCGTCGTGGTCGGCAAGAATAAAATCTGCCAAGGGCTCAAGGCCTTTTTCTGCAGCAAGCATTCCGCGGGTCTTCTTCTTTTTCTTAAAGGGTGCCCAGAGATCTTCGAGCGCTGTAAGAGTTGTTGCAGACATAACAGCATTGTACAAAGTTTCTGTAAGCTTACCCTGGGCAAAAATCCCCTTTACAATTTCAAGACGACGGTCTTCAAGATTGTGATATGACTTATACAAATGGTCGCAATCACGTACCTGAACCTCATCAAGATTATCATGCTTTTCTTTACGGTAGCGGCTGATAAAAGGAATTGTACATCCCTCCTCTACCAGACTTATAACAGCACTTACCTGCTGCACGCGGATGTTAAGTTCCTCCGCAATTTTTTTCATAATTTGAACTTCGTTGACAGCTAATGCGTCAATGCTTTCGGTTGTGAAATCCATAATGTCCCACCTTTAAAAATTATGTCATTGCCGGGCGTGACCCGAACATGATACTCTATTCTTTTTCTTTTTCTGATTCTTCACAAAGAGCCGCTATTTCAGGGTCAATTTCAGGATCTTTTCTCTTTATAAAAACCTCTTCTCTTGCAACCTCGGCCTGTGCTGCGGCTTCTGCTTTTTTCTGTTCCTCTACGCGATAGGTTTTTTCTAAAAGATCAATACAGACACTGGAAATCATTTCGTGAAGAACAGGAACAAGCGCCTGTTTTGAACGTTCATCAAGCCCGTTTGTTCCTTTTGAAGTTACAAATGCAAATACATAAAGTACTTTTTCGTTTATCTGACGTTCCATAACAAGAATTGCATCAGAATGAAAAAAGGAACCTCTTATATTAAAATGAATATCCAGGATTTTTTCATAAAGCTTTATTGGCAAAGGTTCATCCTGACAAAGAATACTAAAATGCGAAAGACTTATATCCTGTAAAGATCCGGAGTAGGTCTGACTCTTTTCTCCATAATTAAACTTATAAGTACAGGCACTCGAACAAAGAGCACGAATTGCCTTTCGCCGTCCCTGGGCCTGATTATTATGTAAGGCCCGGGCAATAAGCTCAAGATTATATTTCTTCTGATATTCAAGCTGGATAAATCCGCATTTTAAACCAAAATCAGAAATATACTGTTTTTGAATTGCTTCTATGTCTGCCGTGCTTTGTCTCTTTAAGAAAATAATTCCAAACTGATCAAGATTAATATTCTTATTTTTAAGTTGATTTAAATAAGAATCCCATTGTAAATCCGGGAGTTCATAGTCGATATTTATAAAAATCAGAGTGTCTTTAAAAAGTCCAAGGATTGTTTCTATTTTTTTCTGAACAGGAATACGCCCATCATTTCCTATATAATAGCATTCAAAGCCCATAGAGAAAAACTCTTGTAAAAAGGAAACTGGCATAAGAGAAGGATCAGGCAAAATAAAAAAACACTTTCGACCTGTTACAATCTCATTTACAGAAATATCCAAAACTTGCCCCTTAAATAAAATGATGGATTTTGTGATGCTCTACCATTTTTGTTTTTACAGAAACAACATAGCTTCCGAACATTGCTGTAACTGTATCAAGCAAAGTTGCAAAAGAACACATAATTACTGCTGCCGGCTGAAGCAACAGATAACTAGTTTCAAAACCCTTTCCGTATTTAGTGCAAATTATTGTAAGAAGTATAAAAGCACCTCCTCTTGGAATTGCTCCCATCAGGAAGGAAAGTCCAAAGGCTGTAAAGAACAACCAGCTTATGTCACTGAATGAAATTGCAAGTGCTGTGTAAGAACGCCAGATCATTATAAAGCTTATAATTACAACAAGAGCCGAACCTCCACGTGCAAAAACAGAGAACAAAGGATAAGTAAAGCCGCTTGAACGACGTTTAATTCCAAGGCTCTCTTTTCCGTGGCGGATTGTCAAAGGCAATACAAGGTTTGAGTCTCCGCTGATAAAGGCAAGCATCATTGGAGCAAGACTTGCATATAAAACTCTATACGGATGAGGATCATGACAAAGGAATCTGATTATAATTGGGTAGATGACACCTGCAATCAGAATAAAATCACAAAGGAGCATTACAAACAAAGGCCTGTAAATGCCTGTAGCAAAGGCAGCGCGGTAGGTGATTGTCCAGTTGCACATAATCGCAATTGAAAAAACTGCCATGAGCTCTGTAAAGAAAACAGAAACATGATAGAAGAGCTGTGATAATGAATCGGCAAGAACAAAAACCGGTTTAAAGGCTGTAAGGTCACTTGCACTTTCCCAGCCGATCAGGCAGCCAAAAAGGAATGAAACAAGCAGGAAGGAACCTTCTTTAAGTGCGCTGAATGCAGAATCAGGGAAAAGGCTCAAAATAAGAGACTTTACATCTATGCCGGCAACCTCTCCTGCAAGGTCATTTGTAATAGGAATACGTGGAAGTTTTACAATTAATATAGAAAGAAGTCCCACAAGAGCAAGCAGCAAAGAAGAAACTACAATAAAACCTGTGGTCCAGGCTGTAGATTTTAAAAGGATTTTTGATGTTCTAAGTTTATTAATGGCAATAATTGCAGAAGAGAAAACAATTGGTACTACAAGGTATCGTCCAAAGCGTACAAATAAATCTGTTAAAAAAGTTATAACCGATGCTGCAGAAACAGAATCAGCAGGTAAAAGAAGTGCGGTAATAACTCCAAGAGCGATTCCAATTAAATACTTAATCCAAACTTTCATAGACTAGATTATATCATACTCTAGAATGTGAAACTAGAGTGTGATATAATATTTTTTATGGCAGATATTTTAATCGTTGGCAAAGATTTACCTGATAATCTTGATTTTGCAGAAGCTTTTGTTGCAACCCGTAAAGTTTTTTGTGTAGCCCGTGACGAAAGTGAAATTCAGAACTTTGAAGCCGAAGGGATTTTAGCTTCTACCTGGAACCGTGATTCTGCAATTTCTTCACGCTCTCTTATTATAAAAGCAGAAACTAAACTTGAAGAGCTCAATGAGTTCGTTTTATTCTTTGATTCTTACTGGTTTGGCACAAAATTTGAACTTGACCGTACCGAAAATGTTTCTGTGGCAGTTGAAACAATGATTAAAAGCTATCAGTACTTTATTAATGAGCTTATGTTGCGCCTGGAACAGAGAAAAGAGCCTGTAACGGTTGCTTTTGTAGTTAAAACCTACCCTTCTAAGGCCGATTTACTTCATTCCGGCAACAAAAACATCAATCTGCATCCAACAAGCAACATTGTAAACGCCGCACAGCAGGCATTTATTTCTCTGGCAGAAAATTTTGCAACCCTTGTAGGCGACAGACAGTATCTTCAGGTTCTGCTTGCAAAATGCGACAATACAAACGAACTTTTTGATAGCGATAAACAGCTTGGTGCCTGGGTAAAAGAAAGCATCACAAGTATTGAAGGCTTTAAAAATCATCAGGGGGTAAAACAGGCCTGCACCTGGGTAAAAGCCGGCGGTAAGGTTTCGAACGGATTTAGCTTGTTTAAATAAGAGATTACCGGGTCAAGCCCGGTAATGACAGAATCTTGTCATTGTTGAGTTTGACCCGGTAATGACAGAATCTTGTCATTGTCGAGCTTGACCCAGTAATGACAGAATCTTGTCATTGTCGGGCTTGACCCGACAATCTCTTTTCAAGAGGACTTTATGAACATATATATAGACTACATCATAAGATTATCTCTTAGTTTAGTGTGCGGATTTTGTCTTGGTTTAGAACGAAAAATGAGACAGCACACCGTTGGTATTCGCACCCTTACACTTTTGTGCGTTTCTTCCTGCCTTTTAACAATAGTTTCTTCTGCAATTGCTTCTACAGGAATTGTAAAAGGAGACCCTGCCCGTGTTGCAGCAGCCGTAATTACAGGAATAGGATTTTTGGGTGCCGGTGCAATTGTAAACCAGGGGCTGAATATCCGGGGCCTTACCTCTGCCGCAATTATTTTTACTTCTGCAGCTCTGGGCGTTGCCTGTGGTGCAAAGCTTTATATTCCGGTTGCAGTTGTTTTAGGTTTTTCTTTTATCCTGCTTTTAATAATTGGTCCAATAGAGCGCAAAATCTTCCCGGCCGAAAAACGCAAAATCATCAAACTTGATTTTTCTTCAAACGAAGTAGATGAATCGGCCGCAAGAAAAATCCTTACCGATTTTGGCATTATCATTTTTGAGCTTAATACAAATTACGACAAGGAATTGGAAGAACTCAGGCTTTGTTATATTGGAAAAATCCCGGAGAATATGGCAACAGTTGAACTTACAAAAAAGCTTGCCCAATTGCCTCATATAAAAGCGGTTTCTATAGATAATTAATTTGATTTTATATTATACTCTGTCCTATGAAATTTTCTTTTAAACAGTTTATTGTTCCAAACTTTGCAAAACGACTTGCCTTTATGTTGCCCGCAGTCATCCTTATGGGAGTTTTTGTTTCTATTCTTGTAGAAATTGGCTGGGGAACAGACCCTGCAAGCTTTATGAATCTGAACATTGCAAGCACACTTGGATGGGGACTTGGAAATACCGAAGTTCTTGTTTACGGCCTAATGCTTGTTTTTACCTTTATCTTTGGCGCCCAGATGATTGGTTTTGGAACTCTTGCAAACATGATTCTTATTGGATATGTAGTTGACCTTTGCCGCTGGATCTGGCGCAATATTGGTTTTGCCGATTTTATTGCAGGCAGTTCAACCTCGATTCGCATTCTGATTTTTGCAATTACCCTGATTTGTTTTGTTATAGTTGCCGCAATTTATATAAACGCACAAATGGGTGTTGCCCCTTACGATGCCATGCCCCAGATTATAAGCGACTGGATTCCAAAGGTTCCCTTTTTTGTTATAAGAATTTTGTTTGACCTTGCTGCAGTGCTCATTGGTGTAACTTTTGGAAAACTGAACCCGGAAGGTGTACAGGGCTCTGCAATCGGATCCATTGTTATGTCCTTTATGCTGGGGCCGGTTATCAGTCTGGTGGGAAAGCCGCTTAAGAAGATTCTGTAATTGGATTTTCTTTAATTTCTCTCGCTGTAAACTGCCCCAACTTCCTGGTCTGTAAATCCGAGGGTACCGTTTTTCTTAAAGAAAGTGTTGCAGTCCCACAAGAAAGGACAGTAATTGTAAGCATCACAGTTATCAAGAACATTAGTAAGCCATTTTTCCATGCCTGCCTTCTTTTTACCAGTACTGTTCAGTTTAGAAACCGCATATTCACCAATAATTACGCCGTAACCTTCATCAATGAACTTTGTCATTTTTTTAAAATCTCTGTTCATGTCTTTGTAATCTGTTTGAAGACCCCAGGATTTTTGTACTGCTCCCCAGCTTACGTTTTCACCAAGAATACAATAAGTTACCGGAGAATAATAATGAACCGAAATAATCAGCTTTTGGATTTTATTTGAAATGTCGGCCGGCATTTTATAACTTGAGCTGCAGGTTTTGTTTATATCTGTATCGTAACCCGGAATTAAAAGGAAACGTTTTTTGTTATTTCCACCCTGCGAACGGATAATATCAACAAATTTTTGAGTAACTTTTGCAGCAAGAGTATAGCATTGACTTTCGGAAAGATTTCCTTTCTTATAATTTATAGAAGAATCAAGACGGCTATCCACATTTGTATTTATTTCATCATTAAATCTGGCGCCAACTTCTTCATTTGCACCTTCAAAAATCAGTTTGTACGAATAATCCTTAAAATACTCACCAACCTGACTCCACATTGAGTCATAAATTTTCCATGCAAGCTCTTCATCGTGACTGAACAGTCCCCACCACTGATAATCCCAATGGTCATTAATCATTACATATAAATCACTTTCTAAAGCCCAATTCACAACCTGCGCCACACGTTCAAGATAAGACTGACTTATTTCAAAATCACCACGACTCCAGTCCATTGTGTGAGTCCATGCAACAGGAATTCGCACGCTGTCAAATCCTGCTTTTTTCATTGCTTCAAACATTGCCTTTGTTGTTTTAGGTTGTCCCCAGGCTGTTTCATAGATAGAAGGATCTGCATTGTCAAAACCAAACTGGTTGCTGGTTGCTTCCATTGTGTTTCCAAGATTAATTCCGTTTCCCATCAGCTTGATTAACTGTTGTGCTTCCATGTTTTCGTAATCTGAATCATCAACCGTGATGTAAGTATAAGGAGATTCATAAGGATCGATTTTAAAGCCCTGAAACTCTGCCGGTTTATTAGCTTGTTCCTCTGTCTTTTGAGGGGCTGATGTGGAATTACATGTCGTAAATCCGGAAAATAATAAGATTGAAATTGAAGTGATTGCCAAAGCTTTTACTCCGTTTTTCATAAAGTACCTCATTCAAAAAAAAGTTTTCCTTCATAAGAAAAATCTATGACACTAAAAGCAAAGTGATTTTTTTTTTATAATTCATAGGTTTCTCCTTAAAGACCTGCCATTGTCTTTTAGTCTGATAATCATCAGTCTAAATTCTCTTTTTCCAAGTGTCAACAATTTAGTAGTTTTCAATATAAACAAATTTATCACATAAATCGGCCTTATGAATTATGTATTCTGTAGTTTTATTCCTGTAGGTTATTTTGAATACAGCTTCGT
>CAMNDY010000047.1 GCA_946535985.1 uncultured Treponema sp. | reverse complement strand
AAATATAAGATTTACGAAAAAGCCGGAAGCGATTTTTTTATTCAAAATAGAAATACAAATACAAGCCAAAACGATTTTTATATAAGCCTCAAGGATGATTTTTATTTTTCAAAAAATGATTATTTTAATGTAACACAAAAATATGCTCAGGTAAAAATCCGCAGCCATATGGAAAGTGCAAATGATCTGATGTCACCTGAATATAGCTATCCTTTTGCAGCAATTTATCCAAAGATTTATCTTGAAGATTATGTTTCAAAAGAAATTGATGAGGACCAGGTCGAAGAAGAATTTGAACTTGTATTTACTCAAAGAAAATATACTCCTACAAATTATTATGATATTGGTAAAAAAGCTTCGGCCGGTTCTGTAAGAGTTTATAAAAATGGAGTTTTACTTTCCGGAGCCGTATACGACAGCAATACAGGCTTTGTAACTTTAAACGAAAGTGTAAATGAACTTGATCAGATTTATATTGTTTATGAAGAAGAAAGCAGCGATGTGCAGAATGGCTTTGTAACTACAGGAACAGGTTTTGTTTATAACATACTTCCGGACTTAAAATTTGATGTAAGCTTTGGCGGAAAATATCAGGCAGTAGAAGAGTCTGATGTGCCGGGAAAGAACTCTTTTTCGGCATTAACAACAGGACTTTCTTATAGCACAAAAAATCTTAAAGCTTGGGAAGCAGTTTCTACAGCAATCGAAAGTCAAAAGCAGGCAGATACTGCATTTATAACAAAAAATGAAGCAGGTATACAATTCAAAAATGACTCTGCAGATTTACAGGCAGTCTCATCTACCGGCCTTGCTGTAAACACAAAAAACGGTAAAAAAGCTTCTGATTATGTAAACACAAATTTAAAAGGCTCTTACAAAATCTGGGGACTATCCATCGGCAGCGATATGGCTCTTTCTCATCTTGACTTAAAAACGGCAGGCCACCTTTTTAAAACCGATATTCCGCTTTTTAATATAATTGACTTTGGAGAAATATACCGCTTTTCAAATGATGAATTAGAAAAAAAAGATTACATTGCCTTTACCCCGGGACCTTTTAAATTACAGGCTCAGGCAGTTGCAAAAAATACAGAGCTTACAAATACGCAAAACTATCTTGCAGAGACTTCCCTTTCATTTAAAACAAAAAATTCTTCTCAGTCCGGCGTCTTAAGATTCACTGCTGACCAGAAATCCTTGTTAGACAGTACTAACACTTCTCCTTCGCAAAATACAAATTATTTTAATTCCTGGTATGACATTTCAAAAGCTCAGTTTACACGGGGTCAAAATAAATCACAGAGGGAAGAAAGCTTTTATGCACAGTATAAATCCTCCTATGAAACTTTAAAACTTTCACCGGAGTTTTCATTTGAATTATCAGGCAAAAATAAAAATGATGAAGAGCAGACTTTTATTACTTCTGATATCCTTAAACTTTCTCTACCTTTCTCAACTAAAAACAATGCCTTTGCAATTAACTTTATAAGACAGGAAGCTTTGCAGCAAAAAAATACAGTCAACCAGAATTACACAGATGACATAACATATCTTTTTAATGAACAAAAGGATTTTTCATTTTTCTACCAGACAATCCCCCTGTATTCCTTTTTTGATAAATCAGCCCAGAAGAAAATCTTTGAAAAAGGAAACTCAAGCTCTGGTAACATCGAATATAATTTTACCTGGCGCCGTAAACTTTTTAATAATCTCAAAGATTTATATATACCGATTTCTGCATCTGCAGGAATCTCCCGAGATTTGCTTCATACACAAGTTTCGCAATCAGATGTATATCAGATAAAGACAAGATTAAATTCTAACTTTATTAATCTTTTTGGAAGAGATAGTATTCTTCAAAGCTTTAGCTGGTATCGCCAGGACGAATACACAGGCTTTGTTCAGGTAATTTTCAAATTAACTCCAGATACAAGCTCCCCTGCCTTCCAGATATCAGGCGGAGAACTTTTGAACATTTATATAGAAACTTCAAACATTCTTACAATCAGTACCGATTTTTATTTTGATAATTACATAAACTGGTCTTTTAAAACTTCATCAAGCTGGAATAGAAAAACAGACAAAAGTCTGCTTCTTATACTCACTCATTTAGTATGGCAAAAATCAAACACAATGAATTTGTCGCCGTCAGTAAAAGACTCTTTTAATATTTCACTTTCTACACAAAATAAAAGGCATAAAGAAATTTATTCATATCTGCGAACTTCCGAAATTTCCTTCTTAAAAAATTATACAATAAGCTCGGGGGCAGGCCTTTCTTTTGGCTATGAGCAGGAAAAGACATTCAGAGTCGGATTAAATTACGAACTAGGTTTAAAGGCAGAATTCTAAAGTCTATTCAAGCGGCGCAAAATATCCGCTTTCGTCACGACCGCTACGATTCATCAAATAAACTTCTGCTTCTACAGGAAGATAACTTTCTCCAAAATTTTTCTGCAGGGCCGAAACATATCTAAGCTGGTAGGTTCCCTGTGGAATATTAATAATATCCCGGACAATTGAACTTAAACCTTCCGGACGGAAAACATAATAATCCTGACCAGATGTATTGTTTATAAGATAATCATATTCACGGTTTACAGCGCCCTGGGCAACCTGTATAAATGAAAAATCAATTGCATTGTTACATAGATATGCCGACAACTCAGAAAGTGTATATTTTGCAAAAGTAGAGTCTGTTACGTTACCGTCAGAAATCATTATGATCGCCCGCTTTTTTGCAGCATTAATCAATTCATTTGCGGCAAGACGAATTGCCAGATCAACAGGAACAGCTTTTGCAGAAGGATTCTTTAAGGCCTCCATTGTAAAGTCAGAGACTCCATCAGGGTTTCCTGCATATTCAGTTACAGGAATGGCTCCTGCAGAAATCACACGAAGGGAACCGCGCCCATTCATAGAAGCCGCAATTTCTTTTACGGCAGTTTCAATTTCTTCGGAATACTTATTCATGGAAGAAGAACGGTCAATTATTATTGTTATATCTGCATAAGTATTATTTGCCGCACTTCCAATAAACTGAAGGTTTGAAACAGTACGCTTGTTTTCTGTAAAGTAAAAGTTTTCAAGTTCAAGACCAACTACAGGCTGTCGGTGACGGTTTTCAACCTTAACCTCTACTGTAACTTCAGGGAATCTTGAAGCATCAACCTGTTCTATCTGAACAAAAAGGCCTCCAACCAGCTCCTGAACCTTTGACATTACATAAATTTCATTTGCAGTAAAATCTGTAACGATGACATTGTTATTAATATCGGGAACAGCAGCTGTTACACGGCTTGGAGCATTTCCGGTTTTTGCATATTCAAAAATTGAGCCTGTGGAAATATCAACTGAAACAATTTTATTTCTGTCGCTTACAAGAAGAGAACCGTTCCAGTATTTAATTGCTTCCGGCTTATCAAAAGTGTCTTTTTCTACAAGATCACGTATAAAGTTTCCGTTTCGGTCAAACTCATAAATACAGCCTGTATCTTCATCTGCAACAAAAACACTGTCTTCTATAACTGCAATTCCTGTAGGACATTTAAGCCCCGCAAAATCGCTTGATTTTTTTCCAAAATAATAAAGTCCGTTTCCTTCTGCATCAAAAACATCTACACGACGGTTGCCGTAATCGGTTACATAGATTCTTCCCATTGAATCAAGGGCAAGGAATTGAGGGCCTACTAAATTGCCAAGGCCTCTCCCCTTTGAGCCGATGTATTTAATAAAGTGTCCTTTTTCATTAAGAAGAGCAAGCCTGTCACCGGCACTTTCGCTTAGGAGTATATTTCCATCTGCAAGACGAATTATATCAAGAGGTCTGTCAAAGCCCGTAAGAGGCCCCGTAATACGCTCAACAACTTTACCGTTCAAAGTGATTCTTAAAAGTTCATTTGAACCATAAGCAGTTACCCAAAAGCTTCCGTCATAATCCGGAAGAACAGAAACCGGCTGCGAAAAAATAAGGTTGCCGTTTACATTGCCTTCAAAGTTTCCAGATTCAGAAAGTCTCATAAGTTTGTCTGCAGAATCACCGGTGATGCGTCTTTCTTTTACAACTTCAATTTTGTTATCAAGTAAAAGTCCGCCGTAACCATTATCAGAAGCAATCTGCCAGTAAGAAAGTGCTGTACCTTCCATACCGGCCTTGTAATAGGCTTTACCCAGCCACTCAAGAATAAGGTTATCATCAGGCAGATAAGAAAGAGCTTTTTCAAACTGAACTATTGCATCATTGTAAGAGCCTTTATAAAAAGCCTGAACCCCTCTGCGGAATTCTTCGGCAGCAAAACCTTCTTCTCCGCTTCTTATACCTTCTTTTGGAACAGTTAGTCCCGCGTTATTTGTAGTCTGCTGTGCATAAAGACAGAAAAGAATGGAAGATAAACAAACAAGGCTTAAAAACTTTTTCATCAGCGGCCCGCCTTATTGAGCATTTCTATATGCTCTGCAATTATAGGATTATCCCTATCAAGCATTTCTGCCTGCTCAAGATATTTTCTGGAATCGTCGTATAGGCCAAGTTTATAATAAACCCAGCCAAGGGAATCTAAACAGGCTGCAGAATCAGGAGCAGAATTAACTGCCTGTTTACATAAAGAAAGTGCTCTTGTAAGGTCTTTATCTTCACATGCAAGAACGTAACCAAGACCATTCATGGAAGTGAGGTTCTGAGGATTTTCTTCAAGAGATTTTTCATAATAGGCCAGACATTTTTCTGTATCATTCTGTTCCCATGCAACAAAGGCAATTGCTGCATATACAGAGGGAGTCATATATCCTGTTTCCAAAAGCTTATTCAATTCAAAATCTGCAAGACGGCGGCGGCCTGAAAGGGCATAAATTACGGCTAGTAAAAATCGGCACTGTAAGGTTCTTTCAAGATGAGTACCGGATGTTACAACCTGCTCAAGGTATAAAAGTGCATCGTCATACCGCTGAAGCTTTGTATAACAAAGTCCAAGATAATAAGCAATTTCGTTTTTATCTGCCCCGCAATCTACCGGTAAAGAGAGAAAAAAAGAAAGTGCACCTGTGTAAGATTTTTGCCTGTAAAGAGAAATGCCTTGCCCTAAAATATTATCAGCCATTGGTCCCACCCATTCTAACTTTTTATATATTTTACACCCAAAAGTCCTTATAGTCTACTATTTTAGGCTCCACAAGAGCTCCTGCCTCAGAGTCTTAATCCTTTACAAGAACAGTTCCTTCTGACGGAACTACTTCATAAACTTCAGGATGATACTGGAAGATTTTTTCAAATTCCAGTATCTTCTGCCTGAATTTTTCCTCGTCGCTTTGTCTTATAATTGCATAAAGACAGCGTCCGAAACCTTTACCTGTAATTCTTCCGCAGGAAACAGGATTTGTAATCATTTCGAGGTTAGGTTCAAGCTCTCCTACTCGTTTTAATACCCAGTCAATTTCAGGGCAGGAGATATTATACATATCGCGCATGCTTTCATGGCTATGGTTTACAGCTCTTGCAAACTTAAAGAAATCAACCTTTTCAAGACCTTCGCGAGCTTCGAGCAAATCATTATGTTCACGGATAATACAAAGCAGCTTACGTCTTGTATCTTCACTTGCTTCGGACAATACTTCATTTATTTCGGTAATACTGTTTACATACTGCCATCCGCCGTAAACATTGTTTTTATTCTCTCTTAAATCACCTAAATTAAGTGCATTCTGAGGTTCAAAAAGAGTTTCTTCATCCCATACAGATATACGGGGAACTTTTGTATCTACAAGGAATATTTTTTTGTCTTCAAAACTAAAGGGAACATAATCCCAGGAAGATTTGCTGTGATCTGTTATAATGAGATTTCCTTTTTTAGAAAAAAGTGCTGCATAATTGTCTGCAATATAATTATTTGTCTGTAAAAAGCGTCTGTTTCCGCGTTCAATAACCTGTAAAATCTGCTGTTCGCTGCAGTTCAAAGCAAAAAGCTCATTAATGGCAATTGCAGAAGCACATTTAATTGCAGAAGTAATTCCAAAACCGGCAGAAGGAAGTATCTCGCTGTAAACAGTAATATCCATTCCAAACAAGTCATATCCCATAGAAATAAAGCCGGAAATTATAGCTTTTACAACATTAGCCCATCTGTCTTCTTTTTTTAGCTTTAATGTAGAAAGGCTTGCCTTTTTTCTTTCGTTAAGCTGATGGAAATAAAATTTTAAAGAAAGATCATCACGTTTAGAAATTGCAACATATACAGGTAGGTTTACTGCCATTGATAAGGTTTTATCTTTAAAAAACCAGGAATGTTCTCCAATGAGGTGAAAGCGCCCCGGAGCCTTTACAGCAATATCCGGATTCTTTCCGTATTCTATATTATGAACATCATTAAGTACTTTCATTAAATCCCCCACACCTTCACTTTTTTTTGTCCACTTCTTTTTATTGCATTTTTTAAGTAAGAGCGTTATAGTTCAAAAGGACAAGAAATAAATATAGATATACTATTATAAAATAATGACCTTGATTTTACAAGTTTTTTATGCAGTTTTTTCCGGTCTCCTGCTCACTCTGGGCATTCCAAACGAGTTGTTCTTACTCGGAAATCCTTTTTATGCCTTTATTTCTATAATTCCTTATTATATTGCTATAAAAAATGCTAAAAGCTATAAGCAGTCCTTTCTTTTAGGCTTTATACAGTCCATTACTACCCATTTATGCTCAAGCTTCTGGCTGGCTTATTTTAAGGATTTTGCAATATTTACACTTGGAGCTTCTGCCCTGGGAACTGCTGCTCAAGGCGCAATAATGGCACTTTTTATATATCTTCCTTTTTCGCGCTGCCCGCATCCATACCGGGACCTTGCACCATTTTCAATAAAAAAGCCTTTTTACGAGGATTCTGCCTTTAGAATACTGTATTTTTCGGCCTTGTATACACTTTACGAATGGGTAAAATCGACCGGCTTTATCGGATATCCATGGGGAACAATTTCTTCTGCAATGTACAGATGGCATTCCTTTACACAATTAGCTGCAATCACAGGAACTTATGGCATAACATTCCTTACGGTTATGTTTGACTGTATTGTAGCAGAAGCTGCAATCTGCCTTATAAATTCTTATAAAGTCTTCCCTGATTACAAGTTTAAAGGATTTTTTCCGGTAATAAATGCTGCCAAAACCTTTGCAATCCTTTTTGCAATTACACTTTTCTGGGGCAACTGGGAATATCAAAAGCCTCGAGTACCGGACAAAACCCTTTCAACAGTAATGGTTCAGCAAAACTATAACCCCTGGCTTTCCGATGAAGATTCTCAAACTATATTAAAATCAGAAAAACTCACAATGGAAAGGCTTGAAGAGCTTAAAAAACTTGGAAAAAAAGCCCAGCTTATTGTATGGAGCGAAGGTTCCTTACAAAGATCCTTTCCCGGTGCTTATGATGCATATAACTGGGAGCCGGAAGAATATCCTCTCATAGATTTTCTAAAAGATTACAGTACTCCCTTCCTGACAGGAGCTGTTTACCGCAAAACTGCTTATACTCAAAAAAAGGTAAAAGATGAAGAGGGAAAAATCGTAATAGAAAAAACTCCTTTTCACAAATATTACAATTGTGCCGCAATGTTTGATTCCCAAGCCCAATTCCGCGGATATTACGGAAAATTACATCTTGTGCCTTTTGCAGAATCAATTCCAGGTATAGATAATCCTGTAATTCAAAAGATTTTTAAAAAGGTTGTAGGCATTTCGGCCGGTTGGACTCAAGGGGAACAGCTTACTTATTTTGAAATTCCATGTAATTATTACAAAGAAAAAACGACTCCACGTGTAAATAACATAAATATAAGCATTCCATACGAGATTGCAATAGAAAACGAGCAGCCACTCGTAAGAATATGTGCTCCTATATGCTTTGACGATGCTTTTACCGATGTTATACGCCCCCTTTTCCTCAATGGAGCCGAAATTTTCATAAATCTTACGGATGATTCCTGGTCTCTTAAAAAATCAAGCGAATATCAGCATTTCTGCATAGCTTCTTACAGGGCAATTGAATACAGGACAACTCTGGTGCGCTCAACAAATGCAGGATATTCGGTTGTTGTAAATCCGGCGGGAACTGTTATTGCAGATCAGCCGCTTTTTGAAGATTCTTCGCTGGCTTTTGATGTGCCTATATATAAACGAGAATTAACACCTTATGCACGCTTTGGAAACTGGCTGCCATACTGCTGTCTTGTATTGTTTGTTCTTGTTTCAATAATTATGGCATGCAGGTTTACAACAGATGATTATCTCCCTTCTGAACGCAAAAAGCCATTAAAACTCAAAAAATCAAAACATAAAAAGAGCAAAAAGCATAAGAAATAAAAATTAAAAGAATCTTATGTAATAAAAGGGCTCATTCTGTAAAATAAAAAATGCTCACGCGAAGAACCGTGTTTTGCTCCGCTAAAGGAAGAGGACGCTCCGCAAAACACGAACCTTCGCTCCGCATTTTTTATATATTGGTTCGGCATTTTATATATTGGTTCGGCATTTTTATTTATATCTTCTTTTTCTTCTTTCTTTTTTTCAGATTTTTTACCCTAAGTACATAAGCCGCGATTTGTCAAGGAAAAAAGTTTTAAATATTTTTCAAAATTTGTGAAAATTCACTTGTTTTATCATATCTAGTGTTATATGATGTAATAACGACACTAAATGTATTATTAATTCAAAAAGGATATAAAAAATGCGTTGTCCATATTGTGGGAGTTTAGATGACAAGGTTCTTGAATCAAGAACACTGATGCACGGGGAAAGCATCCGCCGCAGACGGGAATGTCAGGAATGCGGTTATAAATTCACCAGCTACGAACGCATTGACGAAAAACCTTTTATGGTTGTAAAGAGAGACGGAAGACGCCAGCCTTTTGACCGCTCTAAGCTGGAAAAAGGAATTGACCGTGCTCTTGAAAAACGTCCCATTCCTACAGTCATGGTTGAGCAGATATCCAATGATATCGAAGACCAGGCAATCAAAATAGGAAAAGATGAACGCGAAATCTCAACCGCTGAATTAGGCGAATTGGTGCTGGAAAAACTATTCAGTATCGATAAGGTCGCATACATCAGATTCGCTTCTGTCTACAGACATTTTGAGGATCTTGATGAATTTATTACGGAAGTCAAAAATATAGATAAAAGGGGTGCAGAAAAAGCACAGGAGGGGAAAAAATGAGTGAACAGTCAATCTTCCCGGAATGGCGGAATTTCTTAGGTTCCAGTTCCGACTCAGAGACAAAGGGCTTTATTAAATCAGTAGTAAAGCGTTCTGGAGAAATAGCAGATTACGATCGTACAAAGATTGAAAAAGCTATTGGTAAAGCAATTGAAGCTGTCGAAAAACAAAAAGATCCGGACAGAGCAGCAAGCCTTACAGACAGAGTTGAAGAAAAACTTCGTCTTCAGCTTGCAGGTGCACGTGCGCATTCAATTCCTGCTATCGAAGAAATTCAGGATATTGTAGAAAGCGTCCTCATCGAAGCAAACGAAGTAGAAGTTGCAAAAGCCTACATTCTTTACCGTGCCCGCCACGAAGCAGTACGTGATGCTAAAAACCTCATGGTAGACATCAACAAAACTATGGACGGCTACCTTGGTCAGAGCGACTGGCGTGTAAACGAGAATGCAAACGTAAACTTCTCTCTTGGAGGTCTCATTCTCCACAACTCAGGTACAATTACTGCTAACTACTGGCTAAATAATATTTATTCTAAAGAAATTGCCGAAGCCCACAAAACTGCAGCCTTCCACATTCACGATCTTTCTATGTTCAGTGGCTACTGTGCAGGATGGTCTCTTCGTCAGTTGATTGCAGAAGGTCTTGGCGGTGTTCCAGATAAAATCACTTCAACACCTGCAACTCACCTTTCTACACTCGTAAATCAGATTGTAAACTTCCTTGGAATTATGCAGAATGAATGGGCCGGCGCACAAGCCTTCTCTTCTTTCGACACATATCTTGCACCTTTTATCCGTGCAGATCATCTTAACGAAAAACAGGTTCGTCAGTGCATCCAGAGCTACATCTATGGTGTAAATACACCAAGCCGCTGGGGTTCACAGGCTCCTTTTACAAACATCACTCTTGACTGGGTATGTCCTGATGACCTTAAAGATAAGAAAGCAATAGTTGGCGGAAAGGAACAGGATTATACCTACGGCGACTGTCAGAAAGAAATGGATATGATCAACAAAGTATTCATTGAGCTTATGATCGAAGGAGATGCCGAAGGAAGAGGTTTTGCCTACCCTATCCCTACCTATAACATTACCCGTGACTTTGACTGGAATTCAGAAAATGCAAAGCTGCTCTTTACAATGACAGCCCAGTACGGAACTCCAAACTTCCAGAACTTTGTAAACTCAGACCTCAACCCAAGCGATGTACGTTCTATGTGCTGTCGTCTCCAGCTTGATAAGCGAGAACTCCGCCGCCGTGGTGGTGGACTTTTTGGTGCAGACGAATTCACAGGTTCTATTGGTGTAGTTACAATCAACCTGCCGCAGATTGCCTACCTTGCTAAGAACGAGGAAGAATTCTACCGCAGACTTGATTATCTTATGGACCTTGCAAAAGAAAGCCTTTGTATCAAACGTAAGGTTATCCAGAAGCTTTATGATGGCGGACTTTTCCCTTATACCCGACGCTATCTTAAGACACTCACAAACCACTTTAACACAATCGGTCTTTGCGGCATGAATGAATGCTGTCTCAACTTCCTTGGTGTAGATATTTCTGATCCTAAAGGAAAAGCCTTTGCCGAAAAAGTCCTTACTCATATGCGCGAAAAGATGCAGGATTATCAGGAGCAGACAGGAGATCTCTTCAACCTTGAAGCAACTCCAGCAGAATCTACTTCATATCGTCTTGCACGCCATGATAAGGAACAGTTCCCAGATATTATTACAAGCGGAACAAATGAACCATTCTATACTAACTCTTCACAGCTCCCTGTTGATTACACAGCCGATGTTTTCGAAGCCCTTGACCATCAGGAAGCCCTGCAGACAAAGTATACAGGCGGTACAATGTTCCACGTATATATGGGTGAAGCTCTTAAAGACTGGAAGTCTTGTGCAGACCTTGTAAGAACAATTTCTCATAAATACAGAATTCCGTTCTTTACAATTTCGCCGACATATTCAATCTGTAAGATTCACGGATACCTTACAGGACAGCAGTTTGAATGTCCGAAATGTAAGGCCGAAAAAGAAAAGGCACTTAAAGCTAAGCTTAAGGAACTTGAGCTTGAGAAAGAAAAAATTCTTTCGGCACAGGCAAAATAAATTAAAGATTTTTGGGCTTGTATCCGAGAATTTTAGTGTCATAGGGTTGACAAATTACATAAACCACACTATATTTAGTGTAGGTGGAATAAATATAAAGTTGTAATAATTACAAAACAAAGCTTTATATGAAAAATGGGAGGAGAAAAAAATGGAATTAAGAACACTTGAACAAGTAGAAAAAGAAATTGCAGAAACAAAAGCTGCTCTTAACGATGTACACGGAAACGAAACAGAAGTTTATGCACGTATCGTTGGATACTATCGTGCAGTAAAACACTGGAACAAGGGAAAGCGCGATGAATTTGATCAGCGCAAAATGTTCACTCTTGAAGCAAGTAAAGAATATGACATCACAGCTGCAGATGAACCTTGTGCATGCTCTGCTCCTGCAAAAATAACAAAAGCAGAAGAACATCCGGTTATGAATACAGAAGCTGTTTCATACGAAATGTATGTTCGCAAAACTTGTCCAAACTGCCCTCCGGTAAAAGCATTCATGGCTAACCTGGACATGGCAGGACGTTCAATTGACGTAGATACAGACGAAGGTCTTGCAGAAGCTGGAAATAAAGGAGTATTTGCAGCTCCTACAGTAATCTTCTATAACGAAGCAGGTGTAGAAACAGCCCGCTGCCACAATGTAGAAGAACTTGAAGCCGTAGTAAACAAGGTAGCAGTAACAGCATAAGTTTATGAACGAGCTTTCGTTAAAGGAACCTGCCGGAGTACTGGTAAAGACAACCTGTGTCGATTACCCTGGAATCCTGGCGGGTTCTTTTTTTCTAAGAGGATGTAATCTCCGCTGCCCTTACTGCTATAACACGGGTCTTGTACTTGGCAAAGATGATGGAACTCAACCGCTGAATACAGTGCAGGAGCTTTTTGACCATCTTGAAAAACGACAGGGCATTCTTAAAGGCCTTACCATAAGCGGCGGAGAACCTTTATTAAACCCCTACACACCGCTCATCATCCGCAAAGCCCGGGAACTTGGATATCTTATAAAACTGGACACCAACGGAACTTTACCCGATGAACTCGAAGCCTTTATAAATAATCCCGACCTCAAGCCAGATTTTATAGCAATGGACATAAAAACAAATCCATCAAGATACGCAGAGGTAATCTGTCCTGCCTTCAGCAACTTCTACAAAAAAACAGGCCACTTTGAAAAAGTTCTTGAACGCAGTGCAAAACTTGTAGCAAGCTACCCGGCCGACCAAAGGGAATGGCGAACTGTTCTTGTTCCGCCTCTTGTACAAAAAAGCGACATCGAAGCCATGGCAGCCCTGCTTCCAAAAGATGCCTCCTGGCAATTCGCCCAGTTTATGAACCAAAACTGCATAGACCCTTCATATAATGAAATATACCCCTACACAGATCAGGAATCTGCAGATTTAATAGCATATGCTAAAGAATTAATACCTGGTTCTAATTTAAGATAAATATCATTACCATTTTATATTAAAACTTCAGTTTATAATATATCCCCATAACAATGTTATTTATAAAATCATGACGGCTGTCAGCGTGGTACATGCAATCAAATTTGAAATAAAGACTTTGTGCCAAATGCCAACTAGTTGAAAACAACCATACGCGAGCGAGGCGGAGCCAGAAACTACATCTGAGCTTGCCGAGCGCAGCGAGGTAAATCTTCTTTACAAGCTCAGCAGTAGTTTCTGGATACGCCGAGCGGGAGTATGGTTGTTTTCCACCAGAACGCATACACAAAGCCTTTATTTCCACTTGATTGCATCTAACTCACTTGACATTTCCTGCGTTTTTTTATAAAGTACTAACATTGTTTGGGGATATAGCTCAGTTGGTAGAGCACACGGCTCATATCCGTGCGGTCATAGGTCCGAGTCCTATTGTCCCTATAAATCAGATCCTGTTCAAAAGAACAGGATTTTTTTTTGACAAAATATTTTTTCTGTTGTTAAAAATCGCAATAAGGTTTATAATAATTTATTGTTTGATAATTAGGAGATTTTTATGAAAAAGATATTTTTAATAGCATTACTTACTTCAATTTTTACCTGTGCTCTTTTTGCAGAAAATCAGGAACTTACAATTGAGAAAGACGAAGCAAAATGGAGCGATATGACATATGTAACTGCTCCTGTTATGAAAATTCTTGAATCAAAAGAATGTTATGTAGTTATTTATCAGAAAAAATATGCCGGAACAGCCACTGTTACAGTTCCAAAAGTATGGAACAGCTATAAAAAAGATGCTCCAAGAAAGCTTAAGTTCCGCAATATTAAAAATCCGAATGCTTCATTTATTACTGTTGTAAAGAAAAATGATGAATTCCATCACGTAATTCTTTCATGCCCGATGAAGAAAAATAATAATATTTGGGGTGTTATTGCAAACAACCTCAATGTTGAGGGCGCAGATAAAGAAACACTCGAAGAATTAGACATCTAAAAATGAGCATCATTACACAAGCAGATTCAGACTCATTAAAAGATTTTATTCAAAATCATAATAATTTCCTGATTATTGGACACAAAGAGCCGGATGGTGACTGTATTGCTTCATGTATTGGTCTTGCCCATATCGTTAAGCATTTTAACAAACCATATACTCTCCTATCTGCAGGGCCTTTTAAACGTCACGAAATTAAACCTTATGAATCTCAGTTTACTGATACTGTAGATTTTATGGACACACAGGAACGTAAAAATACAGGCTTAATTATCACAGACTGTTCAGAACTTTCACGTCTTGGCGATATTGATTTTGATTTTAAAGGACTGGACACCTTTATTATAGACCATCACAAAACTTCTGATATTCCTCAAGGTGCACTTGGTTATATAAATGGAGAAGCTCCGGCTGCTGCCTATCTTGTACAGCTTTTTTACGAAGGCTTAATAGGCCCTCTTCCAAAACAACTTGCCTCAATTATATTTTTTGGAATCTGTACCGACACAGGCTTTTTCCGCTTTCTTAATTCATCAGAGGTTGCAGCAGATTTATTAAATGCGGTTGCAAGACTCAATACTTACGGAGCAGATCCCCGCAAAACCTATAATGAAATCAATAACGGTAAGCCATGGAATACCAGAAAGCTTTTGGGAACTTTATTAACCCGAGCAGAACAATATTTAAGCGGAAAATTAATAATCACTTATGAAACCCTTGAAGACACCCACAAGCTTGGAACAGAAGGCCGGGATTCTGATGCCCTCTATCAACTGTTGCTTTCTACAAAAGACGTCAAAGCTGCAGTATTCCTAAGACAGGATACACCTTCTACCTGCACCGGAGGCTTCCGCTCTCTTGATGATGTTGATGTTTCTCTTGTTGCTTCTAAGTTTGGAGGCGGCGGTCACAAAAACGCATCAGGTATGAGCTGCGAAGGTCGCATTGAAACATTAATTCCGTCAATAGTCAAAGAATTTGCAAGAATAATGCAATAGATTCCTCACCTTTTTGCATTGCACTTATTTGTCATATCAAAATATTATCCCCACTAATCGCAGGTTTTTAAAATATTTTTTTAACAAATCTCTAAATCTCCTTTTACAATAGAAATTTCTTTTTCTTAAAAAAATTAAAAGGAGGTTTTTTATGAATAAAGAAGTTATTGAAAAAATTCCTGAAATGGTAAAATCAGGACAAATGAACTGGGAACAAGCTGCAAAAGAGCTTGTTGTATTCATTATTTCAAACAAACCTATGTTTGGGCTTCAAAAATTCGATGAAGATTTCATAAGTGAATTCATCATTACCTTTTTAGACAAAGGACCGGAATCTATGAATGAATATGATACAAGCAGAGGATCCTTCTTTGCATATTTATTCTGTATCACCCGAAACTTTCAAACTTCACTTATGAAAAAAGCTGCAATTCACAATCAGATTGAATACCTTAAACTCAGCGAAAGCATTTACAATTATGAAAATAAAATTGAAGCTTATATGAATATAAAATATGATGATTTTGAAAGGCCAAAAGTTCCTTTTTCTTATAAACCAATTTCTTTCAAGGATTTTCAGCTTGCCTGCAAAACAGATTCCTATCATATAAAAAAAGTAATGAACTCAGATACATCTGTATTTTCTGAAAACATAAAAGAAAAACTCAAGGAATTTTCACCAAAGATGATTCAAAATATCATCATGGTGCTGGCATTAAAATCATCCTACTACATCACAGATAATCAGATTGAAAAAATTTCGGATTTATTGAACATCAATTCAGTAACATTACATCAAATGATTCAGGAAATAAAAAATCAAATGGAAAGAAGAATACGTAACAAAGAAAAAATTGAAAATCGCAGAAACAGGGCATATTTTTTACACAAAAGGTTTAAAAGCCAAATGGAATGGAATGAAAACAACACGGCCGAACCCGATTATGAAAATTTAAAACTTAATAAAAAATATCAGAAAAATACCAGAAACTGGAAAAACCTAAACCATCAGCTTGAAGAAGGAAAAATTCACATTCGCCCCACGACTAAGTTAATTGCAAAAATCCTTGGGATGAGTCCCCGGCAGGTAACCTATTATCAGACGACAGCAAGAAAACTTGGCATTTATATAAGCAAAGTTTGATTTTTCTTTTGTATAATTGTATTATGTCATTATGAAAATCTATTTAGCAACAGGTAATAAAAACAAAAAAAGAGAAATGGTCGAACTTTTTCAGGGCCATGAAATTATTATTCCGTCGGATGAAAATATTGATTTTGATCCAGAAGAAACGGGAATAACTTTTTATGAAAACAGCCTTATAAAAGCAAAGGCCTTATATGATATAGTACACTATCCGGTGATTGCGGACGATTCAGGCATCTGTGTTGACGCATTGGGAGGATCACCAGGTATTTATTCTTCACGCTATGCCGGCCCAGACTTTATGCAGGGAAAACCGGACGGAACAAAAATCTCCCAGGAAGAACAGAATGTTTTTCTTATTGAACAGACAAATAAAGCCATAAAAGACAGCACTTTACCAAAAATGCCATATTTACACGGTCCCCGCTCCTGCCACTACACCTGCGCCATGGTTTTATACTGCGGCCCCGACAGACTTTTTGTGGCCCAGGAAACTTTTGAAGGCAGCCTTATTGATGATATCAACAAACAGGCCGGTTCAGGCGGCTTTGGCTATGACCCAATAGTATTCTTACCAGAATACAATAAAACAGTAGCCCAACTCACCGCCGACGAAAAAAACGCCATTTCCCATCGCGGAAAAGCCGTCCGTGCCATTCAAAAAATCATAGAATCTTTATAAACTCGGCAAAACGAACGAAACACCCATGACGGTCTCATTTGATTTCCTAATAATAAAAAAGAAAAGAAAAATTTATCAAAGGGAATTCAACTTATTTAAGCACGGAGTGCCATGGAGCTCGGGGCTGCTCCTGAGTGGGGACCGGTCATAGAAGAAATCCGAGGATTTACGAAGTAAACCGCAGGATTTCTACACAACCCAGCTCAGCCGCAGACACGAGAACCATGGCACGTGAGTGCTTAAATCTATTAAATTGCATATTGTTTTATAAAATCTAAAAATTTTTAATAATTCTTCACATTTTTTTAAATTTTTCTCTAAAGTTTTTTTCTTATACTGACGAAAATTAATATGAACCGCCATGGGTGTTTCGACTTCGTAGAAGCAGCATTCAGGCAGTTTAAGCAAAGATGTGTAGATGTAGCCTTGTAAACATTTGCACATTTTTGCATCTTTCCAACAATCAGAAGAAAGGATTCTTCTGCTACACATTCCAAGGAGGAATACTATGGTTATCAACCACAACATGTCGGCAATGTTTGCCAATCGTCAGCTCGGAATTACAGGGCTCAGTCTCGACAAAGACATGGAGAAACTCTCTTCAGGTATGAGAATTAACCGTGCCGGAGATGATGCTTCAGGTCTCGCAGTATCTGAAAAGATGCGCAGCCAGATCAGAGGTTTGAATCAGGCCGCTCAGAACGCTCAGAACGGAATCAGCTTTATCCAGACAACAGAAGGTTACCTTCAGGAAACAACTGACCTTATGCAGCGTATTCGTGAGTTAGCTGTTCAGTCTTCAAACGGAATTTATTCTGATGAAGATCGTATGCAGATTCAGGTTGAAATTTCTGCACTTGTATCGGAAGTTGACCGCATTGCAAGTTCAGCTCAGTTCAACGGTATGAACATGCTTACAGGACGCTTTGCTCAGCCAACAGGAGAAAATGTTGTAACAGGTTCTATGTGGTTCCACATTGGTGCTAACATGGATCAGAGAACACAGGTTTATATCGGAACAATGTCTGCTACTGCTCTTGGAGTACGCGAAATTGGTACCGAAGCTAAGCTCTCTCTTGCAACACCGGAAGATGCCAACCGTGCAATCGGAACAATCGATGAAGCACTCAAAAAGATCAACAAGCAGCGTGCAGACCTTGGTGCTTACCAGAACCGTCTTGAGCTCACAGTTAAGGGCTTGAACGTATCTGCAGAAAACCTCCAGGCTTCAGAATCTCGTATTCGTGATGCTAACATGGCTTCTCAGATGGTAGAGTTCACAAAGAACTCTGTACTTCAGCAGGCTGGAACTGCAATGTTGGCTCAGGCTAACTCACAGTCTCAGAATGTTCTTAGTCTTTTGAGATAGTTTTCTATCTTAGATTAATAAAATAGGAAGGTGGGAGCGGTAAGGAATTATCGGCTCCCCTTCTCTATTTTTTCCGATTGGCGGCTTTTTCTTAATTATTTTTCTTAACAAAAGGCCAAAAATAGTGTATAATTACGTAATTTCAGTGCGTATTGTTCTTTGAAATAGTGCCTGAGTGTTTGCATGGTGACAGCAGAAACAGGCGGTTTACTTTACGAAGTGCGTCTGTTCCTGCTGTATGGGTCTGAAACTAACCTGGGGGCGCAGAACCAGATTAGCCTTCACCTGCAGGATAAAAACACGAAGTTTTTATTTAAGTAAACATGGAGGGCACAACTATGATTATTAATCACAATATGAGCTCGCTCTATACAGATCGTGTATTGAACATTTCTAATGATTCAATCATGAAGAACATGGAGAAGCTCTCATCTGGTGAACGCATCAATCGCGCCGGAGACGATGCATCAGGACTTGCTGTATC
>CAMNDY010000046.1 GCA_946535985.1 uncultured Treponema sp. | reverse complement strand
AAAATACAATGAATGCTGCCGCTGTAAAAAAGGTTCCAACCTTTGATTTGCTTGGCATTTATGGCGATTATCTTCGGGGTAAAATTGCCTCTGCTCTTACGGGTCTTGGTAAAGGAGACAAGCCTTTGACTGGTCTTCACATTGTTGTAGACAGTGGAAACGGAGCCAGCGGTTTCTTTGTAGATAAAATCCTGCAGCCACTTGGTGCCGACACTACAGGCAGCCAGTTTCTTGAACCGGATGGCATGTTCCCTAATCATATTCCAAACCCGGAAAATAAGCAGGCTATGGAAGCAATCCGCAATGCTGTTTTGAACAATAAGGCAGATCTTGGCCTGATTTTTGATACAGACGTTGACCGCATGAGCGCAGTTCTTAGCGATGGCAGTGAAGTAAACCGCGATTCTATTATTGCTATGATTGCTGCAATTCTGGCTCCTGAATATCCTGGTAGCACAATTATTACCGATAGCGTAACAAGTGACCGTCTTACATACTTTTTGCAGGATGTTCTTGGTCTTAAGCATCTTTGCTACATGCGTGGTTATAAAAATGTTATCAATAAACAAAAGGAACTCAATGCCGCAGGAACAGTTGCTCCTCTTGCTATGGAAACTTCTGGTCACGGAGCCCTTAAAGATAACTACTTCCTTGATGATGGAGCCTTCCTTGCAGTTAAGCTTGTAATTGCTCTGGCACAGGCTGCAAGCACAGGTAAAAAGCTGGACAGTTTAATAGAAAAGCTTCCTCCTCTTGTTGAAGAAGGCGAGTACCGCTTTAAGATTGCAGGGGATGATTTTAAGGAATACGGTCAGAAGGTTCTTGGGGAGTTTAAAAAACGTGCCGCTGCTGCAGGTTACGAAATGCCTCAGTCTTATGAAGGCGTTCGTCTTTCCTTTAAGGGGGACGATGTCCAGGGGTGGATGCTTTTGCGCTTGAGTCTGCACGACCCTGTTATGCCGCTGAATATTGAAGGTGGCCGCAAAGGGGATCTTGAAAAACTCGTGAAGATTGCCAAAGAATTAACTGATGGTTTTGATCGTTTGGATAGAACGTGTTTGAAGTAAGATTGTCGGGTCAAGCCCGACAATGACACAACGACTTTGTCATTCCCGGGCTTGACCCGACAATCTCTCTTACAGGAGGCACATATGAACGAAAAAATCGCCCAACTCCAGAAAATAATCGACGAATCTTCCAACATCGTCTTTTTTGGAGGCGCCGGAGTTTCTACCGAATCAGGCATTCCGGACTTTCGCAGTGTAGACGGCCTTTACAACCAGCAGTGGAAGTATCCGCCGGAGACAATCATAAGTCATTCTTTTTATATGCATGACCCGGTAGAGTTTTACAGATTTTATCGTGCTAAGCTGCTTCCTACCGGCTTTGAACCAAATGCCGCTCACTACAAGCTTGCAGAATTAGAAGCCGCCGGAAAACTCAAAGCTGTTGTTACCCAGAATATTGACGGACTGCACCAGAAGGCCGGCAGCAAGGTTGTTTACGAGCTTCACGGAAGTACTCTGCGCAACTATTGTACCGGCTGCGGCCAGTTTTACGACGACAAATTTATTGCCGAAAGCGAAAATGCTCCCGACAAACTTCCTCACTGTACAAAGTGTGGTGCCCTTGTAAAGCCGGATGTTGTTTTATACGAAGAGGGCTTGAACGACGATGTAATCCGTGGTGCAGTAAATGCAATTGCCGCCGCAGACACTCTTATTATTGGCGGCACCTCGCTTATTGTTTATCCGGCTGCATCTTTTGTTGATTATTTTCATGGAAAAAATCTGGTTCTGTTGAATAAATCTGCTACTTCAAAGGATGATTATGCTGATTTGGTTATTCATGAACCTATTGGGCAAGTTTTGAGTCAGATTAAAGTGTAAGCAGGCGTTGCGGGCGGCGGGGTTTTTAAGGGGCGCAGCGCCCTTAGGTGAGGGGGTAGCAGAAGACGTGGTGGTTGAGCTTGGCGAAACCACCATGGCTGGCGCGAGGGGGAGGCTTCCCCCTCCTTCTTTTTTCATTCAATAAATAAATACATTCATACAAAAAAAATCTCTCGCAATTTTTATAATATCTGTTATAATGGAAATTGAGTAAAACGTTTAACTTGCAAATTGGCAGTGTGGCGTTTCTGGAGGATTTTTATGGATTATGTTCTTGTAAACTGTAACCGCGACGGAGATAAAATTAACCGCGATATTTACGGGCACTTTAGCGAGCATCTTGGACGATGTATTTATGGAGGCTTTTGGGTTGGTAAGGATTCTAAGATTCCTAATATCAACGGCTACCGCAAGGATGTTGTAGAGGCTTTTAAAGAGATTGATATTCCTAATCTGCGCTGGCCGGGCGGATGTTTTGCCGATGAGTATCACTGGCGCGATGGTATTGGTCCTTACGAAACCCGTAAAAAGATGATTAATACTCACTGGGGCGGAGTAGTAGAAGATAACAGCTTTGGTACCCATGAGTTCTTTGGACTCTGCGAAGCTCTTGGCTGTAAGCCTTATGTAAACGGAAATGTTGGTTCCGGCACTGTTCAGGAAATGTCTGAATGGGTTGAATATATTACCTTTGGCGGCGAGTCTCCTATGAGTAAGCTGCGTGAGGCTAATGGGCACAAGGAGCCCTGGAAGCTTCCGCTTTTTTGTGTTGGTAATGAAAACTGGGGTTGCGGTGGAAACATGCGCCCTGAGTATTATGCAGACTTGTATCGCCGTTACCAGACTTATGTGCGCCAGTATGGTCCTGATAAGATTTTTAAGATTGCCTGCGGTCCTAATGCGGGGGATTTTAACTGGACTGATGTTTTGATGAAAAATGCGGCTCAGTATATGGATGGGCTTTCGCTTCATTATTACACTGTTGAACCGGACTGGAACAGTCGTACTCCTGCTGCCGAGTTTGATGAGAAACGCTGGTATTTGTGTTTGAACAAGGCCAGCTGGATGGAGCATCTTGTTGAAACTCACGGTAAGATTATGGATAAGTATGACCCTGAAAAACGGGTTGCTCTTGTTGTTGATGAATGGGGAACCTGGCACGCTGTTGAAAAGGGAACAAATCCTGGTTTCTTGTATCAGCAGAATACTGTGCGCGATGCTTTGGCTGCCGGTATTACTTTGAATATCTTTAATAATCACTGCGACCGTGTGCGCATTGCAAATATTGCTCAGGCTGTAAATGTTCTTCAGTCTCCTGTTTTGACTGAGGGCGCTAAGATGATTAAGACTCCAACCTGGTATGTATTCCACATGTTCAAGAACCACATGGATGCAACTCATCTTGCAAGCTTTGTTTCTACCGAGACTATTGGAATTGACGATGCTAAGGTTGATGCAGTTACAGCTTCTGCTTCTCACAAGAAGGGTGACTACACTGTTACTTTGACAAATGCTGATCTGAACAAGGCTCGTTCTGTTACTGTTAAGCTTGATGGTTTGAAGACTATTGGTGGGGCAGAAGGCCTCGTCCTTGCCGGTAAGCTTATGAACAGCATGAACACCTTTGACAAGCCAAATGAGGTTGTAGAGAAGAAGTGCAAGGTTGAAGTTAATGGTAATGAAGTTACTGTGAAGATGCCTGCAAGAAGTGTGGTGACATTGTCTATTAAGAAATAATGCCCGAAGCGGGGTCCCTGAGCCTGTCGAAGGGCCCCGCTGCCTGTTGTATTTATGCCTGACCCATGTCCTGTCTGTGAAAATAAAAAAGACCTTGCCTCAATGGAAATGACTCCGGAGTTGGTAGAAGAAATGGCTGCAGCAGAACCTGTTGCCGACTTCTGCGGTGAGGTTGAACTGGCCCGCCGCCTTTCTATTTGCGGGGCTTGTCCCCGTTTGCTAAATGGTATGACCTGTGCCGAATGTGGCTGCTTTGTACAATTTCGTGCAAGGCATGCCACTGCTCATTGTGCGAATGGTTTGTGGTAGGGTGAGATCCTGGTAGTCGGTTGGCTGCTTATTTCCGTGTGAGTTCTTTTAGGGCCGATTCTCTTCTTTTTTGAATCTTTTTTATTAAAAAATCCAGATTTTTCTATTTTTTTTCTCAAATTTTTGTAATAAGTCGATTTTTTTTGACATATTATATATGTGGTTTTTATTTGCCGTCTGTGGTTGGGCTTTGCGTACACGCGGAATGAGCTCCTGGAGAAAAGTACGCGTGTACAAGATGTGCCCGTGAAGATTTGCGTACACGCGAAACCTCGGTTTGGACACATGCTCGCGTGCACTGGAAGTTGCTAGAATGTATTGCAAACACGCGAAAAGGCTCTCTGGATATAAAACCGCGTGCATGCAAAACAACGAGAGACTATTGCGTGCACGCGAAATGTCAGTATAGGTATAGAAGCGCATGTATGCAAAGAAAAGACGTAGCATTACGTACACGCGAAATGCTAGCCCGGGAATAGTTTCGCGTGCATGCAAACCCCGGCGACAGCATTGCGTACACGCAAAAGACCTTCCCTGCCCGCTAACTGCGTGCTTGGTATGTAGAGATGTTCTATTGCGTACACGCGAAATGGCCCCCAGGACACAAAATCGCGTGCATGCAAAGAAAGTAAGCTGTATTGCATACACGCGAAATGCCAACCCAAACCACCAGCCGCGTGCAAAAAGGCCGGCACAAATCAAATAAAAAGGAGTTTTTATGGACCAGATCAAACAAACACTTTCAGATTTAATGACAATTACAAACAAAATCCAGATTTTCTTGAAGACCGCTCCAAAAGAAAATCTGCGGATTTGCAAAAAGGGCCGGAACTATCAGTTTTATGCAGAAAAAAACAGGAAACGCACATATATTGCCAAAAAAAATATCCAGGAAGCTCATAAAATTGCGCAAAGAGATTATTTCAAAAAACTCCTGCCTCTTCTCCTGCAAAACACAAAAACCATAAAACAGTTTATCGCTCAATATAATCCCAAACAATTAGAACAATGCTTTTTGTCGCTGCCCCAAGCGCGTAAACAGCTCGTAAAACCTGTTTTTATAGATGACCAGTCCTTTTTGAATCAATGGAAATCGCGAACTTTTGAGCCCAAAAAAGATCAGCCAGATGGATCTCTGCGAACTTTTAAAAATGAGTCAGTCCGTTCCAAGTCAGAAGTCATAATAGCAAATCTTTTGTATACCAAAAAGGTGCCCTATTATTATGAATATCCGCTTGAGCTAAAAAATGGACTTACTGTATATCCTGATTTTCTCTGCTTAAATAAACGCACTCGCCGGGAAATTTATTGGGAGCACTGTGGCCTGATGGACGACCCCGAATACACTTCGCATTTGACCCGCAAACTTGCTGAATATTCCAAAAAAGGAATATTCCCGGGACAGAATCTTATCTTAACCTTTGAAACCGCTGCCACTCCCTTAGACACAAAACATGTTGAACGGTTGATAGAGGTGTTTTTGGAGTAGAAAAGTATAATAGGTCTTATGGATTTCTTAGAAAATAATTTTAATGCCAAATCGCATATCGGCTAGAAAAACATCAGTTCCTGCGTATTGTTCCCATCCTTCAAGTATCCCCTTCTGAATATCACCAAATATTATATTGGTAGTAAAAGAAGCGGAAATTTTTTGATTGATTTTATATCTGAAGCCCAGGCTTTCTTTGAATCTTGAAAATAACATATTCTGGCTAGACTTTAGATAAAAATCTTGATTTTTTCCGTTGTCATCGTAGTGATAGTCGGAATTATAAGTGTATGCAAAGGGTGCAATAAAAGAACCAGCATGAACTAGGAACTTGTCACTCATAGGTATAAAAATATTTATACCGGAAAAAAAATACCAGTTTTTACGGGAAAGGCTGATTCTTGAAAGCTTTTTATAATATCTGGCATCCGGACTATCCCAGCTAACATCAACTCCTGTTTTACTATACTTTTCACTTCCATACCAGCCATGCCCTTCGTTTGTTTGAAAAAAATCATAAACATATTCAAATGATATTTGTGGTACAAGTGTAATTTTAACTAATTCAAATTTATATCCGGCTGATAATGAAAAACTATAGTTTCTCTTTGCATAGTTATTGCTTATGGAATATGTTGTCTTTAAACCATAGTCGTTCCAGTCAGAATCAAACATTTTCCCACAGTTAAAAGGTAGACCATAAAAAAAATCAGCATTTATAAGAAAAGAATTTATAGAAAGCTCTGCTGCTGTTCCGATCTTGAATAAAGGTAATTCCTGCCATTCCAGTTTACTAACCATACCTTTTCCCGAAAAAGAAAGAACATATTCATCATATTTTCCCAAAGAGGAAGAGATAATTGGTTCTATTGAAAAATTAATTTGGGCTGCCAAAGGAAAAAGAAAACCCAGATGAATGATTAATAAAAGAAATGATTTTTTCATGGATTATTTTGAGCAAAAAAAAGGCTGCCCTTTTCAGAGCAACCTTTAATTACTTTGGATTTACAAATTAGTCTTCAAATCCTTCTTCAGGAATATCTTCACCAACAATTGAAGAGAATCTCCAGAAACCTTTGAGAGTCTGCTTTGCATAAATTGCAGCATAACAACCCAACTGAGTCTGAGTCTTTTTTCCGTTACCAGCGATTGCAGCAGAAACTTTTTTTGTTGTTTTAGCAGTGGCGTCTTTCTTTAATTTGAATTTTTCATCAATAGAGCCGTTGTCAAAATATTCTACTGAATAAGAACCATCATCTTCTGCTGTAACTTTTATACCAATTGTTGCAGTTCCGTCACTGATATTTGCCCATGTTCCAAGATCAAAGAAATCTTCAATCTGAATCTCTGTAGGAACTCCGTTGCCTTTAATTGCTGCAACAGCTTCAGCGGTAAGTGCTTTTGCAGCTGTTGGTTTTATTATAACTGCATTTGCATTTACGGAATCATCTACACCAAAGTTTGTTTTAGAAAATTCAGTTTTCTTAATGTTATAGAATTGGCTGACATAAGAATCAGATTTACCTTGATTATTTCTGAAACCTATTGTAACAAAATTTACTGTTTTATCTTCATTAGTTGTGAAGTTGAAAACATATCCGAGCTGTCCATTTTTGGAAGTAGCTGTTTCATTTTCGAGAGTTAATGCGGCAAATGCGCCATAGTGTTTTGTAGCAAACAATTGCATTTCACGGGCTGTATTATTGACATCTTCATTTGTATAGCCGTCACCATCTTTTTCACCAAGATAAGCTTTTGTTGTAGTTCCTTTTATGATTTCTCCGTTTACAGAATCAGGAGCACCTCCAGCTGTGATTCCAGTACAAGATACCAAAGCCAGAGCAACAGCAGCTGCTGTTATTCCTAACATAACCTTCTTTACCATTTTCATAGTAACTTCTCCTTGTAATGCCTTTTCTAAAAGGGCCAAAAAAAGTATTTACTTTCCCATTCATACGAACAGGATTGTTTAAAAAAAACGGTCGTTTTTTTTAAAAGGAATATTTAATAGTTAAAATCGGGATTTTTTATGAAATCCTGGCTTTGATATGTGCAAAAAACAGAAAAAGGCCTGAAAACATTGAAAAATCAGGAATTTCAGGGGAGTGGAAATATTATGAAAATTATGCAAAATTTTGCACTTTTTGCTTGAAAAAATTCATTTTGAGATTTATAGTTAACTTACTGTTTAAAAAAAACGACCGTTTTATTTGAACAGGAGGCCTGCCTGGTTTGGGCGGGGAAAACTTTTTAATGGACTTGGATGCAAATGGGGCGAGTTTTGTTTCCTTGGCACAAGTCCAATAATGGAGATTTGCTATGAAAATGGTAAAAAAAATTATGTTCGGTTTAGTTGCTGCTGCAACAATTCTTTCTTTGGTAAGTTGTGATGGCTTGCTTAATAAGAATGATGAAGCAGGTGCAATTAAAGGAAGTGGTAAAAAGTATAAAGTTTCATACAACAATGAGACAGCAGATGCTTATCGTGCATATAAGGCAACTACATTAAAACATGCGGGAGGTCTTGTAAAGGTAACATTTGATTCAAATAATGTAAGCACAAGTAAAATGGGTATTATTTTTGATCTTAAGAACACCAAGGATGCAGAAGGAAAGGATGTAAAGGGTGCTGTTGATTTTTATTGTATAGGTTTGAATCCACGTTCTGATGTTTCAAACTTTTATGTATCTAAGTTTACAAATGTAACAGATATTCAGGCATACAATTTTGGAACAGAGCTTACCGAAAATCCTGCAAAAGAGGTTGAAATTGTTAAATTGGCCAAAGCCAACAATATTACTTTCCCTGCTGCTGATGCTGATGGAAAATATTCTGTTTATGTTTATTATAAAGCTTTGACCGATGGTTCTTTTGACTGGAAGATCTTGAACATTGATGATGATATTGCAAAGGCTTATGATTTTGCAGAAGGAAACTTTGTATCATCAGCTGTTATCAAGAGTGGTAACACAAAAGAAAAAGCTGGAACAGAATTTGACGCTTGTGACGAAGGTAAACAGCCACAGAATAAGATTGCCTTCTATGCTCAGGTTGCTGCAAACACAGAACTCAAAGGTTCTTGGAACGTAATCGGTACATATCTCGAAGCAGAAGATGCTGAATAATCAGATTCTTTGAGCTAATTTATAAGCTGTCTTTTGGTACTTGCCAAAAGGCAGCTTTTTTTATGAAAAATCGACTTTTTATTTTTGTAATTTTATTAATTGCCTCAACTTGTTTTCAGAATGTTTATAGCTCTGAGAAAAATGACAAAATTCTGTTCAGGACTCAAATCGATTCATATTACTGTAAGCAAAAACTTGAGTATAGTATTATAGATGATGTTTTACATAAAGAAAACAGTAGACTTGAATGGGAAGCAGATTATCTTTTTAAGCTTGGGGTTGCTGGAGATTTACAGATTAAAAATCTGGACATTTTTTGTTCTGCAGCATTTCCCTTACCTTTAGAATGCGGCAAGATGTATGATAGTGATTGGAGAACGGCAGGTATTAAAACCAATCTTTCTAAAAGTGATCTTTTTATTAATTCAGGCATAGATGCTGTTCTTGGTATAAAATATAATTTTGAAATCAGTCGTAACTGGGATTTGGCAACGGCAAACAAGGATTTTCATTTTAATATATCCCCTCTTGTGAACATAACAAATTCCTTTATAAAACTTGAAGCTAAAAATACGATAGGTTGGTGTGGTGACAGAGGTCATACTCATCTTGACCGCGATTATTCTTGGGATAGTGAATATGCAAAAAAAGTAAAAAAGTACGGTATAGATCTTACGAATAATATCACAGTTATTTTTTGTGGAGTGGAGTTTTCTGCTCTTGTTAAGAATATTCAGGTAAATGCAGGATTTCTTATATCACCTTATACTTACATTCTTTCAATAGATCATCATCTGAATAAAGAGGAAGGAACTTTTTATCAACTGGTACAAAGGGCATATTTTAAAACAATGGAATTGTATGCTGCGGCGGGATACTCTATAAACAAGCGAAATCAGCTTAGTTTATCTGCAGATTATTCTTTTTGCTCAACTATTAACGGTGATTTTTATTATGGCTGGTTCCAGATAGAAAATATTCTGGCTGATGAAACATCTAGATTTTCCTTTTCAAAATTCTCCTTGAGCCTTTCATGGCAAATAACTTTTTAATTAGGGCCCGGGATTCTTGCTTACACGCGAAACTTGCTCCTGGATTAATATCCGCGTGTAAGCCGAAGGAGTTGGTTGCTTTGGTGCACGCCAAAAACTCTCTAACCAGCTCATTCGCGTGCAAGCCATAAGCTTGAGGGGCTCTGCATACACGCAAAACTTTGTTCCAAAGCAATATCCGCGTGCACGCAATAGCCTTTAGTTGCTGCCAGTGCACGCGAAATCTTATCCAGGTCGACAAATCGCGTGTATGCCAAGATTGTACACTGCCTCCAATACACGCGACCCCGGCCCCAGATTCCACTTCCGCGTGTACGCCTAAGGAATGTGCAGCTGTAAATACACGCGAAACCTAGCTCAACCAGCCAATCTGCGTGCACGAAAGAGCCTATAGTTACATCCAGTACACGCGAAAACAGCCCCTGGCCCAACTTCCGCGTGTACGCTAAAGAGGTGTGCTGCAGTATAAACACGCGAAAGCCTATTCACCCTGCCTATCCGCGTGCATGCAGATGTTTTGTACAGATGCAGCCCATCCCCCACCTCCAAAAAAAAACTTCCAAAATCTGTAATTTGTGTTAAAATAGAAGAATATCAAACTCAATGGAGAGTGTAATGACAAAGCTTATTCACAAATTTGCGGCTTGGAAAACACGGAGAGACTTTGGTCGTGGGGATAAGAAGCGGGATGCGGGGCAGACAACTCCTGCAGATGTAATCAGGTTTGATGATATTGTTTACGGGCCCGACACAAAGTTTAAAAAATGGCAGATGCTTGATGTTTACAGACCTGCCGCAAATCAAAAATCAGAAAAGCTTCCGGTTATTGTAAGTGTACATGGTGGCGCCTGGGTTTATGGCAATAAGGATGTTTACCAGTGGTACACCTTAAAACTGGCCCAGCGCGGCTTTGCGGTTGTAAATTTTTCTTACAGACTTGCCCCCGAAACTGCATTTCCTTCTGCCATAGAAGATACAGAAAATGTCTTTCAGTGGATTTGCAACAATGCAGACGAATATGGCTTTGACTTAAATAATGTTTTTGCTGTAGGAGATTCTGCAGGCGGACATCTTCTGGCTCTTTATGCTTCGGCAATTACAAACCCGGAATATAAAAAAACTTATTCTTTTATAAAAGACAAGCCTCTTGTGCTGCGTGGGGTTGCGCTCAACTGCGGTAAGTATGATATGGATCCGGCTCTTGAAACAAATCCTCTTATGCCTATGCTGCTTGAAGCCATGCTGCCTGGTGGTGTAAATAAAGATTCTCTTTTAATGCTCAATGCCAGCGCTCATGTAACAAAGGATTTTCCTCCAGCCTTTGTTATGACTTGTAAAGGGGATTTTCTTTATTCGCAGGCACCTCTTATGACAAAGGCTCTTGAAGACGCTGGAGTTAAATACGAATATCATTGTTACGGTGATGACCAGATGCCGTTGTGGCATGTATTCCACTGCGATCCAAGACTTCCACAAGCTGTTGTTTGCAATGACGAAGAATGTAATTTCTTTAAATCGCTGATTGTTGATTGATTTTGTGCAGCCCTTCGACAGGCTCAGGGTCCACAAATTTTTTAGAAATTTCTTTTAATAATCTCAATTATTTCTTCGAGCCCAAGGCCCATCTCGCGGCAGGCATCTGTTGCTTTTGTAAGGATTTCTTCTGCCGCAGCATTTCTTTTACCCGAGATTTCGTGATTCTCAAGATTATTTACAAAAGTTCCGCGCCCTGCTGCTGTTGAAATAAAGCCTTCGCGTTCCAACTGTTCCCAGGCCTGTTTTACAGGAATTACGCTTATGCGAAGATTCACCGCTACAGCCCTGATTGGAGGCAGTTTTTCTCCGGCAGAAATCTCACCAGTTAGTATCTGGTTCGAAATCTGCTCGTAGATTTGAGTATATATTGGTTTGTCAGTTTTTTGAGATAACACTATATCCATCTTTTTGTGTCATTGTCGGGCTTGACCCGGCAATCTCTTACAAATCGTATTTTTCAAACTGGCGGGCGGCTCTGGTAAAAGTCAAATACCATACTGCACCAAAAATCAGAATGCCGGCAAGAAGTATAAGGCACTGGCTCTTAAGGAACTGGCCCGAAATATCTGTAAGCATCTGTCCAATCTGTGCAAGCTTTGGCAACTCGGTAATAGTTCCTTCGGCAAGCTTTCCTCTGGCACCAAAATACATCCATACAGGAAGCTCACAAAGAGCGTATGCTGCAAAATAAGCAATTGCGGCAGCCATATATCTGAGTCCCGGCTTGAGAGGATTTTTATAAACGTTTCCAAGGAAAATCAGATTGAAAACTGAATATACAATCAGCTGTAATCCAAAGTAAGCAATGCTTGTATTAATTCCTGCCTGATTTTGTGGGAAGGAAGCAAAAATCCTGATGAGGGCCGGAATAACTGCAAGCACAAGAGAGATAAGTTCAATTAATCCGCAATATAAAAATCTAGCCTTTACTGTATCGATTTTGCGGACAGGAAGAAGTACTGTATACAAAATATCATGCGAAGACTGATTAAGAGCAAAAGTCATCATAATGCAAAGGGTAATATAAAAAGGTCCTACATAAGATGGATAGCTTGGAATAAAATACATGCCAAAACAGCAGATTGACCAGATTATTGTTTGCATTGTATTTCCAAGAACGATTTCTTTTTTCAAAAGTTTAAGTGTCTGTGATTTCATAAGTATCTCCTTAAAAGTGGTTTCGACAAGCTCAACCACCGCTTTCTTTTATCGTCGCTCAATATGAATCATAATATCTTCGAGACTTGGTTCGCCAATTTCAAAACCGCCCGCACTTGCAAGCTCTTTATCTTCAGATTTCATAAGGCCTTCAAAACCAAGCTGATGTTCATGCAGGCCTATGATTTTTGGCTGAACTTCTGCTGTAAGCTGTTCTTTCTTTCCTGCAACACTGATGTATGACTGCCTGAAGGAATCTTTGTCGGCACTTGCAAGAATCTGGCCCTGCTTGATGTATGTAATATAGTCGGCACATTTTTCAAGGTCGCTTGTGATATGGGTGGAAAAGAGAATCGAATGCTTTCCGTCTTCAATGAATTCCTGGAACAAAAGAACAAGATCATCGCGGGCAGCAGGGTCAAGTCCGCTTGTTGGTTCATCAAGAATCAAAAGCTTTGGATTATGGCTCATTGCAATTGCAAGAGAATATTTTACCTTCATGCCGGCACTGAGCTGCTTGAATTTTTTATTCTGATCAATTTCGAAACGGTCGCAAAGTTCTTTATAAAGGCTTTCATTCCATTCCTTATAAAAAGATTTTGTAACATCAGTAATCCGGCCGATTTTTGCTTCTGGATAAAAATCAACACCGCCGAATACATATCCAACCTGATTTTTAATTTCGATTTCATCCTTTGGCATTTCAAGCCCGCAGAGCTTTACACTTCCACCGTCATTGTTCATGAGGTTAAGTGTTGTCTTTAAGGTTGTAGATTTACCGGCTCCGTTACGACCGATAAAACCCATAATAAAACCTTCTTCCAGAGTAATATCAACATTCTGAAGCTTGAAGGTATCAAAGTTTTTGCATAATCCACGAATCTCAATCAAATTCATAAGCACCTCTCATATTAATTTGCAAAACTTGTGTATATTGTATATGCACAATATAACGCCACAAGCAGCACATGTCAAGTTTAAAATCTTGTATAGATAAAAAATTCTATGCTATAATAGGAATGTATGGAAATTATCAAGCTCAGGAATGTAAAAAACTACCGAGATCTTGGAGGAATTACTACTACAGAGGGAAGAGTTTTAAGGCCGCATATGCTTATAAGGGGGACAACCTTGTTTGCGCCTACCTTATTTGGAATAAAAATTTTAAAAGAAAAATATAATCTTAAGACAATTATAGATTTACGAACTCAAAAGGAGCTCCTCGAAAAACCGGACATGAAAATTGATGGTGTTGAGATTCTTCATATGCCGATTTTTGATGAAGAGGTGGCAGGCATAAGCCACGAAAAAAGGGTGCGCAGTTTTAAAACCCTCATAATGATGCCAAAAATGGAAGATCTTTATGTGAAGATGGTAACCGGAAAAAATCTTGATAACGTCATAAAAGTGCTTACATTTATTCTTACGCTGCCACCACAAAAGTATTCTGTTGTATTTCATTGTACTGCAGGAAAAGACAGGACTGGTGTTGTTGCAGCCCTGCTTCTTTCCTTTCTGGGAGTTGACAGAGTTACTGTTATGAACGATTATCTTCTTACAAACAAAAGAGTTTTATTCAAGGCAAACATGGCCTATGTTGGACTTTTGCTTACAAGAGGAAATCCAAGGCTTGCACATAAAATCAAGCATTACTTTTTAGCAGAGCCTAATTTTATAAAGGCCTCGCTTAACCAGCTGGAAAAGGATTATGGTTCGCTGGATGAGTTTTTTAAGCAGAAGCTTAAGTTTACAGAAGAAGAAACAAAAAAAATAAAGGATAAATTTTTGGAATAGATTATCGGGTCAAGCTCGATAATGACAAGATGATAAAAGGAGACATCATATGGCAGTAATTACACCAAAACGCAGCGATTATATTTCGTGGGATGAATATTTTATGGGAGTGGCAAAGCTTGCAGGCTTTCGTTCAAAAGACCCGAACAGCCAGGTTGGAGCCTGTATTGTAAGCCAGGATAACAAGATTCTTTCTATGGGCTACAACGGTTTTCCGCGCGGCTGCTCTGATGATGAATTTCCCTGGGCACGCGAAGGTGATAGTCTGGACACAAAATATGCCTATGTATGTCACAGCGAGCTTAATGCAATTTTAAACTATCGTGGTGGTTCTCTTGATGGCAGCAAGATTTATGTAACTCTTTTTCCTTGTAATGAATGTGCCAAGGCAATTATTCAGGCAGGAATTAAAACTGTTGTTTATGCAGATAATAAATATAATGGAACACCGTCGGTTGAAGCTTCAAAAAGACTTATGAATGCTGCCGGGGTTCGTTACTATCAGTATGAGCCGACTGGCCGCAAGCTTGAGATTGATGTTTAAGAGCAAGATACATTTGAGAAAGCTCGGTGCGGGCCTCGTGAATCTGGCGGATTAAATCTGCATTTTCTTCGAGGGCCTGTGCTTCTTCCAGCAACTGCTGTCCGGCACCTTCGGCGGTAAACTTTTTTTCATTTATCAAATACTTTAATCTGAAAATCATTTCAATTTCGCGCTGAGTATAGGTTCGTCTTCCACCCATATCCTTTTGCGGGGCAAAGCCTGGAATAACTTCTTCCCAGTAACGTAAAACGTGAGCTTTAATGCCGGTTAATTCTTCAACTTCGCCAATTGAATAAGTCATGCTTGCCCCCTGTCTTCCCATTTCTGGCGGCTTGCTTTAAATTCAACCTGAACAGGAATATGGTCGTAGCCTAAGTCTTCGCGGATGCGGTTTTTAAGATAGGTTACATATGGTTCCGGAACAACTTCGGGTCTGGTTGCAAAAATCACAAAGCTTACAGGATTTACGCTTGCCTGTGTCATATAGCGGATTTTGAAATGAGCAGTTTTACTTGCCGGAGGAGGGTAGCGTTCAAGCCAGTCCTGCAGGGCATTGTTGAGCGAGGCAGTTCCAATTTTCCTTGTGAGCTGCTCGTACATATTAATTGCTGTATTAAGAAGATCTTTTATACCTTTGCCTTCAAGTGCCGAAAGTGGAAGTATTGGGGCAAAGTCCATCTGGCCAAACATTATGTTTATCCATTCGCGGACTGCTTTTACAGCCTTGTTGCCCTGATCTTCGCGCAAGTCCCATTTGTTCAAAACAAAAATAATGCCCCGGCCCCGTTCAAAGGCAAGAGAACAGATTTTTTTATCCTGTTCGGCAAGGCCTTCTACGGCATCTATGAGAAGGAATACTATATCGCATTCGTCCAGGGTTTTGATTGCACGGTTTACAGAATAATATTCTACATCATCGTGAACGCGTGCCTTGCGGCGGATTCCTGCTGTATCAAGAACATGAAAGGCTTTGCCTGCGTAAGAAAAGTTTCCTTCTACAACATCACGTGTTGTACCGGCATAATCACATACAATTGATTTTTCGGAGTGGGTCAGGCGGTTTGACAGTGTAGATTTACCTGTGTTAGGTTTTCCCATAATTGCAATTTTAATAGGGCGGTCTGCAGAAAGCTCGCGAACCTGGCTAAAATCACAGCGGTCTACAATCATGTCTGTAAGTTCAGAGATTCTGTCGCCGTGCTCTGCCGAAATAAAAATCAATTCTTCAAAGCCGTATTTTGCATAGTTCCAGGCTTCGGCTTCGTTGCGTCCACCTTCTGTTTTGTTTACTGCGGCAATGAGTTTTTTTGTATATGGGCGCATCTTAAGAATAAATTCTTCGTCTTCGCCGGTGATTTCTGTAGCGTCCAGAAGAAGAACTACAACATCTGCACGGTCAATCATGTCGAGCGAGCGTTCAACTACATAATCATCAAGCTCTGCTTCTTTTGTTCCAATGTCGCGGGTTAGTTTATAGCCGCCGGTGTCTACAAGGTGAACCGGTTTGTCGTTTAAAAAAGCTGTTGCTTCTACAGGGTCACGGGTTACACCAGGTTGATCATTTGTAATTGCAATGCGGCGGTGTAAAAAACGGTTGAAGAGGGTTGATTTTCCAACATTAGGACGGCCTGCAATTACAACAAGAGGAAGACCTTCGTATTCAACTTCTTTTGAAAATTCGTTTTGTGAGTCCTTTGTCTGCTGCTCTTCTTTTGGTTTTGAAAAATCGGGTTTTGTTTTCTTTTTTGCCATGTTATTTCCTACATCTTATTCAGCCTGTTATCAGAAATGGCTTTGAGCTCATCAATTGTAAAGCGGCTTAATAATTCCTTTGTGCTCGAAATCATTTTTGGGCTCATACTCAAATTGCGGATTCCCATTCCTGCTAAAACCATAATACTGTCTGGTCTGCCTGCCATTTCACCACAAACAGATACAGGAAGATTTGCTGCTTCGGCTGCTGTGATTGTTGTCTGGATAAGGCGCAGTACTGCAAGATTAAACTCGTTGTAAAGGCCTGCAACATGCTGATTTTCGCGGTCAACACCAAGTGTATATTGGGTAAGGTCGTTTGTACCAAGACTAAAGAAGTCACTGATTTTTGCAAGACAGTCGCTTGTAAGGGCGGCCGCTGCTGTTTCAATCATAATTCCAACCGGAGTATCTGCTTTAAAATCAATTTTTTCGGCAGTAAGCTCGTCTTTTACCTGTTTAATAAGGGCCTGTGCTTCTTTTACCTGCTCAACGCTGGAAATTAAGGGCAGCATAATGCGGAGGTTTCCGTAAACACTTGCACGGTAAAGTGCTCGCAGCTGAGTTTTAAATACATTCGGACATTCAAGGCTAAGGCGGATTGCACGTAAGCCCATGAGAGGATTTTTTTCGTCAAATTTCGGCATGTCTACGGCATTAATTAATTTATCTCCACCGGCATCAAGCGTACGGATTGTAACAGGTTTGTCTCCCATTGTCTGAAGAACCTGTTTATATGCTTCGAACTGGGTCTGCTCACTGAAGGAACGGGCGGCTGCATTAAGAGAAGCTCCGTTCTGGCTCATGTAAAGGAATTCTGTACGGAAAAGTCCAATTCCGTCTGCGCCTTCTGCTTTTGCAATTTCTGCTTCTTCGGGCGTACCAATATTTGCAAAAAGCTCGAACTTTGTTCCGTCCTGAGTAACAGCAGGCTTGTTCAGATATTTTTTGAGTTCAAGTTTGTGCTGGTATTCCTCTCGGATTTTTGCTTTGTATTCATTGATTGTTGTAATGTCCGGGCTGACAAGAACTTCGGCAGAGCTTCCGTCTATGATGACAGTTTCGCCGTTGTGGACCTTTTTATTTATGTCTTCAAGGCCTGTAATTGTTGGAATGCCATAGTTGCGGGCAAGGATTACTACGTGAGAAGAAACTCCTCCTTCGCTTAAAGCAAGTCCTGCAATTTTACGTTTAGAAAGAATGATTGTGTCAGACGAACTGAGCGCATTTGCAAAAATCACAGCTCCGTCCGGGACACTGTTTATATCAAAAGGATGAATATCAAGCATTTCGTCCAGTACGCGTCCAAAAACATCGGTAATATCCTGGGCGCGTTCAGAAAGGTATTCGTTACCAGACTGACGCAGGCGCTGGGCATATTCTTCTGCTTTAAAATTGAGGGAGTATTCTATATTAAAAAGTTCTTTTTCGTAAAATTCGCGGGTTTCTTTTAAGAAAACAGGATCTTCGAGCATGAGTATGTAAGTTTCAAAAACTTCACGCTGGATTTTATCTTTTGGATCTGTACGCGAAAGGGAGTCGAGATAATTAGAAAGCTCAAAAATGACATTCTGGGCGGCATATTCAAACCTGGTCCAGCCGTCATTGAGCTGATCAATTTTTATATGATGCTGTGAAATTGCGCGTTTTACAGGATCGGGGATTACAAAAGCAGTGCCAATCCCAATACCGTCTGCTGCGGGAATACCTAAAAATACTTCCATAGAATAGTATTATAACATATCTATGGCGAAAAAAAAATAGCTTCCGCCGAATTCCGTCTTGCAAAAACCGGCGGCTAGCCGCCTAAACGCTGAAGTGCCTTGGAACTATATACGTTGCCGCTCACGCGGCAGCACTTCAGAGTTTTTTTTGCAATCCGGAATTCGGCTCGCGCTATTTTTTCATGCAATCTGATGTGTTTAATACTATTCCAATGCCAGATCCCCATCTTGGATCCAGCCGATTTTACGGAACAAAAGGCCAAAGGCCCAGGTCAAAAGTGCTGGAAGAACGAAGCATACGAGGACAAGGCCAAGCCAGTCAAAGAAGGTTGGAG